>CALWEC010000081.1 GCA_944376945.1 uncultured Lachnospiraceae bacterium | reverse complement strand
TAGGCGCATAATTCCGCCTCCGGTTGGGATACTAACAGCGTAACCCGACTTGATGTGTGCCGCTGCCGCGGAAGGCGCGGCAGGAACGTACAGGAGGTAGGAATATGGAGAACCGAGAAAAGAACCGTTCGGAAAACCGGAGCCAGGATTGCGAGAACCGCGGGCAGGACTGCCGGAACCGCAGCGAGCGGAACCGGGCTCAAGGCAAGAGCCAGAACAAGGCTCAGAACAAGAGCGAAAACAAAGCTCAGGACCGTCAGCGGTAAAAGCGGACGGGAAACTGCCGGCCAGGAGGGACGCCTCTGGGGCCGGCAGTTTTGGATAGGGGGAAGAAAATGGAAGAAAAAAGACGGCCGAGGGTCTGGTACATATCGGCCCGGGAGACGGGAAATTCCGAATTGTTCCAGCAGGCGGCGGAGGAACAGCAGGTACAGCTGGAAGAGCGGTATGTGGCGGTGGACGGGGTAACCAGCTGCCAGCACCCGAAAATCCAGGCGCTGCTGCAGGAAATCGAAAAGGGGAAGCCGGACGCCGTCATCTGCCGGGGCCGGATGGAGCTGCTGCTGAAGCAGGCCAAGCTGGACCACCAGCTGCCGGTGCTCTCCATCCAGTTCCTAGGCTCCAGCACCTTCTCCCTGATTGCCTATGTGCTGAAACACCACCCGGAGGAGCTGCCGGCCACCGGCGCCAAGGCGGCGGTGTTCAGCCACAGGCCCCTGCTGTATAACTCGGATACCGTCCGCTTCCTTTTCCACCTGGATCTGGAGAATGTGATCATCCAGGGAACCAAGCCAGAGTATGTCCGGCAAAAGCTGCGGGAAGCTTCCCAGAATGGCGCCTCTTTTGTCCTGGGAGGGACAACCGTCAAACAGGAGGCGGATAAAATGGGGATCCGCTGCTACCACAATCCGGCGGCAGACGAGTACGAGTCCTTCTACCGGACCCTGGAGATGGCGGTGGTGCTGGTGGAAAATATCCGCCGCCAGCGGGAGTACTGGAGTACCCTGGAAGGGGTCATGGACTATTCCTTTGAGGGGATGCTGCTGCTGAACCAGGAAGGCCGCGTCCGCTATTACAATTCCGCGGTAAAAAAGCTGATGGACGCGGAAAACGGGGAGCTGATGGGGCGGGAGGTCTGGGAGCTTTTTCCGGAGCTGGATCCTGAGCAGGTACGGCGGGTCCTGGAACAGGGGGAAAACATTTACGGAAGCCTCCTGCGGATTCGGGAGCACATCGTCCTGGTCAATATGAACCCCTATAAGCGAGACGGGGAGATCCAGGGGGCCATTGTCCACCTGAACCAGAAGGAACAGGTGGAAAACCTGGAAAGCCAGATTAAGACGGAAATCTACGCCAAGGGCCGGGTGGCCCGCTACCATTTCCCGGACATCCAGGGGGAATCGGAGGCCATCGAAGAATGCCGGTACAAGGCCAAGCAGTTTGCCAAGCACCATGCCAATATTTTGATCCTAGGGGAGTCGGGCACCGGCAAGGAGCTGTTTGCCCAGAGCATCCACAATTACAGTATGCGGAAGGAGCAGCCCTTTGTGGCCATCAACTGCGGCTCCCTGCCCATGAGCCTGCTGGAAAGCGAGCTGTTTGGCTATGTGGGAGGCGCGTTTACCGGCGCGTCCCGGCAGGGGAAAAAAGGGCTGATTGAGCAGGCGGACAAGGGGACCATTTTCCTGGATGAGATTTCCGAGATGGACCTGCAGGGGCAGGTGCGGCTTCTGCGGGTGCTGGAGGAACGGGTTATTACCCGGGTGGGGGACGACCGGGTGATCCCAGTGGATGTGCGGATTGTGGCGGCGTCCAACAAAAACCTGCGCCAGATGGTCAGGGAGGGGAAATTCCGGGAGGATCTGTATTACCGGCTTAACGTGCTGACCCTGCGGATCCCGCCGCTGCGGGACCGGCAGGGGGACGTGCCGGTGCTGGCCAGGGCCTTCCTAAAGCGGTACGGCAAGGAGGCCGGGAAAGAGCTGCAGCTGACCCAGGAGGCGGAGGCGCTGCTGGAAGGCTACCGCTGGCCCGGGAATGTGCGCCAGCTGCGGAACTTCTGCGAGCGGCTGGCAGTCATCAGCAGCCGCCAGACGGTGGACGGGGAGATGGTCCGGCGGCAGCTGGAGGAGGTGTACGAGCGGGAGCCTCAGGCGGCGGAGCCGGAGGCGGCGCGGCGGCAGGAACCGGTTCCCCGGCCCTCCCTTTCCCCCAGGGAAGAGCGGGAATACCGCCGGCTGGTGGAAGCCTTGGAGGCCTGCGGCGGAAGCCGCACCCAGGCGGCGGAACGGCTGGGCATGGCCCGTTCCAGCCTGTGGAGGAAGATGAAAAAGTACCAGATCCAGGAATCCTACGGCGGCCAAGGGACAGAATAAGACAGCGTAAGACAGAATCAAACAGATTGAAACAAAATGAGACAGGATGAAACATACGATTCAAGTGTTTCGCCCTGTCTCATTCTGTTTCTGGGAACGGGCTTGGTTTGTCCGGCTCCGCCCCAGGGGAAAATCCGCGCTTTTCCGCCCTCCGGCCGCCGGGGAAAGAAAAAAAGAAGAGGAAAAGGGAAAGTTGGCACGGGGTTTGCTATATTATAAGAACAGGATATCACCTCAAACGTTTGCGGAATATCAAAGAGAGAGGAGGAGGTAAATGGGAGTATGGCACTGATCCTATGTGTTGCGGCTATTGTCATCGCGGTGGCCGCCGGAGAAAAGCTTAAGCTGAATACAGGAGTGACGGCTATGTTTTTTGCCTTCCTGATCGGGTATTTCCTGCTGGGGAAATCCGTGGAGGAAGTCATTTCCTACTGGCCGGTGGACATTATGTTTTATCTGCTGTCCATCTCCCTGTTTTTCAACTATGCGGCTCTAAACGGTACCATGGAGGTGCTGGGCCGGAAAATGCTGGGCGTCCTGGGCGGGCGCAGGGCCTTGGTCCCCTGGGCCATTACCCTGGTCTGCGCGGTGGTAGGCGGCCTGGGGGCGGGAGCGTCCACGCCGGCCATTGTAGGGCCCTTCGCTTTTTCCATGGCTCTGTCTTCCGGCATCAACCCGGCGCTGACGGCTCTGTGTATCCTGTTCGGCAACCTGATCGGAAGCAATAACCCCTACAACGGCTACGGCGGCATCATCAGCAAAAACCTGATCCTGGCCAACGGCGTGGACCCGGAGCTGGCCCATGCCATGAGCAACCGGATCTGGTTGAACTGCTCTCTGATGTGCGTGGTGGTAATCGGCGTTTTCTTCGCCTATTACATGATCAAAGACCGGAAGAAGGGCGCAGGCACCGCCGAGGCGGAAAAGAGGGAGGCGGCGGAGCTGTCCTCCTGTTCCTTCAGCCCCAAGCAAAAGCTGACCCTGATCATCCTGCTGGCCGCCTTTGTCTTAATGGTGGTGCCGGGGGTGGTAAAAATGTGGTTCCCCTCCCCGTTCTGGGATACGGTGGCAGGCATCTGCAAGCCCCAGATGGTGATGGTGGTCGGGGCCCTTCTCTGCGCGGTGCTGCGGCTGGGAAAAGAGGAGGAGGTCATCCGCCGGGTTCCCATCCATACCATCGTGATGATCTCCGGCGTGTACATGCTCATTGAGATCGGCGTCCAGGCAGGGCTGGTGGAGCAGATTGGGCAGCTGCTGCAGGAGACGGTGCCGGCGGCCATTGTGCCGGGCGTAATCGTCCTGCTGGCGGCGGCGCTAAGCTTTTTCTCCAGCACCACGTCCACGGTAATGCCCTTGATGTATCCCCTGGTGCCGCAGCTGGCGGCGGCGGTGGGCCTGAGCCCGGTAGCCCTGTACAGCTGTGTGTTCCTAGGCGGCCTGTCCACAGACGTTTCGCCCTTTTCCACCGGCGGGGCCCTGGCCATTGCCGGCTGTCCGGATCCGAAGGTCAAGGATCAGCTGGCCTCCCGGATGATCGGCTGCTCTCTGGCGATTCCGTTCCTGGTGATGGCGGCGGCCCAGCTGGGCCTGTTTAACCTGGCAGGGTAAGGAAGTACCCATGTGAAAGAAAGGAGATTTTGTTTCCAATGGCAGAAGCAAAGACCAAAATCAAACTGAAAGACATTTTCAACAAAAACCTGATCCTGATCATCTTAGTCCAGATGCTCAGCGATTGTTCCATCAACTGGGCCAACTCGTTTATCAACGTAGGGGCCACCGCCGCCGGCGTCAGCGTAGGCGCCATCGGCTTCGCCTCCTCGGTTTATACCATTGTGGCTCTGATCAGCCGGATGCCTGCCGGCGCTTTGGCAGACTCGGACAAGAAGCGGATCGCCCTTATCGGCGCCATTACCCTTCGGACCCTGCTGATCTTCTTTATGGGTACCTTTGGAAGACTGGGCGACGTGAACTTTATTATTGCCCGTGGCCTGTACGGGCTGGGCTGGTGCCTGGTAGGCATCATCCTGCCGGCGATCGTGGCTATGCTCATCGATAAGAAGGTTATGGGTACCACCTACGCCTTCCTGACCGTTGCCCAGAACCTGGCCAAAAACTATGCCAAGGCTGGCGGCGTAAAAGTGTACAATTCCTTCGGCATGCTTCCGGCCCTGGCAGTGGCGGCAGCCTTTGCGGTAGCGGCCATCGCCCTGATTATGTTCATTGACTTTAAGGACGAGAAGTTCCTCCAGGCTACCTCCAAGAAGAGAAAGACCGGCCTGAAGGCCCTGAACCTGAAGTACGTGCCGGTTTGCTTTATGATGAGCCTGGTGGTGCTGTGCTGGTCCGCCCACAACCAGTACAACAACGTAATTGCCACAGAGCGGGGCATCGACATTTCCTCCATCCTGCTGGTAACCGGGACGGTAGCTTCCTTTATCGGTTTTGTGACCAACACCCTGTGCGACTTTATCCACCCTAAGTTTGTGCTGTTCTTCCTGTATGTGTGCCTGGGCGCCGGCATCCTGCTGACCGGCCATGCCTACACCTACAATTCCTTCCTGGCGGCGGAAATGCTGTGCACCATCGGCGCTTCCTACAGCAAGATCATCAGCATCTTCCTGTTTAAGACCTGCGATCCAACGGAGAAAGGAAACGTCCACGCCACCAACTATTTTGCCACGGATATCCTGAGCATGATCGCCGGCGCGGCGCTGGGCCTGATCCTGGGGAACCTGGGCTATCAGAGAGGCTACGACGTCATCGGTGTCTTTACCCTGGCGGTGGCGGTAATCTTCATCCTGTTTGGCAGCCGGCTGATGCACATGGGCGGCAAGGAAGCGAAAGAGGAAGCGTAAGCATAGGCATAAGTTTTAAGGAGCAGTCTTATGGAAGAAAAAAAGAGAAACTCCCTTCCGGGGAAATACGAAGGCTTTGCGGAACCTAAGTACGCGGGATTCACCATTGAATCCCGCTACGCGGAAGGCTTTGACGGCACCAAGCTGGGCCTGGACCTGGTGTTCCCCACCACCCCGGACGGAAAGAAGGCGGAGGGCAAGTTCCCGGTGATCCTGCTGATTACCCGAGGCGGCCGGATGAAAAAGTCCCCCAAGCGCAACGGCATCGACCTGATCGAGCGGTGCGTGCCCTACGGCTACGTAGGCGCGGTGCTGGAAAACCGGGGGGCCGGCGTGTCCTACGGCACCCAGGACAGCTTTGCCAGCATTGAGAACCGGAAGGACGTCAACACGGTAATCGACTGGATGATCGCCCAGGACTGGAGCGACGGCCAGGTGGCCACCATCGGCGGCTCCAACCGGGGCCTGATCCAGTTTGCCACGGCGGTGGCCAAACCGGCGCCCAGCAAAGGCTTAAAGGGCATTACCCCCATTGTCTGCGACCCGGATTTCTATTACCAGGACTACCCCAACGGGGTGTCGGCTATTCCCATGCACCGGGTCAAGAACGTGTCCGGCAGCGACATCAGCGAGAAAAAGAAAACCAAAGAAGAGTTCCTGGCAGGGGACCAGGTGGAGCCGGTGGACGAGGATCCGGACGGCTCCCTGGCCTACGAGGCGTATGAGACCGGCCAGTACGGAAAGAACAAGCGGTTTATGGAGTCCCTGTTTGAGGCCCATATGTGCCGGGACGATGAGAACCCCAATTTTAACGGGGAGAAAACCAACATTACCATTCCGCCTATCACGGATATAGACGTGTTTAAAAAGACGGACATCCGGGTCCACCAGTTTGCGGGCCTGTGCGAGTCCGGCACCTTCGGCCAGATGGTGGCCACCAAGGAATGGGGCGGCAGCATTGTGCTGGGTCCCTGGACCCACCGCCAGTGCACCCGTTCCACCGCCAATGTGACCTATCCGGAAGGCCAGTTTGACATGCTGGCGGAGCATCACAAGTGGATGGACAACCTGCTGAAAGGCGTGGACAACGGCTTTGACAAGCGGCCGCCCTATGTGTACTACATGATCGGCGCCGAGGAAGGCAAGCGGTGGCGCTTTGCCGACGTCTGGCCTTTGGAGACGGAGCGCCGGACCACCTTCTACCTGACGGCGGATAAATCCGGCACCTGCCAGTCCCAGAACGACGGCACCCTGTCCCTGACCAAGCCGGAGGCGGCCCAGACCACCGATTACAAGGTGCGCACCGACGTCTCCCTGTTTGACAACGGGGAGGGAAGCACCTTTGAACGGATGGTCCTGACCTGGGACGGGGATATGACCGAAGGGGTGGACAAGAGAGGCCTGACCTTTACCTCCCTGCCTCTGTACGGCCGCTACAACAACGAGATGGCCGGCAATGTCTCCGTAGACCTGTGGGTGACCTGCGACCAGCCGGACGCGGACTTTGTGGTGTACCTGGAGGAAGTGGAAAAAAGCGGCGCATCCCGGTATGTGTCCATGGGCATGCTGCGGGCTTCCCACCGCACCTCCGCCCCCCGGAAGGCCTGGGAGGAGATGGGGGCCACCTATCATCCCTGCATGAAAGCGGATCAAGAGCGGTGCCTGGCGGAGGGCATGAAGGAGCCGGTGCACCTGCAGTTTTCCGTGGAGACCATTACCCGGCACTTTGCCAAGGGAAGCCGCCTGCGCCTGACCGTTACCTGCGCCAACACCAAGGCGTTCCAGCATCCGTACGATGAGGCCAACCTGCCCACCATCACCCTGTACCAGGGCGGGGACCACGCCTCCTCCATTAGCGTTCCGTTTATCGAGCATGAGGAGAACGTGTACAACGGCACCGTCAAGACGGAAGGCTATGAGGGCCCTGGAACCCTGTATTTCTTTGAGAAAAACGTGTACCTGTATTACAACGGAAGCTGGATCAAGATGGAAGCCGGTTCCCCGGAAGCCCAGTACGAGATGAAGGAGGGGGAGGCTGTGTTTGGCGCCGGTTTCTCCTTCCGGATGGAAGGGCGTCCTCTGGAAGACGGCGTCATCTGCGACTACCAGGGCGGGGATCCCTTTATCCTGCCGCTGCCGTACCGGCGGCGCCAGGTGGTGGACACGGTGCCCATTGTCCCTCACAGCCGCCTGCTGTTCCTTCCCATGGTGAAGACCCTGTATGTGGAGGAATTCCGCATGGACAGCGGCGACGAAAAAGCGCCGGCGGTGCTGTATATGCACGGCTACAGCTCCTCCCCGTCCAGCCTGGGCAACCTGCAGCTGGAGCTGCTGCGCCGGGGCTACGCGGTAATCGGCGTGGATATGCGCAACTATCCGCCCAACTGCTTCCCGGACTACGTGTATGACATGAAGGGCTGCATCCGGTACATCCGGGCCAACGCCAAAGCCCTGAAGGTGGATCCGGACCGTCTGGGCTGCAGCGGCCAGTCCCTGGGCGGAAACGCCACTCTGGTGGCGGCGGCTTCCACCTGGGAGCCAGAAATGGAAGGCACCGTGGGAGGCAACCTAGAGGTTTCCAGCCGCCTGCAGGCGGTGACGGTAGGCTACGGCTGGTCCGACATCCTGCAGATGGGCCCGGATCTGATGGAAGAGTACCAGGATTTCCCGGAGGAAGTCCGTCAGATGAAGTTTGCCAACAGCGACGGCCCCACCGCCCCTCTGGGCGAGGTCATCGGCTTTACCGGTCAGGGTAAGGGCATCCAGGTTCTGCGGGAGTACCAGGAGCAGGGCAAGGTAGGCACGGATCCGGAGATGGATCAGATGCTGCGGAAGGCCCTGGCGGCCAGCCCGGTCAGCCACGTGGCACCGGATTTCCCGCCCTCCGCTTTGTTTGGCGGCCTGGGCATGGTGCGGGTGGATATCCCCTACGGCCAGACCCTCCGGACCTTTGAGCTGTGCCAGAAATACGGCGCGGACAGCTTCCAGTTTACCAACACCAACGGAGAATACGGAAGAAGCGCGCCGGTGGTTATGGGCATCTGCCAGTTCTTCGACGTGTACCTGAAGGGAGAGCTGCCGTACCACAAGACCGTGGCCATCCCGGGCCATACGGTGATTGTGGAGGATTACCGGGACCGGGAGCAGGGATACGCCCCCTTTGTAAAGAAGGACGGGGCCATCTATGTGGCGGCGGAGTACCTGGAGAAATTCCTGGGAACCAAGCTGGAGAAAGAGACGGCGTCCATCGACGGCAGGGATTACGTGAAAGCGGAAGACCTGACGGAGGAGGAGATCGGCTACAAGTACTATCCGGACAAGGATATGTGTGTGTTAGTGCCGGCCTGGGTATGGGCCATCAACAAACCCAAGAGCCGTACCTATTAAATACAAAAAAGGTTTGCAAAGAGAAGGAGGG
>CALWEC010000080.1 GCA_944376945.1 uncultured Lachnospiraceae bacterium | reverse complement strand
ATCCCGGTATTCCCTCCACTGGCGGCCCACTTCCTGGCGGAAGGTGTTGTCCCGGGATTTGGCGGCCAGCAGCGGCAGGCTTTCCACCCCCATCTGGGTGTTTTGGTAAACATGGTTCAGCAGACTCAGGTTTTTCATAAAAAGAGCGCCTCCTTTTCCTTCAGGATGCGCTCTTTTTCTGGTTTTTATACAGAGCTGGCGGCGGTTTGGCCGCCGGCTGGCGGAACCTTATTTGTCCTGGATCTCCAGGACGTCCATGGGACATGCCTTTACGCAGATGCCGCAGGCGATGCACTTGGACGGGTTTTTGGCGTCCGCCGGCATAACCATCACGTGCAGGGGACATGCCTCCACGCACTTGCCGCAGCCTACGCACAGCTTCTTGTTGATCATATACACGCCGTTGGGTTTCTGCTCGATGGCGTGGGCCTCGCAGGCCTCGGCGCACTTCCCGCACTGGACGCAGGCCATGGGACGGGGATTTCCCTTCTTTTCCACAATGTGGATGCAGGAAAGGTCCGGATCATAGCGTTTGTAGAAAGCGGTGGAGCAGGCGATTTCACACTGCAGGCAGGCCATGCAGTTTTGGGGATCTGCCACTCTTAATTTCTTCATAGGAATCCTCCTGGTTTCGAGAGTAATTTTCTTTATTATACTGTTTTCGGCAGGAAATCTCAAGGCTTTTTGCGAGAAACCTGGGCCGCCTTCCGAATCCCCATAGGAAACCCCACCATCACCCAGAACACCAGCAGAAAATACCGGAGAATATCCGCCGGGATGGTTTCCCCCAGCACCGGCTTCAGCCCGGTTTGGATCAGCAGGGCCCCAGCCGCTCCTAGGATCAGCTTCAGGGCCTGGAACGGCAGGGAACCCTGGGTGGAAAAGCGGATATAGTGGCTTTCCAGATACCAGCCCAGGGCAAAGGCCATGCCGGCGGCTCCGGCCTTGCAGCCGTCCGCCGCCATCTCCCCGTCCGCGTAGCCGGTGTGGACCAGCCACAAGGCGGCCAGCGTGACAGCCAGGGAAAAGCCAAAGAGCAGCCCGGCCTGGCGGCGGGAGGGGGCGGGATCCAGAGAGCGAGGGGGCTCCGCAGGGTGGGTGGCCGCCGGGGAATAGGCGAAACGCCCGGTAACAGGAAAGGCCGCCGCCAGGGACAGCAGATAGCCTGCCGCCACGTCCCAGGGGGTGTGGACGCCTAGGTACATGCGGGAGAGCCCGACCAAGGCCGGCAGCAGAAGGCCGGCGGCCAGGGCGGCCTGCCGGTGCTTCCCGCCTTGGCGCCAGGCCCAAAGCCCCAGGGTGCCCCAGACGGCCGCCGCTCCCTGGGTATGGCCGCTTGGGAAGGAATAGCCGGTGGCGGTTTCCAGGGCGGAGGCGACAGGCTGGAAGGATGGATCCAGCACCCAGGGCCGGGGAACCCGGCAGAGGATCTTCAGAAACTGGGCGGCTAGGCCGGCCAAAAAGTAGGTGAGGCAAACCTGGTAGGCCAGGCGTTTGTTCCCGCACCAATAGAGAAGGCACAGGAACAGCAGGATCAAGGTTTCCTCCCCAAACAGGGTAAAAAAGGAAAACACTGCGTCCCAGAAACCGTTCCGCAGGCCTTCCAGGGCGTAAAGCAGGCTCATGCGGACTCTCCTTCCCGGATGATGGTGGATACCTTCCAGCGGCCGGAGAAGAAATAGATAAATCCAACGATGGCCGCCGCCAGGGAAGCGCAGGGGGCTCCTAGGCCGTAGCCGCCCAGGCCCATGTTCAGGATGGAGCCAAAGAAGTAGCAGGTGGGGATCCGCACCAGCACCGACGCCATGGAGCCGTTGATCAGGGAGAAGGTGGTGTGGCCGGAGCCGTTGAACAGCCCGTTCAGGTTAAAGTAGAAGGGCACGCACAGGTAATCCAGGCCAAAGGAGGCCATGTAGACGATACCGGCGGCCACCATGTCCGCGTCGTCGGCGAAAACCGCCAGGATTTCCCCTGGGAACAGGCGGCTCAGGATGAAGATTACCGCGCTGATGGAAAAGGACAGGATCAGCCCTACGGTAAAGGTTTTCTGGGCCCGTTTGATTTTTCCGGCTCCGATATTCTGGGCGCTCATGGCGGCCACCGAGTTGGAGATGGCCACCGCCGGCAGGATGGCGAAGCCGTTGAATTTCCCCACTGCCCCTACCGCGGCGGAGGCGGTGACCCCCAGGCCGTTGACCATGGTGGTCAAAAACAGGAAGGACAGGCTGGAGGCAAAGCTTTGGACCGAGGTGGGGATGCCGATCCGCAGCAGCATCCGCAGCCGCAGCTTGTGGAAGCGGAAGGATTTCAGGCTAAAGGAAAACACAAAGTTGTTTCTCCGCAGGTACAGGATGCACAGGATCATGCTGACCGCCTGGGAGATGACCGTAGCCAGAGCCGCGCCGGCGGCGCCCATGCCCCAGCCCTTTACCATCAGGATGTCCAGGAAAATATTGACAAAGCAGGCGATGGTCACAAAGTACAAGGGCCTCCGGCTGTCTCCCATGCCTCGCATGACGGCGCTAAGGGCGTTGTAGCCAAAGATAAAAATGGTACCGGCCATGGTAATGGACAGATAGCGGTTGGCCTCGTCAAAGGATTCCTCCGGGGTCTGGATCAGCCGCAGGATTGGGACCCGGAAGGCGATCATAACCACGGACAGGACCACCGCCGCCACCAGCAGGGTGGAAAAGAGGGTGCCGATGGTTTCCTCCAAGGCCCGCTTTTGGCCGGCCCCCAGGTATTGGCCGATGAGCACGGTGGCCCCGGCGGCCAGGCCGATGACCAGGTTGGTGACAATGTTGGTAATCTGCCCGCCAATGTTGACGCCGGACATGCTGATGGTGCCGCTGAACTGGCCCACGATAATCATATCCGCTACATTGTAAAGGGACTGGATCAGGTTGGAAAAGATGAAGGGGATGGCGAAGAGAATCAGGTTTTTGGCCACGCTTCCTTCTGCCAAATTTTTTTCAAATTTGTTTTCCATATTTTTCTTCCTTCCGTAATAGGGTAGCGGGGGAAGCCCCCTGAAGCGCAATTAATTTTTATTATACTCCTAAGCGGCCGGTTTTTCCATGGAATTTTGGAAAAAATCGAATCCGCCTTGGGACAAGATTTGTGCTTGCCTTTTTCCGCAGGGTGGTAGTAAAATAAGAGGCGGAAAGGAATGGGAAAATATGTTATTCACAAGAAAGCAGCTTTTGCAGCTGCTGCTTCCTTTGATGGTGGAGCAGCTGCTGACCGCTACGGTAGGCATCGCGGACAGCATGATGGTTTCGGTGGCGGGGGAGGCGGCCGTTTCCGGCGTCTCTCTGGTAGACTCTCTGAACACGTTGATTTTGAATATTTTGGCGGCGCTGGCCACCGGCGGCGCGGTGGTCTGCTCCCAATATATAGGAAGGAAGGACGCCAAATCCGCCTGCTCGGCGGCCAACCAGCTGCTGTTTACGGCCCTGCTGTTTGCCGTGCTGGTGACGGCGCTGATGCTGGTGGGCAACGTCCATCTGCTGCGCCTGCTGTTCGGCGGCACGGAGGCGGCGGTCATGAGCCAGGCGGTGACGTATTTTTCCATCATCGCCCTGACGTATCCTTTTATGGCGGTGTACAATTCGGCGGCGGCCCTGTTCCGCTCCATGGGAAACTCCCGGATTTCCATGGAAGTGTCCCTGGCCATGAACCTGATCAACATTGCCGGCAACGCGGTGCTGATTTTCGGCATGAAGTGGGGCGTGGCCGGCGCGGCCATCGCCACGCTGTTCTCCCGGATTGTCGGTTCCGTGTTTATGCTGTACCGGATCCACCTGCCCCGGTTTGAGATCCATGTGGAAAACCTGCGGCATCCCCGGCTGCAGGGCGCCATGATCCGCCGGATCCTGCGGATTGGGATCCCCGGTGGCCTGGAAAACGGGATCTTCCAGCTGGGCAAGATTATTGTGCTGAGCCTGGTTTCCACCTATGGAACCGCCTCCATTATGGCCAACTCCGTGTCCAACAACCTGTGCACGTTTATGATCATCCCTGGCTCGGCGGTGAGCCTGGCCCTGATTACCGTGGTGGGCCAGTGCATTGGCGCGGACCAGGTGAAGCAGGCCCGCAGCTATACCAAAAAGCTGATTGTGGCTTCCACGATTATGACCTTTTTGGTCTCCCTGCTGATTGTGGCCCTGCGGCCGCTGCTGCTGGGCGCCTACAACATGTCCCAGGCAGCGTATCAGATGGCCTGGACGCTCTTGTTCTGGCATTTGATTGCAGGAACGCTGTTCTGGCCCCTGTCCTTCAACCTGCCCAATACCCTGCGGGCCGGGAACGACGCGGCCTACACCATGGGCATTTCCATGTTTTCCATGTGGGTGTTCCGGGTAGGCGGTTCCTATCTGCTGGGACATTATTTCCAGCTATATGGCGTCTGGATGGCTATGTTCCTGGACTGGGTGGTGCGGATTGTGTTCTTTACCATCCGCTACCGGGGAGAAAAATGGCATTCCAAAGCTCTGATATAGGAGGAAAAGAAGATGGCAATCCAAACCATTGGCTTTATCGGCCTGGGGCTGATTGGCGGCTCTATGGCCAAAGCGTTCCGGCGGGTTTCCCCGGATATGAAGATCCTGGCGTATAACCGGAGCCGGGAAAGCCTGGTGGAGGCGCTGGCGGACGGCGTCATCAACCAGGCCCAGGACCGTCTGGATGAGAATTTTGCCGCCTGCGATATGATTTTCCTGTGCGCCCCGGTGAGCGTCAACATTCAGTGTATGAAGACCCTGCGGGACATCATCCGGCCGGACTGCCTGCTGACGGACGTGGGCAGCGTAAAGACCACCATCCACCAGGCGGTGGAGGAGCTGGGCCTGGAAGGGCAGTTTATCGGCGGCCACCCCATGACCGGCTCGGAGCTTTCCGGCTATGCCAACGCCAACGACCGGCTGCTGGAAAACGCCTACTATATCCTGACCCCGGGCCGGAAGAACCGGCCGGAGCAGATGGTGGAGTACCAGGCCATGGTCAAGGCCATCGGCGCCATCCCCCTGGTGCTGGACTACCGGGATCACGACCGGGCCACCGCCTACATCAGCCATCTGCCCCATCTGGTGGCCTACGCGCTGGTGAACCTGGTAAAGAAATCCGACAACCGGGCGGGCCTTATGAAAATGCTGGCCGCCGGCGGCTTTAAGGATGTGACCCGTATCGCCTCCTCCTCCCCGGAAATGTGGCAGCAGATCTTCCGGGAAAACAAGGAGGCCCTGCTGGAGGCGCTGGACGGATACCAGAAAGCCCTTTCCCGGCTGGGGGAGGCGGTGAACCGGGACAAGGAGGATTTTCTGCTGTCGTACTTTGACGAGGCCCGCCAGTACCGGAGCAGCCTTAACGCCCAGTACCGCTCCGGGGTGGAGCCTCTTTACGAAATTTATCTGGAAATTGCCGATGAGCCCGGGGCCATCGCCATTGTTTCCACCATCCTGGCCAGCGCCCGGCTGAGCATTAAGAACCTGGAGATCCGCAACATGCGGGAGGTCCAGTCCGGGGCGCTGCGGGTGGAATTTTACGATGGAAAGTCCGCGGGCCAGGCGGCGGCGCTGCTGCGCCGGTATGGCTATACGGTGTACGAGCGTCAGTAGGAAGGAGCTTGTTATGAAGGAGTTTATTGTTACCACGGACAGCACCACGGATCTTCCGCCGGAATACCTGCGGGAGCGTCACGTGCCCTTTGCGTCCCTGTCCTATGTGCTGGAGGGGAAAACCTACCGGGACAACCAGGGGCTGACCAGCCAAGAGTTTTACGATAAGGTGCGGAACGGGGCCATGCCCACCACCTCCCAGATCAACGTGGAGGAGGCCCGGGCCCTGTTTGAGCCGCTGGTAAAGGAGGGAAAGGACATCCTGCACATTGCCTTTTCCTCCGGCTTAAGCGGCAGCTGCAACAGCTGCCGGCTGGCGGCGGAGCTGCTGATGGAGGAGTATCCGGGAACCCGGATTGAGGTGGTGGATTCCCTCTGCGCCTCCCTGGGAGAAGGACTGCTGGTCCACAAAACCCTGGAGCAGTATCAGAAAGGGACCATGGAGCTGCCGCAGCTGGCCCAGTGGGCCCGGGAGCTGGCGCCCCATATCTGCCACAATTTTACGGTGGACGACCTGTACCATCTGCACCGGGGCGGCCGGGTCTCCAAGACCACGGCGGTGCTGGGAACCCTGGCGGGCATTAAGCCGGTGCTCCATGTGGACGACGCCGGGCATCTGATTGCCATCGGCAAGGTCCGGGGGCGGAAAAAATCCCTGACGGCGCTGGTGGACCGGATGGAAAAGCAGAGGCAGGGCTTTGAAAACGACGTGGTGTTTATCAGCCACGGGGACTGCCTGGAGGACGCGGAGTTTGTGAAGGAGCAGGTGCGGAGCCGGTTTGGCATCGAAAAGTTCCTGATCCATCCGGTGGGGGCGGTAATCGGTTCCCACTCCGGCCCGGGCACCATGGCCCTGTTTTTTGTAGGAAGCCCTCGGTAAGGGGGATGGCCGGCCGCCTGGGCGGCGGAAGACACGCAGGCGGCCGGGTTCAGGCTTTTTAGGGGGCGTATGGCGCCAAAAAGTTCACAAAAGATGTATAATTATAAAATGCACAATGGTACTCAATCCCTTTGCGCAGGGCGGTTCCCAGGCGCGGCAGGGAGGAGAGGAAGGAGACTTTATGTCGTTTCAGATCGTAAGCGATGGTTCCTGCGACCTGTGGGAGGAGATTGTCCGGGAAAAGGACATCTGCGTGGTTCCTTTTTACGTCAGCTTTGACCAGGAGCACTATCAGAAGGAGCAGAAAGAACTGGCGGTCCACGCGTTTTACCAGCAGATGGTGGACAATCCCCAGGTATTCCCCCGCACCTCCCTGCCCTCGGTGCAGGATTACGCGGACGCCTTTGAGCCCTACCTGCGGCAGGGGAAGGACATCCTCTGCCTCTGCCTGGCTTCCACGCTCAGCGGCTCCTACAACTCGGCCTGTACGGCGGCGGAGCTGATGCGGGAAGCGTATCCGGAGCGGAGCGTCCGGGTGGTGGACAGCTGCGTGGTCACCCTGCTCCAGGGGATGCTGGTGCTGGAGGCGGCCCGGATGCGGGACGCCGGGCTGAGCCTGGAGCAGGCGGTGGAGCAGGTGGAGCGGCTGAAAAAAAGCGGGCGGATTTTCTTTACCATCGGCAGCATGGAATATCTGGTCCACGGCGGGCGCGTGGGCAAGCTGGTGGGGCTGGCGGCTTCCACCCTGCACCTGCGGCCTCTGGTTTTGTGGAAGGACAACGAGATTTCCGCCGCCGGCGTAGGCCGAAGCCGGGGCAGCTCGATCAAAAAGGTACTGGAGATGGCCCGGAGTTACCTGCAAAAGCTGGAAAAGCCTTTAAGCGCCTACCGGCTGGTGGTGGGCTACGGGTACGACCGGGAGGAGGGCATCCGCTTCCGGGACCGGCTGGTGGAAATCCTGCGGGAATGGGGCGCGGTGATGGAGGTGGGCGTGTTCCAGATTGGCGCTACCATCGGGGTGCATACCGGCCCGCATCCCATAGGCCTGGGCGTAATGGAAGGCTTTTCGCCGGAGGAAGAAAACTAGCGGCGTTTCCTATTTTGCGCTCCTCTTACACGGCGTTTTATATTTTCCGATCCCCCCTCTTGACAGGGGGGATTTTCATGGTATAATGCTTTTATGCTAAAATAGTTTTATAATCAAAATATTTTAGTCCAAAAGAAACAGACGGGGGCAGGGAATGAAAGCGAGAATCCTGGGAACCGGCAGCTGCCTGCCGGAGCATCGGCTGACCAACGAGGATTTGGCGGGCCTGGTAGACACCAGCGACGCCTGGATCCGGGAGCGCACCGGAATTGAGGAGCGGAGGCTGTCCCGCCGGGGAACGGCCTGGCTGGCGTCCCGGGCGGCGGAAGCGGCCTTGGCGGACGCCGGGCTGGAGGCGGCCCAGCTGGATCTGATCCTGGTGGGGACCATGACGCCGGATGAGTTCTGCCCCAGCACGGCCTGCCGGGTGCAGGAGGCCCTAGGGGCCTCCCAGGCCGTCTGCCTGGACGTGGGGGCGGCCTGCTCCGGGTTCCTGTACGCCCTGGCCACGGCCCAGGCGTACCTGGCGGCGGGCATGGCCCGGACGGCCCTGGTGGTAGGGGCGGAAACCCTTTCCCGGATTGTGGACTGGACGGATCGGAGCACCTGCATCCTCTTTGGGGACGGGGCGGGGGCCGCGGTGGTGCAGGCGGATGAAACCGGGATCCTCAGCGTGGATCTGGGCTGCGATGGCAGCCGGGGCTCCGCCCTGACCTGCCCGGGGGTGCCGCTGCGAAACCCGGCGGTATCCCAAGGCCAGGAAGCGGGCCGGGATGGAGAGCCCAGCGTCCTGCGCATGGATGGCCGGGCCATCTTCCAGTTCGCGGTGCGCACCGTGCCGGGGACGGTGCGGCGGGCCCTGGAGAAAGCCTCCCTGACGGAGGCGGACATTTCCTGGTTCCTGTTCCACCAGGCCAACCGGCGGATCCTGACGGCGGCGGCCCGGAGCCTGGGGATCCCCATGGAAAAGGTGCCGGTGAACATTGGGCAGACCGGGAACACGGCGGCGGCCAGCCTGCCGGTTTTGCTGGATCAGCTGAACCGGGCCGGGAAGCTGCGCCGGGGGGACCGGCTGGCGCTGGCCGGCTTTGGCGCCGGGCTCAGCTGGGGCTCGGTGGTTTTGGAATGGTAATTCCGGCGCAAGCCGGATGCCTATAAAAAAGGAAAAGAAAAGGAGAAAACCAAAATGTTGGAGAAAATCAGAAAGATGATCGCGGAGCAGCTGGGCGTGGAGGTAGAAAAGGTTACGCCGGAGAAAAGCCTGAAGGAGGATCTGGAGGCGGATTCCCTGGACCTGTTTGAGATGGTGACCAACCTGGAGGACGAGTACGGCCTGGAGATTCCCAGCGAAGATCTGGAGAAGATGGTAACGGTACAGGATGTGGCCAGCTACCTGGAGGCCAAGGGCATCACGGAGTAAGGGCAGGAGACAGGAAGGAAGAAAAGCATGAGGACAAGAGTAACGGAGCTCCTGGGGATCCGGTACCCCATTCTCCAGGGCGGCATGGCCTGGGTGGCGGAGCATCACCTGGCGGCGGCGGTTTCGGAGGCCGGAGGCCTGGGGATTTTGGCCGCGGGCAACTCCACCGGGGAGGCGGTGCGGCAGGAAATCCACCGGCTGCGGGAGAAAACCGACCGGCCCTTTGGCGTCAACATTATGCTTTTGAGCCGCTACGCCGGGGAGGTGGCCCAGGTGGCGGCGGAAGAGCGGGTGCCGGCGGTGACCACCGGGGCCGGGAATCCGGAGCCCTATATGAAGCTTTGGAAGGAAGCGGGGGTGAAGGTGATCCCGGTGGTGGCCTCCGTGGCTCTGGCCCGGCGCATGGAACGGTGCGGCGCGGACGCGGTGGTGGCGGAGGGCTGCGAAGCCGGCGGCCATATCGGCGAGCTGACCACCATGGCGCTGCTGCCCCAGGTGGCGGACGCGGTGGAGATACCGGTCATCGGCGCAGGCGGCGTGGGAGACGGCCGGGGGATGGCGGCCATGTTCCTGCTGGGGGCGGAAGGCGTCCAGGTAGGCACCCGCTTTGTGACGGCCCGGGAATCCCAGGTCCATGAAAATTATAAGAACCGTATCCTGGAATCCAAGGATATTGACAGCGTGGTCATCGGCCGCAGCCACGGCCACCCGATCCGGATGCTGCGGAACCCCAACACCCGGGAGTACCTGCGGCGGGAGAAGGACGGGGCCTCCTTTGAGGAGCTGGAAACCCTGACCCTGGGGGCCCTGCGCCGGGCGGTGCAGGACGGGGACGTGCAGACGGGAAGCCTGATGGCCGGGCAGATTGCGGGCCTGCTTCACAAGCGCCAGTCCTGCCGGGAGATTGTGGAGGAGCTGGTACAGGAAACGGAAGCGCTGCTGGCAGGAGGGATGCCATGGGAAAAATAGCGCTGCTGTTTCCCGGGCAGGGAAGCCAGAAAACCGGCATGGGCCAGGATGTGTGGGAGCACTCGGCCCTGGCCCGGGAAACCTTTGAGGAGGCCAGCCGCCTACTGGGCTTTTCCATGGAGGAGCTGTGCTTTACCCCCAACCAACGGCTGGATTTGACGGAGTATACCCAGGCGGCGCTTCTGACCGTTTCCGTGGCCATCGGCCGGGAACTGGCGGCCCGGGGCTTCAAGGCCCAGGCCGCGGCAGGCCTTAGCCTGGGGGAGTACAGCGCCCTGGTGGCCTGCGGCGTCATGGCGTTTGCGGACGCGGCGCCGGTGGTGCGCCAGCGGGGCATCCTGATGCAGGAGGCGGTCCCGGCTGGGCAGGGAGGCATGGCGGCGGTGCTGGGCCTTTCCCCGGAGCAGGCGGAGGCGGTGGTGGCCCCTCTGGAGGGGGTGCAGGTAGCCAACTACAACTGCCCCGGCCAGGTGGTCATCTCCGGCCTGGCGGAGGCGGTGGCCCAGGCTTCCCAGGCCCTGCGGGAGGCAGGGGCCAAGCGGGTGCTGCCGCTGAACGTCAGCGGCCCCTTCCATTCCTACCTATTGGAGGAAGCCGGCCGGAAGCTGGGGAAGGTGCTGGAGCCGGTGGCCCTGGCGGAACCGCGGATGCCCTATGTGACCAATGTGACGGCAGACTATGTGACGGAGGCGGCGCCGGTGAAGGAACTGCTGCGGCGGCAGGTAAGCAGCAGCGTCCGCTGGCAGCAGAGCATGGAGCGCCTGCTGGCAGACGGCTTTGATACCTTTGTGGAAATCGGCCCCGGCCGTACCCTGGCCGGGTTTATGCGGAAAATTTCCCGGGAGGCCGCCGTGTATTCGGTGGAAACCTGGGAACAGCTGGAGCAGCTGCCGGTCTAAGGCCGGAGGAAAGGCGGGAGAAAGATGACAGGACAGCGGATTGCCGTGGTAACCGGCGGCGCGAAAGGAATTGGAAGGGCCATTGTAAGGGCCCTGGCGGCAGAGGGCGTAGGCGTGGTCATCCACTGCCACCGCTCCACCGGCCAGGCGGAGGCCTTGGCGGCGGAAATCCAGGCGGAGGGCGGCACGGCGGAGGTATACGCCTGCGATGTGGCGGACGCCTCCGCGGTGGAGGCCCTGTTTGCCCATGTCAAGGAGCGGTACGGCCGGCTGGACATCCTGGTCAACAACGCAGGGGTCACCCGGGACGGCCTGCTGATGCGCATGGGCGAGGAGGACTGGGATGCGGTGCTGGACGCCAACCTGAAGGGGGCGTTCCTGTGCAGCCGCTGGGCGGCCAAAATCATGTTAAAGCAGCGGAGCGGCCGGATCCTCCAGATTTCTTCGGTTTCCGGGATTCTGGGAAACGCCGGCCAGGCCAACTACAGCGCCTCCAAGGCAGGGCTGATCGGCCTGACCAAGTCCATGGCCCGGGAGCTGGCGTCCCGGGGGATTACGGTCAACGCGGTGGCGCCGGGCTTTATCGAGACGGATATGACGGCCAGCCTGCCGGCCCAGGCCCGGGAGGCGGTCCAGGGGCAGATCCCCCTGGGGGCCTTTGGCCAGCCGGAGGACGTGGCGGCGGCGGTGGTCTTCCTGGCCTCGGAGCGGGCCGGCTATATCACCGGCCAGGTGCTGTGCGTAGACGGCGGCATGGCCATGTAGCGCCCCGCCTGCAGATGGCGGGGAAAAATACAGCGGCGGAGGCGGAAAAAATACAGCGGCGGAGGGAACGGAGCAAAATGAGACGAGTGGTTGTAACGGGCTTGGGGGCCATCACCCCCATCGGCAACAGTGTAGAGGAATTCTGGAACGCGGCCAAGGCGGGCCAGGTGGGAATCGGGGAGATTACCCGGTTTGACACCACCGATTACAAGGTCAAGCTGGCGGCGGAGGTCAAAGGCTTTGAGCCAGGGGACTTTATGGATAAGAAAGCGGCCCGGCGCATGGAGCCCTTCTGCCAGCTGGCGGTGGCGGCGGCCCGGCAGGCGTGGGAGGACGCGGGCCTGCGGATGGAGCGGGAGGACCCGTACCGGGTGGGCGTCAGCATTGGTTCCGGCATCGGCAGCCTCCAGGCCATGGAGCGGGAGCACGCGCGGCTTTTGGCCGGCGGCCCCCGGAAGGTCAACCCGCTGTTGGTGCCCCTGATGATCAGCAACATGGCGGCGGGGAACGTAAGCATCCAGTTTGGCTGCCGGGGCAAAAGCATCAATGTGGTGACGGCCTGCGCCACCGGGACCCATTCCATCGGCGAGGCCTTCCGGAGCATCCAGCACGGGGAGGCGGACGTGATGCTGGCCGGCGGGGCGGAAAGCTCGGTGACGCCTCTGGGCATTGCCGGTTTTACGGCCCTGACCGCCCTTTCGGAGAGCACGGACCCGCTGCGGGCCTCCCTCCCCTTTGATTTGGAGCGAAGCGGCTTTGTCATGGGCGAAGGCGCCGGGGTGGTGGTGCTGGAGGAGCGGGAGCACGCGCTGGCCCGGGGGGCCCGGATTTACGGGGAGGTGGCCGGCTACGGCGCGACCAGCGACGCCTACCACATTACGTCCCCGGCGGAGGACGGAGCCGGGGCGGCCAAGGCCATGGAGCTGGCCATGGCGGAGGCGGGGGTCGCGCCGGAGCAGGTGGATTACCTGAACGCCCACGGCACCGGCACCCACCACAACGACCTGTTTGAGACCCGGGCGGTGCGCCTGGCCTTTGGGGCCCAGGCGGAAAACCTGAAAATCAGTTCCACCAAGTCCATGGTGGGCCATCTGCTGGGAGCCGCCGGAGGCGTGGAATTTATCGCCTGTGTCAAGTCCCTGGAGGAGGGGCGGCTGCATCCCACCGCGGGATACCGGGTGCCGGACCCGGAGTGCAGCCTGAATTACCTGCCGGAGGGATACCAGGGGGAGATCCGCTGCTGCCTCACCAATTCCCTGGGCTTTGGCGGGCACAACGCCACCCTGTGCGTAAAGAAATATTCCGAGTAAAAGGGAGGAGACGGAAAATGGAAATCGGACAGATGGTTCAGCTGATGGACGCCATGGCCCAGGCTTCCCTGGACGAATTGGATTACCAGGAAGGGAACCTGCGGCTGGTGCTGCGCCGGAACGCAGGCGGCCGGGGGAGAGAGGAAGGCGCCTTCCCGGCGGCGGGAGACCCGGCCCCGGCGGGAGCACTCAACACAGCAGCTTCCCCGGCGGGTGCGCCTAATGCGGCGGCTTCCCCGGCAGGCATGCCCAACGCGGCGGCCTCCCCGGCCCCGGCGGCGGAAAGCGCCGCCTCGGAGACGGTGGTGTTTTCCCCGCTGGTAGGGACCTTCTACTGCGCGCCCAGCGAGGACGCGGAGCCTTTCGTGCGGGTAGGCGACCCGGTGCGGAAGGGCCAGGTGCTGGGGATTATCGAAACCATGAAGCTGATGAACGAGATTGAGTGCGAGACGGACGGCGTGGTAACGGCGGTGCTGGCGGAAAACGAGCAGGTGGTGGAGTACGGGCAGCCGCTGTTCCGGATCCGGTAACCGGGGGACCGGCGGCGGAGCCGGGCGGGCCCGGCGGAAGGGAGAGAAAGGGAAATGGAACTGGGAGTCAAGGAAATTCAGGAAATCATCCCTCACCGGCATCCGTTTCTCCTGCTGGATAAGCTGGAGGAGCTGGAGCCGGGAAAGCGGGCGGTGGGCGTCAAATGCGTGACCTACCGGGAGGACTTTTTTGCCGGGCACTTTCCCCAGGAGCCGGTGATGCCGGGGGTGCTGATTGTGGAGGCCCTGGCCCAGGTGGGCGCAGCCATTATCCTCAGCGTGCCGGAAAATAAGGGAAAAACCGCCTTCTTTGGCGGCCTGAACCAGGTGCGGTTCCGCCGGAAGGTGGTGCCGGGGGATACCCTGCGGCTGGAATGCGAGATTACCCGCGTCAAAGGCCCGGTGGGGGTGGGCCAAGGGAAGGCCACCGTAAACGGGCAGGTGGCGGCGTCCGGAGAGATGACGTTTATCATTCAGTAGTGGGAAGGAAAGGAAGCGCTATGTTTCAGAAAGTTTTGGTTGCCAACCGGGGAGAGATTGCGGTGCGGATCCTCCAGGCCTGCCGGGAGATGGGGATTGCCACGGTGGCGGTGTATTCGGAGGCGGACCGGGAGGCCCTGCACACCCTGCTGGCGGATGAGGCCATCTGCATCGGCCCAGCCCCGGCGTCGGAAAGCTATCTGAACCGGGAGCGGATTTTAAGCGCGGCGGTGGCCGTAGGGGCGGACGCCATCCATCCCGGCTTCGGCTTCCTTTCCGAGAATAGCAAATTCGCGGAGATGTGCCAGCGGTGCCGTATCCGTTTTATCGGCCCGGACAGCCGGGTGATTGCCCGGATGGGGGATAAGGCCCAGGCGCGGCGCACCATGCAGGAGGCCGGGGTGCCGGTGGTGCCCGGCTCGGACGGGCCGGTACGCACGGCGGAGGAAGCGGCGGCGGTGGCGGAGGCCATCGGCTACCCGGTGATGATCAAGGCGGCGGCAGGAGGCGGCGGCCGCGGCATGCGGACCGCGGAGGGGCCGGAGGAGCTGGAGGCCCAGTTCCGCACCGCCCAGCGGGAGGCGGAGAAAAGCTTTTCCGACGGGACCATGTACCTGGAGCGGTACATCCAGCGGCCCCGCCACATTGAATTCCAGATTCTGGCGGATTCCCACGGCCATGTGGCGCACCTGGGGGAGCGGGACTGCTCCGTGCAGCGCCGCCACCAGAAAATGCTGGAGGAATCCCCCAGCCCGGCCCTCTCCGATTCCCTGCGGAAGGCTATGGGGGAGGCGGCGGTGCAGGCGGCCCGGGCCGCTGGGTATGAGAACGCCGGTACGGTGGAATTCCTGCTGACCCCGGAGGGGGAGTTTTTCTTTATGGAAATGAACACCCGCATCCAGGTGGAGCATCCGGTGACGGAAATGGTCACCGGGGTGGATTTGGTGAAGGAGCAGCTGCGGATTGCCGCCGGGGAGCCCCTTTCCTTCCGGCAGGAGGAGGTGGCGCTGCGGGGCCACGCCCTGGAGTGCCGGATCAACGCGGAAGACCCGGAGCGGGGCTTCCGGCCCTGCCCTGGCGTTATCTCGGACAGCCACCTGCCCGGGGGCAACGGGGTGCGGGTGGACACGGCCCTGTACAACGGCAGCCGGATCCCGCCCCAGTACGATTCCATGATTGCCAAGCTGATTGTCCACGGGGCCAACCGGCAGGAGGCAATCCGCAAAATGGAGCGGTGCCTGGAGGAGTTGGTCATCGAAGGGGTGGAGACCAACCAGGAGTACCTGCTGCAGGTGCTCCGCCATCCCGTGTTCCAGGAGGGCAGGCAGGATACCTTCTTTGTCTCGGACGATGGGAGCCTGCCGGAAGCAGGAGGTAGCGTATGTTAAAGGATTTGTGGAGAAAAGCGCCGAACCCCGGCGGGCCGGGGAAGCCGCGGCGGGAATCCGGCGGCCGCCGGGAGGACAGCCAGGAAACCCGGCTGTTCCGTTCGCTCTGGGCCAAGTGCGGCCATTGCGGCAGCGCCGTGTACCGGGAGGAGGTGCGGGCCAATTTTTATATCTGCCCCAAATGCCACGGCTATTTCCGCTTGAAGGCTTACCAGCGCCTGCGGATGGTGGCGGATCCGGGCAGCTTCCAGTCCTGGGACGGCCCGGCGGAGGAGAAAAACCCGCTGGGATTTCCTGGGTATGAGCAAAAGCTGGCGGAAAACCGGGAAAAAACCGGCCTTACGGAGGCGGTGCTGACCGGGAAGATCCGGATTTTAGGCCAGGAAACGGCGGTAGGCGTCTGCGACGCCCGTTTCCTGATGTGAAGCATGGGTTCGGTGGTGGGAGAGCGGATTACCCAGGCGGCGGAGCGGGCCACCCGGGAGCGGCTGCCGCTGATCCTGTTCTGCTGCTCCGGCGGCGCCCGGATGCAGGAAGGGCTGGTCTCCCTGATGCAGATGGCCAAAACGGCGGCGGCCCTAAAGCGCCACAGCGAGGCGGGGCTTTTGTACATCAGCGTGCTCACCGATCCGACCACCGGCGGGGTGACCGCCAGCTTTGCCATGCTGGGGGACATCATCCTGGCGGAACCCGGCGCGCTGATCGGCTTTGCCGGCCCCCGGGTCATAGAGCAGACCCTCCGCCAGAAGCTGCCGGAGGGCTTCCAGCGCTCAGAGTTTTTGCTGGAGCACGGCTTCCTGGACGCGATTGTGGAGCGGCCCCGGCTGCGGGAAACCTTGGGCAGGCTGCTGCGCTTCCACCGGACCGGCGGCCCGGCGGAGCCCCAGGGGGCGTCCGGAAGCCGGTGGGAAGCGGCGGCCCGGAAGGAGCCGGAAGCGTCCTGGCACGGACCGGAAGCGGCCCGGAACCAGCTGCCTGTTTCCGGGGCGCGGCGGAATCCGCCGTCCCCCTGGGAGGCGGTGGAGCGCTCCCGCCGGGCGGACCGGCTGACGGCCCTGGACTATATCCAGGGAGTTTTTACGGATTTCGAGGAGCTGCACGGGGACCGCTGCTTTGGGGACGACGGGGCGGTAATCGGCGGCCTGGCGTTCCTGGACGGGATGCCGGTGACGGTGATCGGCCAGCAGAAGGGCCGGAACCTGAAGGAAAACCTAAAGCGGAATTTCGGCATGCCCTCCCCGGAGGGCTACCGGAAGGCGCTGCGGCTGATGCGCCAGGCGGAAAAGTTCCACCGGCCGGTTATCTGCCTGGTGGATACCCCTGGCGCGTTCTGCGGCGTGGAGGCGGAGGAACGGGGACAGGGGCAGGCCATCGCGGAGAACCTGGCGGCCCTGGCCGGTCTGAAAACCCCGGTGCTTTCCATTGTCATCGGGGAAGGGGGAAGCGGCGGGGCCTTGGCCCTGGCGGTGGCGGACCAGGTGTGGATGCTGGAAAACGCCGTCTATTCGGTCCTTTCCCCGGAAGGTTTCGCCTCCATCCTTTGGAAGGACAGCAGCCGGGCCCGGGAGGCGGCAGCGGTAATGAAGCTGCGGGCCTGCGACCTGCGGGAGCTGGGGCTGATTGAGAAAATCCTGCCGGAGGAAATCCCTGCCTGCGAGGCCAGCCGGGAATCCCTCTGCCGGAGGCTGCGGCGGGAGATCCGGGAATTCCTGGCGGAATATGGGGAGCTTTCCGGGGAGGAATTGACGGAACGCCGGTACCGGCGGTTCCGGGCCATGTAGGCCGGGAGGGACGGAATGGAAGAAAAAGCCTGTGCGAGAGGAGCCAAGGAGAGGCGTCCCCTGGTCCTGGGAGGGCGGCCGCTGCGGGTTCCGCTGATCCAAGGGGGCATGGGAGTGGGCATCAGCCTTTCCGGGCTGGCGGGAGCTGTGGCCCGGGAGGGCGGCGTAGGCCTGATTTCCACCGCCCAGATTGGCTGGCGGGAGCCGGATTTTGACACGGATCCCATCGGCGCCAACCTGCGCGCCCTGGAGGCGGAGCTGCGGAAGGCCCGGGAGACAGCCCAAGGGGGCATGGTAGGCTTTAATATTATGGTGGCCACCCGGCGCTACGGCGAGTATGCCCGGGCCGCGGCCATGGCGGGGGCGGATCTGATTGTGTCCGGGGCCGGGCTTCCGGTGGATCTGCCCAAATACACCCAGGGGTTCCCGGTCCTGCTGGCTCCCATTGTGTCCTCCCAGAAGGCGGCGGAGCTAATCTGCCGGCTCTGGGAGCGGCGCTATCAAAGGCTCCCGGACCTGGTGGTGGTGGAAGGGCCGGAGGCTGGCGGCCATCTGGGCTTTACCCGGGAGGAAGCGGAATCCCTGACACGGGAGGAATACGGCCAGGAAATCCGCCGGATTTTGGATACGGTCAAGGCGTACGGGGACCGGCGGCAGAAAGAAATCCCGGTGGCGGTGGCCGGCGGCATCTACGGCCGGGAGGACGTGGCCTGGGCCCTGGACCAGCTGGGGGCGGACGCGGTGCAGGTGGCCACCCGCTTTGTGACGACCTGGGAGTGCGACGCGCCTCAGGCCTTTAAGGACGCCTACTTGCAGGCCAAGAAGGAGGATATTGTGATTACTCAGAGCCCGGTGGGGATGCCGGGGCGGGCCATTGCCAACCGCTTCCTCCGGCAGGAGGCGCATCCCAGGCCCCGGCGCTGCCACCAGTGCCTGGAGCGGTGCCGGCCGGAGGCGATCCCCTACTGCATTACGGACGCCCTGGTGCAGGCGGCGTCCGGGGAGCGGGAGGACGCGCTGATTTTCTGCGGGGCCAACGCCTGGCGTTCCCGGGAGATGGAAACCGTCCGCCAGGTGGTGGCGGATCTGTTCCCGGAGTGAAACCCGGCGCGCCGCCGGGAGAAACCGGAGCCGCCCGGCGAAAACCCGGCGCGCCGCCGGGAGAAACCGGAGCCGTCCGGCGAAAACCCGGCGCACCGCCGGGAGAACCCGGAGCCGTCCGGCGAAATCGCCCTTGTCCCCCGGCGGAAAACATGCTATCATCACAAGGGAGAGGCCTTACGTATGAAAAAGGAGCGCTCCGCCGCGGCAGAAGGGGGAGGGATTGGATGGAGGACAGCAGCTACCAGGCGCTAAACGATATTTTGGTGGTCCTGTTCAATGACATTATGGACATTGAGCAGGAGGCCATTATCACCGGGGAATTCCGGGATATTACCAACAACGATATGCACATCCTGGAGGCGGTGGGGGTGGACGAGCCCCAGAATATGTCCTCCATTGCCAAGCGCCTTTCGGTGACCGTGGGCTCTTTGACCATTGCCATGAACAACCTGGTAAAAAAGGGCTATGTGGTGCGGCAGCGGAGCGAGGAGGACCGGCGGGTGGTGTACATTCTCCTGACGGACAAGGGGGTGCGGGCCTACCGGCACCACGAGCGGTTCCACCACGAGATGATCGAGGCGGTGGTCAAGGATCTGGACAGCGAGGAAAAGGACATCCTGATCCAGGCACTGGTACGGCTGAAGCATTTCTTTATGGAGTATAAAGCCAAAGGAGATGCCGCATCCGCCCCTTCGTCCTAAACCTTTGCGCCCGCGGCGCAGGCCGCTGTCTGCCCTCCGCCGGTTTCACAAGAATTAGGCTTCCAGATAAGGATCCGTTTCCGGTAATTATCTGGGAGCTTTTTTTATCCCATTGGCTTTTCCGAATTGTTCAACGGGATCCCCCTGGCATAGTATCGTGCTTCCTTGGATATGCTTTTGAAACGGTCGTATACTTCGGTCAGAACGAAATGGCGGCGTACGATGAGAAACTCGTAGTTGAACTTGAGTCAGGGCTGCGCGTAGATGCGGATGCCGGATAGTAAGAGAAAAAATTGGAAACTGGAAATTTATTACCCACTTTATTACCAAATAGATTATATTTGCAAAGTACTTGCAGGGCATCCGCCTATCCAGTAGAATGATAGTAGGAAACTATAAGGCTGAAAGGTGAACGGAAGGTATGAAAAAAGTAGTTTTCGGATCTATCATGGCTTTGGCGGGAATGGTTTCGGACGCTCTGATTTTAGCTGGTTCGATGGCGAATGAATGGACGGTGGACGGGCATTTTTCCGCACTATGGAATCTATCCCAATACGGTCTTATGCCGGCTCTCTACATTTTTTCCGGAATCGCTGTCTTAGGCATTCTTCTGGCCGTGTGGGGGCTGATGGATAAAAAAGATTAAATGGATATGGATAAGAATTCTTGGAAAGGGCTGCGGAAAGGTTCGCAGCCTTTTTGCGTCCTATAAGAAGAAATCACCTATATTTTCTGGATATGTAGACAGAATTTTCTGGATATGTATCTAGACATTTGGGAAATGATGTGATACTATCTAGAGGGGGAGAGAACCGAGACTCAATTCTACGTCAGCGAAAAAATGGAGGTAAAAAATGGCATTACTGCAGGTGAAAACAGAGAACGGCCTGGTGGAGGGACTGCCTGCCGGCAACCAGACGGTGAGCGTGTTTAAAGGCATCCCCTACGCAAAGCCGCCGGTGGGGGAGCTGCGCTGGAAGGCGCCGCAGCCGGCGGATCACTGGGAGGGGGTTTATCAGGCATATCGGTTCAGCCCTATCTGCCCGCAGCCCCGGTTTGCTTCGGAGGGCGGGAATACCCTGGCGGCCTCCGAGTTCTATGTGGTGGAGTATCCCATGGACGAGGACTGCCTGTATCTGAATGTGTGGACCCCGGCCAAGTCCCCGGAGGAAAAGCTGCCGGTGGCGGTGTACATCCACGGCGGCGGTTTTGAGACCGGCTACGGCTATCTGAACGCCTACGACGGCGAGGGCTTTGGCAAGCGGGGCATTGTCATGGTAACCTTTAATTACCGGCTGAACGTGTTCGGCTTTCTGGCCCATCCGGAGCTGGCGGCGGAGGACGCCCACGGCTCCACCGGAAACTATGGAACCCTGGACCAGGCGGCGGCCATCCAGTGGGTGAAGCGGAATATCGCCGCCTTTGGCGGGGATCCCGAAAAGATCACCCTGTTCGGCCAGTCCGCCGGCGGCTGCAGCGTCCAGAATATGTGCGCCTGCCCGTTGGTCAAGGGAGACTTTCAGCGCGCCATTATGCAGAGCGGCGGCGGCCTTTCCCGGGGAAGCCTGCTGGACGTTCTTTCCAAGGAGCGGGCGTGGGAGAACGGGAAAACCTTCCTGACCCTGCTGGGGGCAGCCAGCGTGGAAGAAGCCCGGCGGCTGGACGCCCAGACCCTGGTGGAAAAGTACCAGCAGTTTAAAAAGAAGCATCCGGGGCTGCCGTTTTCGCCCTGCGTGGACGGGTACGCGCTGCCGGAGGCCCCGGCCCAGTATTTCCTGGAAGGGCGGCATGCGGAAAACCTGGAAACCATGGTGGGCTGCACGGCGGATGAAATGCGCCGCAAGGGCAATCCGGTTCCCAAGATGGATGTGCTGGCCAAGCTGGCGGAGGCCTACGAGGAGGACAATAAGGAGTACCTGAAGGTGCTGGATCCCCACAAGCCGGCGTACTGCGCCCAGTTCTTTGAAAACCGCATGGGGGACGACATGCTGGCAGGGGACCTGGCCTGGTGCGAAAACCAGCTGGCCCTGGGCCGGAAGCCAGCCTACGCGTATTACTTTACCTATGTGCCGCCGGGGGCGGAGAGCATAGGGGCCCACCATTCGGTGGAGCATCACTATGTGTTCCAGACGCTGCTGCGCTCCCAGAGGCCGTACACCGGCTTTGACTTTGAGCTGTCCAATGAGCTGGCGGATTTCTGGGCCAACTTTATCAAGACTGGGAATCCCAATTCCCGGGGGCGGCAGGTGTGGAAGCCTTACGGCAAGCCCTCCGCCAAGGTGCTGGAGATTGGGGAGGAACGGAAGATGGTTTCGCCTCCGGGCAACGCCTATGTGAAGTTTATGGTGCGGCACAGCCTGAAAACCAAGGAACAGCAGGAAAAGGACCGGCTGGCGGAGCAGGAATAAAAAAGAAGAGGGAAAAGAGCATGAAAAGAAACTTGGCGGCTTTTATGCTGGCGCTGGCATTGGCGTTGGCAGGCTGCGGGCCGGAGGAAGAAGCGGGGATGTCTTCCGCCGCCGGGGAAACGGAGGCAGCCGGGACGGAAAACGGGGAAAGCCGTCCGGAGGCGCAGGAGGAAAGCTCCCAGGCGGAAAGCACGGGGGCGGAGGCTTCCGCGCCGGAAACGGAGAAGGCCGGAACGGAGGCCGCCGAAACAGAGGAAGAAGAAACCCCGGCGGAGCCGGATCTGGCTTCCTACGTGGATACCTGGTGGAGCGACGATCGGAGCTGCTGCCTGGTGGTGGACGCCGTGGAGGGCGACCAGATTACGTTCCACTGGAATAGCAGCAACCGGTTTGACCGCATGGCGGAGGTGGAGGCGCTGACCGGGACGCTGGAGGGCAACCAGGTCTCCTTTGCCTTTGAGGACGGCTGGGGCAACCGGGGGGAAGGCAATCTGACTTTGGAGAACGGGACCATCGTGTTTTTCGCGGAGGTTACGGAGCCGGCCGATGGCGCGCGCTGGAACGCCGGCGGCGATTGGGTGCTGCAGCGGGAGGACCCAGCAAATTGGGAGTACCTTTTTCCGGACAGCGACAGCCGCTATCTGAGCCGGGAGGAAGTGGAGGCGCTGGACAAAGAGGAGCTTCGGCTGGCCCGGAACGAGATTTTTGCCCGCTGTGGCCGGCGCTTTACCGATCCGGAGCTGTCCGCTTATTTTAAAGCGAAATACTGGTACATTGGCACCGTAGACCCGGAGGATTTCGACCAAAATTTGGACCAGCGCCTTAACGAGTACGAACGGGCCAACGCCGCCTCGATTGCGGAGGTGGAGGCGGAGCGGTAAGCGCGCCGCGAAAAAGAATAAAGAAAAAAAGGCATCCCTGCGGGAGTGGGCTCCCGCAGGGATGCCTTTTTTCAACCGGTGTTTTCATCCGCCCGGGTGTCCCGGGAAAGGATTTCCCCGGTTTTGGGGTCCAGGGTGACGGTGGTTTCCCGGTCCCAGCTGGGGTGGAAGACCGCGGTGAGCCGCGAGCCGTCCCAGGACAGCGCTTTTTCGTACTCCCGGCTGTCGAAGGGGTATTCCCGGATCCGGACGCCGGTGGCGGCATCCCGGATTATCAGGCGGGTGTGCTTTTCCAGCACATAGTCCACGCAACAGAACCCGGCGTCGTCCTCCTCCCAGTATTCTTCCCAGGCGCAGAGGAAAGCGCCGGCCTGGATTTCGCCTGTCAGCCGTGGGATTCTTCGGTTTTCCGGCATGGTGATACCTCCTGTTTTCCGCTCCGCTTAGGAACAAATCTGCCGTACCATCCGTTCTACCGCATCCTGCCAGCCGGCTCCAAAATGGGGGATAAAACCGTGGAAGGATTCTGGGAAGCGTTTGACCGTAGTCTCCACTCCCTGGGCGGCAATCCGCAGGGCAAAAGCTTCGTCCTCAAAGCGGAAACCGCAGTGGCCGGCGGTAAATACCACCGTCTCCGGCAGTCCGGCCAGCAGCGGATCCGAGGCGGTCCAGGGATTTGCATAAGGGTTTTTCAGAATTTCCGGATCCCGGCGGAACAGGAGATCTTGGAATGCTTTCCCGCGCTTCTGCTTTTGGGCCTCCGGTTGGTTTTTCGGCTGAGGCATTTCTTTTTCCGACAGATCCAGCGGCGCGTAGCAGAGGATCTGTTTCTTGAACGGCAGGCCTCCTTCCTGGGCAGCGCGCAGGGCAACTCCTGCTGTCAGATGGCCGCCGGCGCTGTATCCGCCAATAGAGATCCGTTTCGGGCTGCAGCCCAGGGCCTCTGCCTGACGGAAGGCATAGCGGGCAGTCTCCCAGCACTGTTCAAACATTACGTTCCAGGGCGCTTTTTCGGAAGTGGTATAATCCACGGAAAGTACGACGCCCCGGATCCGGTGGGCCAGCAGGCAGCTGAAGTACCGGTCGTTGTCCTCGTGGGGGATGTACCAGCCGCCGCCGTGGATATTGATAAACAGCGGTGCGTCTGGTTCCTGGTTTTCCGGTATGCACAGGCAGACGGTAAACGGAAAACCGGCGGCGGTCAGGGACAGCTGTGTCACCTGCGCCAGATTCTGAAAATCCATGATTTCCTGCGGGTATTCCAGATGAGCCTGAGAAAAGGACGATGTCTCGTCTAGAATCCGCAGCGCTTCCTGATACTGCTCGTTGGTGAATGACATGGTTGTGTTCCTCCTGGTATGGATTGCTCCGTGCTTGCGCCCTCCCGCAATCCTACCTGTATTCGCAATCCGGCCTAACGGCCTGCTTGCTCATACAGGTTAGCGTCGCGAAAGCGTAGGCGGCCTGGCCTGCCAGCAGCCCATTCCGCCTATGCTTTGCGACCGGGCTTTCATAGTAAAGTATAGCAGGGGGGAGAGGCGGTTGTCTAGTGGGGCGTCCTCTGTATGGCTTGAATCTTTACAAAAAGCTTTTGGAAGCGTCACAAAAAAATGTGGTTGGATATGTGCCTGGCAGTGAGGTACCATGGAAAAAAGGAAAGAGGAGGATGTGGGAATGGCGCTGGAAGGAAGGGTGATTCTTCGGGGCGGGCGGCTGATGGATCCTGCCGGAGGGAGAAATGAGGAAGCCTGTATTGTTTGCGAGGGAGGGCGGATTGCGGAAATTACAAAGGAGATGCCAACGGTTTCGTACTCGGATAATGTGGTGGATATCAGAGGCTGCTTTGTCACGCCGGGACTGATTGACCACCACTGCCATATCTATCCGCTGGCGGAGACCATCGGCTTGCCCGGAGAGCCGGTGATGTTTTCCGGCGGGGTGACCACGGTGGTGGACGCAGGATCCTGCGGGACGGCCCACTACCTTCGGCACCGGTCTTACCGGGAACAGTCTATGCTGGACTATAAGGCGTATATAAATGTCAGTGCCATGGGGCTGACTGAGCCGGAGGATCTGCGGCCAGAGCGTCTGGACGAGGGGGCGCTGAAGGAGCTGTTTGAGGTTTGCGGGGAGGAATGGATGGGGCTAAAGATCCGTGTAAGCCGGAGTATTGTAAAGGATCTGGGATTTGAACCGCTGCGGAAGACGATCCGCATAGCGGAAAAACTGGGGGTACCGGTGATGGTGCATCCCACGGATCCGCCGGGTTCTATGGATGAACTGCTGTCTTTGCTGCGGCCCGGAGATGTGTGCACCCACATGTATATGAATCTGGGATCCACAATCCTGGATGAGGAGGGGCGAGTCAGAAGATCTGCGTGGGAAGCACGGAAGCGGGGGGTGCTGTTTGAGGCGGCGGATGCGCAGGCGCACTTTGGCTTTTCCACGGCAATCCCGGCCATTGAACAGGGGTTCCTGCCGGATTTCATCGCTACCGACGGCACCCGGAAAAGTATGCTGAAACGTCCGACTACCTTCAATCTGGCCATGCAGATGGCCAAATACGAGAGCCTGGGAATCCCTTTCCAGGAGGTACTGCGTCTTTGCACCGCGGCTCCGGCGGCCCATATGGGCTTGAAGGAGGGGCAGGGGACCATTTCCATAGGCGGAAAGGCAGACCTGGCGGTCTTTCGCCGCCATGAGAAGGAAGTGATTTTTGGGGACCGGCCGGTTCTGGACCCGGAGCAGAGGACGCATACCGGGCATGTTGTGTACGAGCCGGTCCTGACGGTAAAGTCCGGCATGGTAGTGTATCGGAATATCTTATTATAAAGGCATGGGGCCTAGCGCGGGGCGACCTGGGTGAGGGATTCTTTCTCCAGGCTGGTAAAATACTGCAGGAGCAGCTGTAGGAAAAACTGCGCGTAGGAAGGCAGGTAACGATCTTTTAAGTACAGGGTGACCAGCTGCTGGGAGACAATCCCATTCCCGCACAGAAGGGGAAAAACATTGATATCCGCCGGCAGATCCCGTTGTTCCTGGGCTAGGCTCATTTGGGTAGAAAAACAGGCGGCCAGCCCTTCCCGGCAGGCAGACATGCAGATTTCCATATGGGTGCTGGTAAGGAGCACCTGAGGCTGGAAGCCGCTTTCCTCAAAGCAGCGCTGGATCTGCTGGCCGATCCGGTTATGAAACAGGCAGTAGGGCAGCCGGGAAAGCCGGGTCAGTGTCAGGCCAGCGGGCATATCTTCTTTGAGATCGTTCCATTCCGAAATCGTATAGTGTTTTTGCAGAAGATGGTCCGAGACACAGACATAAACCTGGTCGGTCAGCAGATGGTGGGCCTTTACATGGGGCCTGGGCGTACCGGCCAGGGCGATGGAGAAATCCAGAGCGCCTTCCTCCACCAGGGTCTCCGCCTGGAAAGAGGTGGTTTCCCGCAGATCCAACTGTACATGGGGGTAACGGGAATGGAACTCCGGAAGAATATGCGGGATGCTGTTATTCATGCGGAAATGGCTGGCGCCTATGCGCAGCAGGCCGTCCTGTTCTTTTCGGATATCCGCAATCCGGTCCAATAGATTCTTGTTTTCCAAAAGGATTTTCCGGCTGTGCTCCAGAAAGACCTGGCCGGCCAGGGTCAGCATGGGTTTTGGCCGGCGGCAGATTAGCTGGGCGCCCAGTTTCTCCTCCAGCCGTGCAATATGGTTGCTTAAGGTCTGCTGGGAAATATAAAGGCGGCGGGCGGTGTTGGTCATATGCAGGTCCTTGGACAATTCTGCAAAATAGTAAATACTGGTCAGATCCATGTCTCACTTCTCCACAAAAATACTTTGTAAAATCCACCAAAAAACACCGTTTGATTTGTGGATAAAGATAGTATACTATGAAATCAGCCGATCGGCAAGCTAGATGTGGATTCTCATTTACGCGAAAAGTGGGAGAGGTAGGTGTCAGTCAGTATGAATCGCGAATGGAAGATTGGTTTTATCGGTTATGGGGAGGCTGCTTATAACATTTCCGCCGGTCTCTGGGAGGAAGGCGTCCGGGGGATCCGGGCTACGGACACCATGCAGGATGACCCGGCGCGGGGCCGTCAGATCCATGAGAGGGCGGAAGCGGCCCATGTGGAGCTGGTCCCCACCGCCGTGGAGCTGGCGGAATGGGGGGATATTCTTTTTGCTGCGGTCCCGTCCTCCTTTACCTTAGACGTCTGCGCGGCCATCCAGGGGGCGCTGCGGCCGGGACAGCTGTATGTGGACGTCAGCGCCTCCACGCCAGGCGCGAAGGAAAAAATATGGAACGCCATCCAGTCCAGCGGCGTCTTATTTGCGGACGCGGCCATGCTGGGTTCCCTGCCTCAGAAACGGCACAAGGTGCCGATTACGGCCAGCGGCAACGGGGCGGCGGCGCTGAAGGAGCGGATGGAGCCTTATGGCATGTGCATTACCCTGGCGGGAGAGCGTCCGGGGGCGGCTTCCGCCATCAAGCTGGTGCGGAGCATCTTTATGAAAGGCATTGCCGCCCTGATGATAGAAATGCTGGAGGCCGCGGAAACCTACGGCGTCAGCCAGGAGGTGATCCAGTCGGTGGCGGAGTCCATGGACAGCACGCCCTTTGTTCCTACCTTGGAGCGCTTGGTGAAAGGAACCGCGGTCCACTGTGCCCGCCGCGCGGCGGAGTTAAAGGGCTCGGAGCAGATGCTGGCGGAAGCGGGGCTTTCCGATCGGATGACCCGCGCGGCCAAGGAAGCCCACGAAGCGCTGGTGCCTTGGAATTTTGCCCAGCGGGACGCGGAGTGCCCCTTGAAAAAGTGGCAGGACGTGATCGGTCCCATCCTCTCTCAAAAATAGGCGGCAGCCGGCAGGCTGCGGAGACGCACACGGAACGACCCATCCCGGAGAGGGTTGGCGCACCGGAACAAAAGCAATAGCGCCCAAGCGGCGCGGGAAAGAAAAGGAGAATGCAGGATGCCTGTAGGAAAAAGAATTTATCTGCAGCGGGAGCTGCCGGATTACGATGTGATGATGCAGTTTAAGAATATCCCGGCTTCCAATGTGGCGGATGTCATGGAGCGCAACAGCGCCATGCACCCGCGGATCCGCCTGGTCAGCAGCCCCAAGGCCCAGATGATGGTGGGGCCGGCCTATACGGTCAAGGCCCGTGCCGGCGACAATCTGGCGCTTCACGCGGCCCTGAACCTGTGCGGGGAGGGGGATGTATTGGTAGTCTCCAACGAAGGGGACGACAGCCGCGCCCTGATGGGCGAAGTGATGATGGCCTACCTGATGTGCACCAAGAAGGTGGCGGGGATTGTACTGGACGGCCCCATCCGGGATATTGACGAGATGGGCAAGTGGGATTTCCCGGTTTACTGCACGGGCTTTACTCCCGGCGGCCCCTACAAGGATGGCCCCGGAGAAATCAACGTCCCCATTGCATGCGGCAACATCAGCGTGAACCCGGGGGACATTATTCTGGGCGACCCGGACGGCGTAATCGTCATCCCGCGCCGGGATGCGGCCCAAATCCTGGAAGCGGCCAAGGCCTTCCAGGCGGCGGACGAGAAGAAGCTGGCAGCCGCCAAGGACGGCACCGCCAACCGGAGCTGGGTGGAAAAATCCCTGGAAACCAAAGGCTTTGAGATTATCGACGGCATCTACCGGCCGTAGAGAAAGAGAAGAACAAAAGATAAGAGAGAGAAGAAGCAGCGCCCAGAGGGATCGCTCCCAGGGCGCTGCTTTTTGCCAAAGCTTTTTACTTTTCTCCCAGCAGGGCTTTCAGCCGCTTCTGCTCCTCCAGCGTCTCCTGCATCTCATCGATCATGTACTGCACCGTGTTCTGATCCAGTTCCTGCAATTCCTTGGACAACATCTCCATCACCCTTTCCGTGTTCCGGCACAGGTCGTAGATCTCTTGGTAATAAGGCCTGAATGCCGGGTAGGCGTTGATCCGTGTCTCGATGGTCTCCGGGTCGTCTGTGCAAAGGAAAGTAAGCCAGGCCTCCAGCGGTCCCCGGATATCTACATTGTGCAGAATCTCCCGGAAAATGTCAAGAGGGACGAATACGTATTCCTGCAGCAAATCCATCTCCAGGCCGGTATCCAACTGCTGGGAAAAATAGTGCCGGTAGTCCTCCGGAAACTGGTGGAATACCTCCGGGCTTTTGTCGTATAAAACGATGGTGCAGACCTTCTGGATGTCCCGGTAGCTGAAGGCTTTCCCCTTGTGCCGGCGGACCCGCTGGTACTGTCGCAGGAGCAGGTCGGCGGAGTAGCAGGCGGCCCGCTGCCCGGGGAAGCGGTAGCCCATGCGCTGGACCTCCAGGTTGACGATACGGCCGCCTTCCAGCTCCACCACCAGGTCCAGGATGACCAGGGAGTGGACGTCCCCCATCCGCGGGGAGTCGGGGGGAAGGACATGGAGAATCCGCACCTTTTGGTTCAGGAGAAGGGAGAGAAATTCCTCCACCCGCTCCGGGGTAGCCTCCGGGTTCAGGATTTCTTTAAAGACCGGGTCGTAGAGGACTTTTACGCCCTTCTGTCCGGTGCAGTAATCTAAAAAAAGCTCCTGCTGTTCGGGGTTCCAGTTTTGGTAGCGGGCTAAAAGCCTGGGGTTTTCGGAGATGTCCGCCAGGACCTCCCCGCGGGTACGGATGGTGGGAAAATACAGCTACAATCCATGGTTCATACGCGATGCCTCCTTGTTGGGTGAAAATGGTTTGGGGGTAGGTGTTCCGGTGAGAACATCCGAAAAGATAAGAAGCCTTGCGGCTGGGAAACCCGGCAGGCCGAACGGCCGCCGATGCCTGTAGGCCCAAGATAACACAGCAAGAGGGAAATGTCAACTATTTTCGGTAGAGTTTCCCTAGGCAAAAAAATCGTCAAAATTCAGTTGACAAACCAGGGCAATCTGCGTATAATACCCATATCAAAACAAAACACTTCGCAAAACCATAGAGGCGGAGAAGGTGCTGCAGTGAGCACTTACAGAGAGCGGGGAGGCTGAGAAACCGCAGAAAGCGCTGGAGTACATGGGCCGCTGAGGGCAAGGGGAAAGGCTGGGCCGAGTATCCGAGACGTATTGTCCGCGTTAAGGGCAGGGGGTGTATTGGCACTCCTGGAAGAGAGAATTCGCAACGAATTAAGTAAGGTGGTACCGCAGGTGATGAACTTGTCCTTATTCTGCATACGCAGAATGAGGACTTTTTTTGTGGGAAAGTCCCACTTACCGGCCAATACCGGTCACTGGACGCACCGTTCCCCTGGCCCCTTGGGGCAGTGTGACGCCGCCGGTGCGCGGCAGAGAGGAGCAGAAAATGAAGGCAAGAAAGATGTTGGCGTGTGGACTGGGACTGATGATGGCGCTGGGAATGCTGGCCGGCTGCGGCGGCAGCGGGAAGGAAACTACGGGAGCCGCTTCCGGCGGAACGGAAGCCCAGGGCGGCAGCCAGGCCGTGAGCACGGAGGCCCAAGGCAGCGGAACCGGGGAAGGCGTCCGGGTGCAGGCGGACGGAGACGTGATCCAGGTGGGAATCCTCCAGCATATGGACCATCCTTCCCTGAACCAGATTTACGAGACCATTGTGGAGGAACTGCAGCCGCTGGTGGACGAGGGAAAGATTGAAATCCTCTATCAGAATGCCAACGGGGACACCACCATCCTGCCCACGGTGGTCCAGGAACTGATCACGGAGGGGGCGGACATCCTGGTGCCCATCGCCACGCCCACGGCGCAGGTGACGGCTTCCGCTACCGATGAGATCCCCATCGTGTTTTCCGCCGTCAGCAATCCGGTGGAGGCAGGCCTGGTAACGGCCCTGGATCAGACGGACGGCAACATTACCGGTGTCTCCAACTCGATCCCGGTGGAGGATATCCTGGATCTGGCGCTGGAGCTGACCCCGGACATCCAGACCATCGGCCTGGTGTACAATACCAGCGAGATCAACTCGGTCACCGGCATTGAAACAGCCAAGGCCTACTGCGAGGCCCACAACCTTTCCTATAAGGAAGCCACGGTCACCGGCACCGCGGATGTACAGCAGGCGGCGGCTTCCCTGGTAGGCTCGGTGGACGCGTTCTTTACGCCCAATGACAACACGGTGGCTTCGGCTATGGCGGTGTACCTGCAGGTAGCCAACGAGGCGGGCCTTCCCATCTACGTAGGCGCGGATTCCATGGTGATAGACGGCGGCCTGGCCACGGTGGGCATCGACTATACGGTGCTGGGCCGGCAGACGGCCCAGATGGTGGATCGTCTGGTAAACGGAGAGAGCATCGCGGAGAACCCGGTGGAGCAGATTGCGGAATACGCCCGCATGATCAATGCGAATACCGCCGGCCAGCTGGGGATTGAGGTAACCGACGCCATGCGGGAAACCTTTACCATCCTGGGAGAGTAACCGGTTCCAGGGGACAAGCGGCAGAGCCGCAAGGAGGGAAAATGAGCAAAATCGTGATTCTGGGGGCTGGCCATGTGGGCTCCCTGTGCGCCCTGAACCTGGCCATGGCCGGGATCTGCGGGGAGATTGCGCTGATTGACATCGACGAGGCCAAGGCGGACAGCCAGGCCAAGGACGTGTCGGACGCCACCGCCTTTATGCGGCGGCCGGTGTCCGTCTACGCAGGGACCTACGCCGACTGCGAGGACGCGGATATTTTGGTCAACGCGGTGGGCGTGTCCCGGAAGCCGGGGCAGACCCGGCTGGATATGCTGGGGGATACCATTGATATTATGAAGGATGTGGTGGGGAAACTGTCCCAGACCCGGTTTCAGGGGATTTTCATTTCCATCTCCAACCCCTGCGATATTGTGGCCGACTATGCCCGAAAGCATCTGGGGTATCCGGCGGCCCGGGTGTTTGGCACCGGGACTTCCCTGGACACAGCCCGGCTGCGCCGGACGCTCCACGAACTGACCGGGGTGGATATGCGCTCCCTCCAGTGCTTTGCCATGGGGGAGCACGGGGATTCTTCCATGGTTCCGTACTCCCAGATTACCATTATGGGAAAGCCGCTGACGGAGCGGATCGCGGAATGCCCGGAGGTATACGGAAGGGCTACGCGGGAAATCCTGGAAGAAAGGACCCATCAGATCGGGATGGAGATTATCATCGGCAAGGGTTCCACCGAGTTTGGCATCGGCGCGGCCCTGGCGGATCTGTGCCAGGCGGTGCTGTACGACGAGCGCCGGGTGTTCCCGGTTTCTGCCTATCTCACCGGCCAGTACGGCCACCGCGGTTTTCACGCCGGGGTGCCGGCGGTGATCGGCAAAAACGGGGTGGAAGAAATTTTGGAGCTGAACCTGACGCCAGAAGAACAGGCGGCCTTTGACCGTTCCTGCCAGGTGATCCAGGAGCATATCGCCCTGGCGGAAGCCCGGTAAGGACGGCTGCCGGATGCGAAAACGCAGCATGCCTTCGGCCATGCTGCCATAGGAGACGATTATGGGAGTGTTGCTGCTTCGTTCCCTCCAGGAGGGATTTGCCTATGCCGTGCTGGCCATGGGCGTGTATATTACCTTTCGGATTTTGAATACGCCGGATTTGACGGCGGACGGAAGCTTTTGCCTGGGGATGGCGGTTTCGGTCACGGTGACGGTGGCGGGCCATCCGCTTTTGGGGCTGCTTTTAGCGGTTGTGGCCGGAGCCGCCGCCGGGCTGGTTACGGGGCTTTTGCAGACCAAGGTGGGAATCCATCCCATCCTGGCGGGAATCCTGACCATGACCGGGCTTTACTCCGTCAACCTATTTCTTACAGGAGGCAAGTCCAATGTGTCCGCCGCCCTGGCGGAAACCCTGTTCCAGCAGTGGGAGGAGGCCTTGGGGCTGACGGCCAACCAGAGTAAAACCTTGCTGCCGCTGTTTGCCTGCGCGGCGCTGGGGACGGTGCTTTCGGTTTACTTTAAGACCCGGCAGGGCTTGGCCATCCGGGCCACCGGAGACAACGAGGACATGGTGCGGTCCTCCTCCGTCAACGCGGATGTATACAAGTGCCTGGGCCTGGCGCTGGGAAACGCCTGTGTAGCCTTATCCGGCGGCCTGGTGGGCCAGTCCCTATCCTTTTTTGACGCCGGCTACGGCAGCGGTATGGTGGTGATCGGCCTGGCTTCCGTGATCATCGGGGAGACCATAGCCGGCCGCCGTTCGGTGACGGCTGGGCTGTTTTCCGCCATTTTAGGCTCCGTGGTATACCGGATGTTTATCGCCCTGGCGCTGAAGGTGGAGCTGTTCCCTTCCTACGGGCTGAAGCTGGTCTCCGCTTTGATTGTGGCGCTGGCCCTTTCGCTTCCGGCCCTGAAGCAGTGGCTGGGCCTGCGGAAAATAAAGAGAAGGGAGCGGGATTAAATGCTGACGCTGGAGAAGGTAAAAAAGACGTTTTATCCGGGGACGCCCAATGAGAAGCGGGCGCTGAACGGGGTCAGCCTGCACCTGGAGCCAGGGGAATTTGTGACCGTTATCGGCTCCAACGGGGCGGGGAAGTCCACGCTTTTCAACGCCATCGGCGGCTCATTCTGGCTGGACTCTGGCAGCATCCATCTGGACGGGAAAAACATTACGGCCTGGAAGGATTACCGGAGGGCCTTTGATATAGGCCGTGTGTTCCAGGATACGCTGAAGGGGACGGCCCCGCATATGACGCTGGAGGAAAACCTGGCGCTGGCATACACCCGCAAGGCCAAGAAAAGCCTGTTCGCGGTGAGCCGCCGGGACCGGGAGTATTTCCGCAGCCTGCTGCGCCAGCTGGATTTGGGGCTGGAGGACCGGCTGAAGGCCCAGGTAGGGCAGCTGTCCGGCGGGCAGCGTCAGGCGGTTTCCCTGCTGATGTGTACCATCGCGGAGCCAAAGCTGCTGCTGCTGGACGAACACACGGCGGCCCTGGACCCGGCTACGGCGGAGAAGGTGCTGCGGATTACGGTGGACCTGGTGGCGGCGGGGCATATTACGACCATGATGATCACCCACGATATACAGGCGGCCCTGTCCATCGGCAGCCGCACGATTATGATGGACGACGGCCAGATTATTCTGGATATTTCCGGCAAGGAGCGGGAGGAGATGACCGTGGAGGGGCTGCTGGCCTGCTATTCGGAGGCCAGCAAAAAGAAGCTGGCCAACGACCGGATGCTGCTGCGGTGAATCGGAGGAAAACGGCAGAACAATTTCCCAAAGAAACCTTGCATTCTTGCTCATTCCGTGTTATGGTTATAGACAACCCGCCGGGCATGGGCGGCGGACAGACAATCGAATACCAGTATGCCAAGGGGAGCCTGCCGGACAGGCTGAGAGGAAAAATTTTCGACCCTGTGACCTGATTTGGGTAATGCCAACGGAGGGATGGACTGCGGTGAGAACCGCAAAATGTGTGATTCAGGCCGGGCAGATTCTGCCCGGCTTTTCCTGTGATAGGGAAAATGGTTTCCGGTAAGAAAATGGTTTTGGCAGGGAAAGGCGCCTCGGACAGGAGGATGTGCGTATGCAGGAAAAAAACGTAGAATTTCAAAACATTACCTTTCAATATCCGGAGGATTCCCAACGGATGTTTGAAAACCTTTCTTTTTCCGTAGCGCGAGGCGAGTTTGTGGCGGTAGTGGGCGCCAGCGGCTGCGGCAAAAGCACCCTGTTCCGGCTGATCAACCGGCTGGAGGAGCCGGAAGCGGGCCGGATCCTGGTGGAAGGCCGGGATGTGCGGGAGCAAAAGGGATACAGCGGTTTTATGCCTCAGAAGGACCTGCTGATGCCCTGGCGGACCGTGGGGAAAAATTTGATGCTGCCACTGGAGCTGCGGAAAATCCCCAAGGAAAAGCGGGAACCTATGGCCCGGGAGATGCTGCGGCAGGTGGGGCTGGAGGATTGCTGGGAGAAAGCGCCCCGGGAGCTTTCCGGCGGGATGCGCCAGCGGGTTTCCTTTGCCAGGACCCTCCTGTCCGGCTCCGATCTGCTGCTGCTGGACGAGCCTTTCTCCGCGCTGGATTTTCTGACCCGGGTCTCCCTGCAGGAGTGGCTGGCGGAGCAGTGGGAGAGCCTGGGGAAAACGGTGATTTTTGTCACCCACGATGTGGAAGAAGCCCTGTACCTGGCCACCCGGATCCTGGTGCTGCGGGGGCGGCCGGTGCGGCAGGTGGAGAGTATCCCTGTGCCTTTGCCGGTGCCCAGGAGGCGCCAGATGCTGGAACAGCCGGAAATCCAGGAGCTAAAGGAACGGCTGATTGCCGGGCTGCAGAGAGAGGAGGCGGCGTATTATGAAAATTAAAGAAAAGAAGCCGGCGGCCGGGCGTTCCGGCCGGACGCTGCCCGCGCTGGTAATCGGAGGCGTCCTGCTGCTGTGGCAGGCGGTGGCCATGTGGATTGACGCGGCCTACATCCTTCCTACGCCGGTGCAGGTGCTGCAGCGTCTGTGGGAACTGCGGGAGCCCTTGTTTCTGGTGCATCTGCCAGCCACGATGGGGATTACCGGCCTGGGCCTGCTGATCTCGCTGGCCTTGGGCGCCGGCCTGGCTGTGTGGATGGACGCCAGCCGGACGGCGGAGCGGGCGTTATATCCGCTGATTGTGGCGTCCCAGACCATCCCTACCATGGCCATTGCCCCTCTGTTCGTGCTGTGGTTTGGGTACAGCATTTGGAGTAAGGTGCTGGCCGCCATCCTGATTACCTTTTTCCCGGTCACCATCACCATCCACGACGGCCTCCGGTCGGCGCCTCGGGAGATGGAAGAGTACATGCGCACCGGCGGCGCGGGAAAGTGGGAGATTTTCTGGAAGCTGAAAGTGCCGTGGGCGGTGCCCTCCTTCTTTTCCGCGGTGCGGATGGCCATCCCGATCTGTGTGATTGGCGCGGCCATCGGGGAATGGCTGGGCGCTCAGAGCGGCCTGGGCTACTTCAGCAAGAGGATGATGACGCAGCTGGACGGGGCCGGGGTGTTTGCGCCGATTGTGCTGCTCTCCGCCGCGGCCATGCTGGTGGTATGGCTGGTGGAGCGGCTGGAAAAACACTTGGTAACCTGGTGGAAAGAAATGTAGGGGCTCCTCTTTAATCCAGCGGCCCCATTTCCGACAGCTTGCGGATCTGTTCCTCCGGCAGGCCAGTTAGGGCGGCAATCTTCCCCAAATCTTTTTCCGACTGGAGCATAAAGGCGACAATCTGCCGCTGGCCCTTCAGCAGCCCCAGCTGCTCGCCTTCTGCCAGTCCCAGCTGTTTTCCTTTTTGCCCTTCTCGATCCAACAATTCGGTTAAAAACGATTTCATGGTCAGTCCCCCTTCCTCCTCCTGTTCTTGTTTTTGAATCTTCCGCCGGACCTCCGGATCCAGCGCTCTTTGTTCGCCGGAAAAGGCGGACAGAAAGTCCAGCAGGGCCTCGGCGTGCCGGATTTTCTGGGGCTGGTTTTGCAGATCCGCTTCCAGGCCTTCCCGGTCGGCCCGGAACCATTCGGCGACAAAACGAAAATCCGATTGGAACTGCTGGCGCGTCTCTGCGGGAAGCCGGCTGATTTCGACTACATTGATATGCGGGTTGGAAACGGCCCGGATTAGATCGTCCCGGTACGGGACGTCCTCCAGATCCAGCGCTTCCAACAGTTGTTTTGGCTGCTCCCAGGGGCCGGGGCCAAAATAGATGACCCATGTAGCCACCGGGCTGCGCCGCCCTTGCCCGGAGGCAATTTGTTTTTGGTAGCCGGCAAAGTCGTAGCCCATCACCCGGAACACCATATCCTTGTCCTGGGTGGTCTGGTTTTCCAGGGAGAGGACGGAGAGGAGCACGCCGCTCCGCTTGTCGGCTTTTATCACATCCCGCCGGTTTTCGTGCCAGGCGGAGGCGGTATCCCGGTAAAAGGCACTGCCGGATTTTTCCTCCAGATATTCGGGGAGGAGCGCGGTTTTTCCCTGGAAAGCCAGTACGTTTAGAATATCGGCAAAGACGTCCGGATATTCCTCCAGACGTTTCGAGGTAATGTCCTTCTGCAGGTGGGCTTGTTGAATCAAAAGAATTCCTTTCTGCCAGTATAGCACGGAAAAAAGCGGAAAACAACGGACGATTCTAGGATAGGACCAGAAGATAGATTTCCGGAAGCTCCGAATTGGATAGGCCCAGTATAGCAAATCCAACCGAAAAGTCAATGTTTTTCTCGAGGAAGGATGAAAAATTCCCGGTTTTATGGTAGGATGTTTCTGTCCTGCCGGAACCGGGACACCCAACCGGATTCCGAAAACGGCAGGCGGAGACAGAAATGGAGAGGGAGGTACAGCATGCAATTACCAGCTTACTATGAAGACCCATCGGTTCTTCACAAGGGGACCCAGCCCAACCGGGCGTATTATATCCCCTTCGGCAGCGAGGAAGCCGCCCGCAGGGGATCCCGCCTGCTTTCCGATCGTTTTATCCTGCTCAGCGGCTCCTGGCGGTTCCGGTATTACGCCAACCGCTTTGAGGTGCCGGAAGCTTTTCCGCAGGAAGCGTTCGACGTTTCCTCTTTTGACACGATCCCGGTGCCCAGCTGCTGGCAGACGCTGGGCTACGACCGGAATCAGTATACCAACGACTGCTATCCATTCCCCTTCGATCCGCCTTATGTGCCGGAGGACAATCCCTGCGGCGCCTATGCTCTGGATTTCTCCCTGACGCCGGAGCAGGCGGCCCAAAAGAACTATCTGAACTTTGAAGGGGTGGATTCCTGCTTTTACGTGTGGATCAATGGGACGTTTGTGGGCTACAGCCAGGTGTCCCATTCCACCAGCGAATTCGACGTCAGCGGCGTGGTCCGCGCAGGGGCCAACCGCCTGGCGGTGCTGGTTCTGAAGTGGTGCGACGGCAGTTATCTGGAGGATCAGGATAAGTTCCGGATGAGCGGCATCTTCCGGGACGTCTACCTGCTGAACCGGCCGGAAAGCCATATCCGGGACTTTGCGGTGCGCACGCCGGTGGAGGATGGGTATACCCGGGCCCGGATTGAGGCCACGCTGGCCTGGGACGGCGCCCCGGGAGAGGCGCGCTGCCGTCTGTACGATCCGGAAGGGGAGCTGCTGGCGGAACAGGACGCGCGGGAGGGAACCGTAGCGTTCTCGCTGGAGAACCCGGTCCTCTGGAACGCGGAGCAGCCGCGCCAGTATCAGCTGGTCCTGGAGGCGGCAGGGGAGGTCATCTGCCAGGACGTAGGTGTGCGCCGGATTGAGACAAAAGACGGGGTTTTGTACCTAAACGGCGTAAATATTAAGCTGAAGGGCGTAAACCGCCATGACAGCGATCCCTTTGTAGGCTATGCGGTGGGCTGGGAGAAGGTCCAGGCAGACCTGGAGGAGATGAAGCAGTACAATTTCAACGCCATCCGCACCAGCCATTACCCCAATGCGCCCTGGGCGGCCCAGCTGTTTTCCCGCTATGGCTTTTATGTGATTGCGGAGGCGGATTTGGAGATCCACGGCACGGTGATGACCTACTCGGAGGAACCGGCTACCGGCCGCGGGTACGAAAAATATACCCTGGAGGATCGGATTTACGGCCTGCTCTGCCACGATCCACGGTTTGAGGAAGCCATCCTGGACCGGATGCAGCGGAATGTGGAACGGGATAAAAACTGTGCTGCCGTCCTGATCTGGTCCCTGGGGAACGAGGCCGGCTACGGGCCTAGTATGGAAAAGGCCGCCGCCTGGGCGAAACAGGCGGATCCTTCCCGGCTGGTACACTACGAAGGCAGCATTTACCAGATGCGGGGCTATACCAACAACCTGGAGCACATCGACCTGTACAGCCGGATGTACGCCCCGCCGGAGGCCATCGACCAGTACTGCACGGAAGGGGTGCTGAAAAAGCCGGTGATCCTCTGCGAGTTCGCCCACGCCATGGGAAATGGTCCGGGGGATCTGGAGGACTATTTCCAGCGCCTGTACCGGTACGACCAGTTTGCCGGCGGCTTTGTCTGGGAGTGGTGCGACCATGCGGTTTGGATGGGGCGCACGCCGGAAGGAAAGGACCGCTACGGCTACGGAGGGGATTTCGGCGAGTTCCCCCACGAAGGGAATTTCTGCGTGGACGGCCTGGTGTACCCGGACCGGCGGCCCCATACCGGGCTGCGGGAATGGAAAAACGTGGCCCGGCCGGCCCGGGCGTCCCGGCGGGAGGACGGCGGCTTGACAGTACGGAACTGCCTGGACTTTGTCAATCTGCGGGACTATCTGACCATAGAATTTGAAGTGACGCAGGACGGCCGGACGGTCCAGCGGGGGCAGGCGGAGGTCCCTTCCGTGGAACCCCACGGCGCCGCGCCGCTGCCAGTGGCCTATGAGGATCCTGGACAGGGGACCTGCTGCCTGAACCTGTATTACCGGCTGAAAGAGGCGGATCTTTGCCGGAAGGCAGGGGATTTGCTGGGATTTGACCAGTTTGTGCTGCGCCGGGAGGCCCCGGCGTTCCTGGCTGGGGCGGAAACGAAAGGGGGGACGCCTGCGGAGGCTTTGGCGGGGACGCTGGCGGGCGCGTTCTCCGTAACGGAAACGGAGCGCCTGGTGACGGTGGAAGGGAAAGATTTCCGCTATGTCTGGAACAAGCACACCGGCACGTTCCTCACCCTGGCCCACAGCCAGATCTCCTTCCTGGAAAAGCCGATGGAGTGGAATATTTGGCGGGCTCCTACGGACAACGACCGGAATATCCGGCAGAAGTGGGAGGCGGCTGGGTATGACCGGAGTACGGTCCGGGTGTACGAAACCCAGATCCTGGAGAGCAAGGCGGAGGTGATCCTGCGGGCCAAGCTGTCCATTTCCGCCATCTATATCCAGCGGATCCTGGAGGTGGAAGCGGCGTGGCGGATTACGCCGGACGGGCGGCTTTCCCTGGACGCCCAGGTAAAGCGCAACCCGGAGATGCCCTGGCTGCCCCGCTTCGGGCTGCGGCTGTTCCTGCCCCGGGCGTTGGACGAGACGGAATACCTGGGCTATGGGCCCTGGGAAAGCTATATCGACAAGCACCAGGCCTCCCGGCTGGGCCGGTACAAGGCGGCGGTCCGGGACATGCACGAGGACTACCTGCGGCCCCAGGAAAACGGAAGCCACTGGGGCTGCTCCTGGCTGTCTGTGGCCAATCCCCAGGGAGGCTGCCTGGAGGCGGCGGGGGAGGACTTTAGCTTCAATGTGTCTCCCTACACGCAGGAGGAGCTGACCCAGAAGGCCCACAATTACGAGCTGGAGCCCTGCGGCCATACGGTGCTCTGCCTGGATTACCGCCAGTCGGGCATTGGCTCCAACAGCTGCGGGCCGATGCTGGCGCCGCCCTACCGGCTGCAGGAGGAAGCGTTCCGGTTCGCCCTGGCGCTTCGGTGTACGGCTTCTCCACGCTTTGATTGAAGCGGTCCAGCAGCAGCGCGCCTACCACGCCCACTGCCAGGCAGATCACGTTGACCAGGCACTGGGAAAGGGAGGCGGTAAAGCTGGAAAACGGGATGATCATAACGGTGGCCGCCAGGACAATCCCGATAATCCCGTGGAATGCCTGGGAATAGAAGTGTTCAAACAGGGCGTTGATGGCCTTGGCCAGGCAGATGACGGTGGCCAGGGCGCCGATGCCGCCGGGAACCAGCACCCCCATGTCAAAATGGCCGATGCCGTCCACAAAGGGCGTGTAGAGGCCCAGAGGCATCAGCAGGGTGGAAAAGCTCATGCCGGGGGCAATCACACTGAGAGCCAGGCAGAAGCCGCAGAACAGATACCAGGCAAAGTTGGGCTCAATGGTAACGGAGGCAAACTGGAGGCCGGTGAGAAGCAGGAACACCGCCACCATGCAGATTCCTAGCGTAAGATAGGAGCCGCGGCGGACGCCCTGTTCGCTGGCCTCCCGGAACAGAGAGGGCAGCATGCCGGTGATGAGGCCGATAAACAGGCAGACGGAGGGATCCGGGTATTTTTCCAAAAAGAAAGCCAGCAGGTTGGCAATCCCCAGGAATCCCAGGATCCCTCCTAAAAACACTGGGATCAGCCGGGGTACGTGGGTTTTAAAGTTGGCAAAGGGATTGGACAGCAGCTCCATGATAGGCTTGTAGACGCCAAAGATAACGCCCAGGACGCCGCCGGAAATACCGGGAAGCACCGCGCCCAGGCCGATCAGCGCCCCCTGCAGGACGCGGATGAAAAATTGCACCGGGGAAAAGGACGAGGGTTTCGTTGTGTTTTGGGAATTCATATACCGATTCTCCATTCCTTTACTCAAAATTCGGAGCCGGGCGCAGAAGCCCGCCGCCCCGCAGGCATACATTATAGCATTCGCCGCGGGAAATGGCTACTGAAATTTTTGGGAGTACCAGACCGAGAAGAGACAGCGCAAAGAGCATTCCTGCCCTCTACGCTGTCTCTTCTCTTGTGCGCTTTCCCATTCAGCGTGGGATGGCTGTTTTTTCTGTATGCTTATTGTTGGCGTGGAATGTTGCGCAGTATAGTGCGGAGAATCCGGCGGGTCGAAGCGTCCGCCCGCCGGTAGGCGTCCACCAGCGCGGCCTCCTCCCGGCTTAGGTGAGGCACAGGAGCCGGATTATCGTTTCGGCCCAGAAGATAGTCCAGGTTTACATGGAAAAAATCCGCCATACGGATCAACAGGTCAAAAGGCGGCTGCCGGTGGCCATTTTCATACATGGAGATATTTCCGCGGGACGTGTGGAGTTCCGCTGCCAGAGCTTTCTGCGTAAATCCAGCCTGCCTGCGCAGCTTTCGCAGGCGGCCGCCGAATCCTTCTTCAGACAAGGCGCTCCTCCTTTGGACTCAAGATAATCCGATTATAACGGGGAAGCGCAAGGTTTTCCAACAACGCAACGGATTGATACGTAAACGGAGCGTTACCCTTGAGAATGCAACAATTTGTTACAAAAGTTGCAGGCTTACGAAGATACCGGCTTCTTTTGCCCGGAAGAGACGGCACGGTGCATCACCTGGTGGTGGTATTCAAACTGCAGGACGGTTAAGGTGGCCTGCTTTCCCCGGCTGTCCAAGAGACGGAATTGCTTGAGCATCTGGAGTTCTTCTTCTGTAATTTCTGTGACTGGCTGAGGGAAATCGGTGATTCCCAGCAAATAGTCTACGCTGACATGATAGTAACGGGCCAGGCCGATGAGAATCTCATAGGGAGGCTGCCGGTGCCCGTTCTCGTACATGGAATACGCTTCCCGGGTAATGTGAATCTTTTGCGCGATTTCCTGCTGGCTCAGATTCACTTTCCGGCGGAGCGATTTTAGTCGTTCTAGCAGCAAACAGAATACTCCTTTACGTAAGATATTCTGATTATAACTGCTTTAAAAGAAAAAAGAAGGAACAGAAACGGAATGTTACGGGAATTGGAAAAGTATTTCAATTCCCGTAACAGAACGTACCAAATTTTAAGAGGAGGATTCCTTCCACTTTTGGAGCAAGATTTCCTTGGTATTCCATTCCGGGTGCTCCAAAACCAGCTGCAAAAGCTGGTTTAATACCTGGCCCATCTGAGGGCCCGGCTCCATGCCGGCGGCTATCAAATCCCGGCCGGAGACAGCCAGCCGCCGCAGGCTGACGCAGTCCTGGTCTTTTTTTACTTCCTGGTACAGCTCTTTCAAGCATTGGATTTTGGGCAGCAGCAGCTGTTGGGCATAGGCGCTTTTGGCCAAGGTGTCCGCCTGGACAATTTGCAGCAGCCGGGGGAAACGCTCCTCCCCCACCCGGCAGATGGCCCGGCGCAGGTTGGCCTTGGTCATGTCAAAGGAATAGTCGTGCCAGCGGGTCAGCACCGTGATTTCTTCCCGGGTGGCATTGTCAAAGCGCAGATCCCGGAGAAACGCATCGGCGAAAGCCGCGCTGGCTTTCCCGTGTCCGTAAAAATGGTCGATGCCCTGGGCGTCGGTGGAGTGGGTGACGGTTTTCCCGGTGTCGTGGAGCAAAACACACCAGCGGAGGATGGAATCGGCTTCCACAAAAGAAAGCATCCGCAGGGTATGCTCCCCTACCGTGCAGCAGTGGAACGGGTTGTTTTGGGGCAGGGCCATCATCTGGTCAAAACGGGGGAAAAGGATGGCGGTAATGCCTGTCTCATACAGCAGGCGGAAGTTTTCCGGGTGAGGGGAACGCAGCAGCTTATCCAGTTCCACGCGGATCCGCTCCCGGCTGATCTGCCGCAGGCGGCCGGCAAAGGCCTGGATGGCCTGAAAGGTCCCCGGCTCAATGGAAAAGCCCAGCTGGGCGGAAAAGCGCACGGCCCGCAGGATCCGCAGGGCGTCCTCCTGGAACCGCTCCTCCGGTACGCCCACGGCCCGGATCACGCCGGAAGCCAGGTCCTGGGCGCCGCCGAACAGGTCTACCAAGCCCCGGTCCGGGTGGTAGGCCATGGCGTTGATGGTAAAATCCCGGCGTCTCAGATCTTCCGAGAGCAGCGGGGTGAAGGAAACCTCCTTGGGATGCCGGCCGTCCAGATACTCCCCGTCGATCCGATAGGTGGTTACCTCGAAGCCTTCCTTCCCCATCATAACGGTGACGGTCCCGTGCTGGATGCCGGTGTCAATGGTGCGGCGGAACAGGGCCTTTACCTGCTCGGGCCGGGCGGAGGTGGTAATGTCCCAGTCCTCCGGCTGGCGGCCCAGCAGGGCGTCCCGGACGCAGCCGCCTCCGGCGTAGGCTTCAAAGCCGGCTTGGGTCAGCTGAAATAAAATTTGGGAGACAGGCTCCGGAAGCGTTAAGGTCATAGGAGACTCCTTTTGGCTGAAATTGACGCCTCCGCCAAGGAAACAGGGGAAGCGCGGTCACGGCTATAGTGTAGCATATGGAAAACGGAAAATGCAAGTGGGCGGAAAAGCTTGATCTTAGCGGAAGCAAGGGGGAAGGCCAGGGATAGGATCGGATTCCCCTCTTTACATACGGTGGATATTCTTTTAAAATAGACAGATAGTAAAAGAATTTGAATGATGCCGGGAAACCAGCAGGACAGAGGCTGGTTCCCGCAAGTGAAAAAGAGGAGGAACCGTATGAAAAACATTCCGCAGGTAAAAGTTGGTTTGGTGGCGGTAAGCCGGGACTGTTTTCCAGAGAGCCTTTCGGTAAACCGCCGGAAGGCATTGGTGGAGGCATACCGGAAGCGGTATGGCGAAGAGGGGCTGTACGAATGCCCGGTCTGTATTGTGGAAAGCGAGCAGCAGATGCAGGAGGCCCTGGCGGACGTAAAGCGGGCTGGCTGCCAGGCGCTGGCGGTGTATCTGGGGAATTTTGGCCCGGAGATCGCGGAGACCATGCTGGCCCAGAAATTTGGCGGCCCGGTGCTGTTTATGGCGGCGGCGGAGGAAACCGGGCAGGATCTGATCGATGGGCGGGGCGACGCCTACTGCGGGATGCTCAACGCCAGCTATAACCTGAAGCTGCGGGGCGTGCCGGTGTATCTGCCGGAATATCCGGTAGGGACCGCGGAGGAGTGCGCTGGTATGATCCGGGAATTCCTGCCGGTGGCCCGGGCCCTGGTGGGGCTGGCCAACCTAAAGATTATCAGCTTCGGCCCCCGGCCCTTGAATTTCCTGGCCTGCAACGCCCCCATCGCGCCGCTGTACCAGCTGGGCGTGGAGATTGAGGAAAATTCGGAGCTGGATCTGCTGGAGGCGTTCCAAAAACACCAGGATGACCCGCGGATCCCGGAGATCCAGGCCCAGATGCAGGAGGAACTGGGAGCCGGGAACCGGCGGCCGGAGATTCTGGCCAAGCTGGCCCAGTACGAACTGACGCTCCTGGACTGGCTGGAGGCGCACAAAGGAAGCCGGGAATACGTGGCGGTAGCCGGCAAGTGCTGGCCGGCTTTCCAAACCCAATTTGGCTTTGTGCCCTGCTACGTAAACAGCCGCCTTACCGGACGGGGGATCCCTGTTTCCTGCGAGGTGGATATTTACGGGACCCTCAGCGAGTACATCGGCGCCTGCGTCAGCCAGGACGCGGTGACCCTGCTGGATATCAACAACAGTGTGCCGGCAGACCTGTACCGGGAGCAGATCCAGGGAAAATTTGACTATGCCCCTACGGATCTGTTTATGGGCTTCCACTGCGGCAACACGCCTTCCCAGAAGCTTTCCGCCTGTTCCATGGAATTCCAGCGGATTATGGCCCGGACCCTGCCGGTGGAGGTGACCCAGGGGACCCTGGAAGGGGAGATTGTGCCGGGGGCCGTTACCCTGTTCCGGCTGCAAAGCACCGCGGACACCCAGCTGAAAGCCTATGTGGCCCAGGGCGAGGTGCTGCCGGTTTCCCCTCACTCGTTTGGCTCTATTGGCATTTTCGCGGTTCGGGAGATGGGGCGTTTTTACCGGTATGGCCTTTTGGAAAACCATTTCCCGCATCATGGGGCCGTGGCCTTTGGCCAATACGGAAAAGCCATGTATGAGATTTTCCGCTACCTGGGCCTGAAGCCGGAGGATATTTCCTACAACCGTCCTCGGGGAGAGCGGTATCCGGGAGAGAATCCCTTTGCGTAAGGGAACCAGGCTTGTGCGTGAATCCGAAATGTGAAAGCGGGAGGTCTTTATGGCGCAGCGATTGGAGCGCGGGGCAGGGATCTTGCTCCCTATTTTTTCTTTGCCCTCGCCCTACGGGGTGGGGACCCTGGGGCGGGAGGCCCGGGATTTTGTAGACTTTTTGGCAGCGGCGGGCCAGCGGTATTGGCAGGTGCTGCCGGTGGGGCCCACCGGCTACGGGGACAGCCCCTATCAAACTTTGTCCTTGCTGGCAGGCAATCCCTATCTGCTGGATCTGGAACAGCTGATGGAAGAAGGGCTGCTTCAGCGCCCGGAGGTGGAAGGGCTGGAGTGGGGAGGGCGTCTGGATCAGGTGGATTACGGCCTCCTGTATCAGAACCGCTGGACGCTGCTGCGGATGGCGGCGGGCCGTTTCCGCCCCGGCGGGGCGCTTCGGGAGGAATGGGAGCGGTTCCGCCAGGAAAACGCGGATTGGCTGCCGGATTTCTGCCTGTATATGGCCCTGAAGGTGCAGGAGGAAGGAAAGCCCTGGAGCCAGTGGCCGGAGCCGCTGCGCTTCCGGGAGGAGGCGGCCCTGGAGGAGGTCCGGAACCAGTGGCGGGAGGAGATCCACCTGCAGGAATTCTGCCAGTTCCAGTTTTTCCGCCAGTGGCAAGGGCTGAAGGCCTACGCCAACGGCAAAGGGATCCGGCTGATGGGGGATATGCCCATCTACTCGGCCTTTGACAGCGCGGACGTATGGGCTTACCCGGAGAACTACCAGCTGGATCCGCAGCGGCGGCCCCGGGCGGTGGCGGGGGTCCCGCCGGACGCCTTTACGGAGCTGGGGCAGCTTTGGGGGAACCCGCTCTACGATTGGGAGCGTATGGAAAGGGGCGGCTATGCCTGGTGGCGGCGGCGGATGGAGCTGGCGGCCCAGCTTTTTGACGTGGTGCGGATCGACCATTTTATCGGCCTGGCCCGGTATTATTCGGTGCCGGCGGAGGCGGAGGACGCCCGAGGCGGGACGTATTTTCCCGGTCCTGGAAAGCGGTTGACGGACGCCCTGGAGGCGGCCGCCGGCCAGACGGCCATTGTGGCGGAGGATCTGGGGGTGTTCCTGCCGGAGGTGCGGCAGCTGCTGGAGGAAACCGGCTATCCCAACATGAAGGTGCTGGAGTTTGCCTTTGACGCAGGGCCGGACAACGGCCATCTGCCCCACCACTACCAGGCCAACTGCGTGGTCTACGGAGGGACCCATGACAACGAAACCTTGGCCGGATACCTGGAGGACCGGTCCCAGGAAGAACTGGCGTACATGCAGGCTTACCTGGGGGTTTCGGAGCGGCGGGAGCTGCCGGAGGCCTTTCTGCGGGCGGCCTACGCCAGCGTGGCGGACGCGGCCATTTTCCAGGCCCAGGACCTGCTGGGCCTGGGCAAGGAAGCCCGCATGAATTTCCCTGGCCGTTCCCAGGGAAACTGGCAGTGGAGGCTGCGTCCGGGACAGCTGACCGGAGAACTGGCGGAGCGCCTGCGGCAGCTGGCCTGGGTGTACGGGCGGATCCGGTAGCCGCCTGGGACGGCCGCCCCACAGGGAGGCCCGCACAACGGGCGGCCTGCGCAGGTGACGCCCTATGCGGGAGAAATGAATAAAGAAAGCCCGGAGTTCATACAATGAAATGGCACAGTTGGAGGGCCGGGGAGGTAAGGTATGAACGAACGGGAAATGGAACTGTGGGAACAGTATCCCTTTGCGATTGAGAGCGTCAGCCGGGTTCGCGGGGCCTTCCTTTGCGAGACGAAGGAAGGCCTTTTCCATCTCCGGGAAACCGGAAGCACAGAAAAAAGGCTGCGCTGGGAGAATCAGATTGTCCGGCAGCTGGAGCGGCAGACGGGAATCCCGGTGGACGCCTATGTGGAAAATAAAGAGGGGAATCTCCGGACGGAAGGCAGCGACCAGCGGGCCTACGCGGTGAAGCGCTGGCCGGGAGGTCGGGAGTGTTCTATGGCGGAGCCTGCGGAGATCCTGTGGGGGACGGAAGTGCTGGCCCGGCTCCACCGGGGGCTGGAGGAAATTTCCCGTACGGCGGAGCGGGAGGAAGAAAAGCCCTGGGACTGGCGGGAGGAACTGGCCCGCCACACCCGGGAGCTTTTGCGGACCCGCAATTATATTCGGAAAAAACGGCATAAATCGGAGCTGGAACTGCAGATCCTAGGCGGCTTTCCCCAGTATTACGCCGAGGCCCAGCAGGCAGTGGAACTGGCGGCTCAGGAGGATTTGGGGGAGCCGCTTCTCTGCCATGGGGATTACACCCATCACCACCTGCTGATCCAGGGCCGCCAGATGGCGGTGGTGGATTTTTCCCATATGGGCTGGGGCGTCCCGGCAGGAGATTTGTATCTGTTTTTCCGCAAAGCCATGGAAAAGCATGGATGGAGCCGGCAGCTGGGAGAGGCTATGCTGGCTGGTTACCAAAAAATCCGCCCGCTTCCTCCCCAGGAAAAACGGTATCTGCGCATCCGCCTGCGCTACCCGGAAAAATTCTGGAAGCAGGTAAATTATTACTACAACCGGAAAAAAAGCTGGATGCCGCTGCGGAACCTGGAAAAGCTGCGGCTGCTGGAACAGCAGAAGGAGCGGCAGCGCCTGTTTTGGGAAGCGATGGAGAAGGAGGGCCTGCTGTAAAAGGGCCGGTCCTTTTGCCTCTTTTACGGAATTCTTCTTGTAAAGGCCTGAAAAATACCCTATAATAAAAACGCTGGAACTAAGCGGAAGACGCTTAAGGAATAAAAGGAGGAACACGGTATGGGATATCGGGAGGCATATCAGGAATGGCGGAGCAATCCTTATTTTGACGCGGATACCAAAAAGGAACTGGAGGAAATAGAGGGAAACGATCCAGAGATTAAAGAACGGTTTTACGCGGATTTGGAGTTTGGCACCGGAGGGCTGCGGGGCATTATCGGGGCCGGCACCAACCGGATGAACCGCTACACCGTGCGGAAAGCCACCCAAGGCCTGGCCAATTTTATCTTAAAGGAAGGAACCCAGGACCAGGGAGTGGCCATTGCCCACGATTCCCGCCGGATGTCCCCGGAGTTTGCCCAGGAGGCGGCCCTTTGCCTCTGCGCCAACGGGATTAAGGCCTATGTGTTTGACAGCCTGCGGCCTACGCCGGAGCTGTCCTTTGCCGTGCGGAAGCTGGGCTGCACCGCCGGGATTGTGATAACGGCCAGCCATAACCCGCCGGAATACAATGGATATAAGGTGTACTGGGCGGACGGAGCCCAGATTACCCCTCCTTACGATACAGGGATCCTGGCGGAGGTAAAGGCCGTTACCGATTACGCCACCGTAAAGAGCATGGACCGGAAGGCCGCGGAGGAGGCCGGCCTTTTTGTGACCATCGGTCCGGAGATGGACGACGCCTACATGGCGGAGCTGAAAAAGCAGATCAAACGCCCGGATTGCATCCGTGCGGTAGGGAAAGACCTGAAGATTGTGTATACCCCGCTCCACGGCACCGGCAACCTGCCGGCCCGGCGGATCCTGCGGGAGATCGGCTTCCCCAACGTGTACGTGGTGCCGGAGCAGGAGCTGCCGGACGGCAACTTCCCCACGGTCAGCTACCCCAACCCGGAGGCGGCGGAGGCCTTTGCCCTGGCTCTCAAGCTGGCCAAAGAAAAAGACGCGGATTTGGTGCTGGCCACGGATCCGGACGCGGACCGTCTGGGCGTCTACGCCAAGGACAGCCAAACCGGGGAATACAAGTGCTTTACCGGCAATATGTCCGGCTGCCTGCTGGCAGACTATGAGATCGGCCAGTGGAAGGAGCAGAAGGGGCTGCCGGCGGACGGCACCTTGGTCAAGACCATTGTCACCACCAACATGGCGGACGCCATCGCCAAAAAGTACGGAGTCCGGGAAATTGAGGTGCTTACCGGCTTTAAGTACATTGGCGAGCAGATCCGGCGGTTTGAGGAGACGGGGGAGGGCACCTACCTGTTCGGCTTTGAGGAAAGCTACGGCTGCCTGATCGGCACCCATGCCCGGGATAAGGACGCCATTGTGGCCACTATGGCCCTGTGCGAGGCGGCAGCCTACTACCGGACTCAGGGAATGACCCTGTGGGACGCCATGATCCGGCTGTACCAGGAGGTGGGGTACTACCAGGACGGCATCTTCTCCCTAACCATGAAGGGATTGGACGGAAAGGAAAAAATCCAGAAAATTATGGATACCCTGCGGGCGGAACCGCCCCGGGCCATCGGCGCCTACACGGTGGAGGCCTTCCGGGACTACCAGGCCGGCCAAATCCAGGACTACCGCACCGGGGAAACCCGGGCCACGGGCCTGCCTAAATCCAATGTGCTGTATTTTGAGATGAACGAGGACAGCTGGTGTTGCGTGCGCCCGTCCGGCACCGAGCCGAAGATCAAGTTTTATTACGGCGTCCGGGGGACTTCCCTGGAGGATGCCCAGGCCAAAACCCAGGCCATTGAGAAGGCGCTGAAGGAACTGGTGGAGAACATCTGAGATGGATACCATTCTGTTTGATCTGGATGGAACCCTTCTTCCTATGGATCAAAATTTGTTTATCAAGCAGTATATGGGGGAGCTGGCCCAGCGGTTCACTCCCCCCGGCTTTGACCGGCAGGCTTTTGCCGGAGCCCTGGTGGAAGCCACCATGGCCCAGATCCAAAACACCTCGGAGCTTACCAATGAAGACATGTTCTGGAAAGTATTCGCGGAGCGGACGGAGGCGGACATCCGCCGGCGGGAGCCGGAATTTCTCACGTATTACAAAACGGATTACCGCAGGCTCAGCAGCCTGTCCCAGAACCGGGGAAACGCCCGCCGGGCCGTAGACCTGCTGCGGGCCAAAGGCTACCAGCTGGTACTGGCTACCAACCCGGTTTTCCCCCAGGCGGCGGTGTGGCCCCGGATCCAGTGGGCCGGCATCGCGCCGGAGGATTTTTCCTATATTACCACCTATGAAAACAGCCGGCGCTGCAAGCCAAACCCAGCGTACTTTGAGGAGCTGCTGGCAGTCCTGGGCAAGGAGCCGGCGGACTGTATGATGGTGGGAAACGATGTGGAGGACGACATGGTTTCCTCCTCCTCCCTGGGGATCCGGAATTACCTGATTACCGATTTCCTGCTGAACCGGAAGCAGCGGGATCTGGATCTGTGGCCCCACGGGAGCTTTGAGGATTTCCTGGCCTTTGCGGAAGGGCTGCCAGAGGCGTAACGCCTGGCAGCCCTTTCGGATTTTAGTGCGCCTGGCAAGGGGAAAATGTCCCTACGGCAGGATTTTGGTGCAGGCCAGGGCCAAGGCCCCGGGGCCGATGTGGCAGGAGACGCTGAGGGACAGAGGATCCATCACGATTTCCTGGCGCGGGAACACCTGCTGTACCTCCTGGCGGAAGGCCTCCGCTTCCTGCCGGTCCCCGGTGTAGGCCATCTGCAGGTGCATGCCGCTTCCCTGGAGGTCTGTGCCAAAGCGATGGGTGAAGTCGTGCTGGATGGCCTTGATCATAATGCTTTTGGCCTGCTTGAGGGAGCGGGCTTTGGCAAAGGCGTCCAGCTTTTCCCCCTGGATCTGCAGCACCGGCTTCAGCTTCAGGAAGGTGCCGATGGCCGCGGCGGCCGGGGTAATCCGCCCTCCCTTTTTCAGATAGTACAGCGTATCTACCATAATATAAATGCTGGAGTCGTACTTGGCGTCCTCCAGGATTTTTTTGATTTCCTGGGCGGTTTTCCCGGCCTTGGCCAGCTCCAGGGCTTCCAGCACCGATTGCTTTTGGGTGACGGAAATCCGCTGGTTGTTGACCACCTCCACCCTTCCCTGGTATTTTTGGGCCAGAGCCATGGCGGTTTCACAGGAACCGCTGAGGCCGCTGGACATGGGGATGTGCACCACCTGGCTGTGGGTCTGCAGCAGTTCGTCCCACAAATCCAGCACATTGGCTACCACCGGCTGGGAGGTGGAAATACTGGCCCCGGACGCCAGCTTTTGGTAGAACTGTTCCTGGGATAGGTCGATATCCTCGTAGTACATGACGCCGTCGATATAAAAAGGCATGGGAAGAACCCGAACCCCCAGCTCTTGGGCCTGGGCCTGGGTGATCCCGCTGTTGCTGTCGGTGACAACGGCTACGCTGTTCATAGGCTTCTCCTTTTCGGTAGGATCCGCGCCTTCCCTCCTGCGCGCCAGCGCAGGCGCCGGGGCGGCGCTTGTACCATTATATCGGCCCCGGGCCCATTTGACAAGAGCCTGCTGGTTCAGTATAATAAAAAAGTTCTGGCGGCCTTGGCCGCCGTGTTTCAAGGACGGAGAAAGATCATGGGAATTGTGCGAACCGACCGGCTGGTTTACGAGTATGTCCGCCGGGACGAGGAAAATCAGGTGGAGGAGACGCTGCGGGCAGTGGATGGCGTCAGCCTGGACGTGGAGGAGGGGCAGTTTGTGGCGATCCTGGGCCGGAACGGCTCCGGGAAGTCCACGCTGGCCAAGCACATCAACGCCCTTTTATTCCCCACAGACGGGGTGGTCTGGGTAGGCGGGATGGATACCCGCCGGGAGGAGTTCCTTTGGGATATCCGGCAGACGGCGGGGATGGTGTTCCAGAACCCGGACAATCAGATTATCGCTTCGGTGGTGGAGGAGGATGTAGGCTTTGGCCCGGAAAATATGGGGGTGCCTACCCCGGAAATCTGGCGCCGGGTGCAGGAAAGCCTGGAGGCGGTGGGCATGTACGCCTACCGGCAGGCATCGCCCAACCATCTGTCCGGCGGCCAGAAGCAGCGGGTGGCCATTGCCGGGGTGATGGCCATGCGTCCCCGGTGCATTGTGCTGGATGAGCCTACGGCTATGCTGGATCCCAGCGGCCGGAAGGAGGTCATCCGCACGGTGCGGAAGCTGAACCGGGAGGAAGGGATCACGGTTATCCTGATCACTCATTATATGGAAGAAACGGTGGAGGCGGACCGGATTTTTGTCATGGACGACGGGCGGCTGCGGATGGCCGGCGCTCCCCGGGAAATTTTTGCCCAGGTGGAGGAACTGAAAGCCATGGGGCTGGACGTCCCCCAGGCCACGGAGCTGGGCTTCCGGCTGGCCAAGGATGGGCTTCCCATCCCCTCCGGCATTCTGACGATCCCGGAGCTGGTGCAAAGCCTGCGGGACGCCCGGGACGCCGGGGCCCGGGTGCGCGCGGCAAGCCAGGAAGATCGGGCGGACGGCCAGGCCTCCGCTCCGAAGAAGGGGGACGGTCCGGAACCCGCTCCGGCGGCGGAGCCGGTGCTGGAGCTGCGGAACGTTTCCTACCGGTACGGCGCTGGCACGCCTATGGAGATCCAGGTGCTGAAGGGCCTTTCCCTTTCCATCCCCCAAGGCCAGTTTGTCTGCCCCATCGGCCACACCGGATCCGGCAAATCCACCCTGATCCAGCATCTCAACGGGCTGCTGCGCCCGGACTCTGGGGAGGTACGGTTCCGAGGGGAGGATATTTTTGCGGAAAAGTACGACCGGAGGCGGCTGCGGGGCAAGGTGGGCATGGTGTTCCAGTACCCGGAGCACCAGCTGTTTGAGTCGGACGTGCTGGCGGACGTCTGCTTTGGCCCCAAAAACCTGGGGCTTTCCCAGGAGGAAGCAGAGGCCCGGGCCCGGGAGGCCCTGCGCCTGGTAGGGATGGACGAAAGCTATTACCGGCGTTCGCCCTTTGAGCTTTCCGGCGGGCAGAAGCGCCGGGCCGCCATTGCGGGGGTGCTGGCCATGGAGCCGGAGGTGTTGGTGCTGGACGAGCCCACTGCCGGGCTGGATCCGGCGGGACGGGACGAAATCTTGGATCAGGTGGCCCGGCTGCACCGGGAGCGGGGCATGGCGGTGGTGCTGGTGTCCCACAGCATGGAGGACGTGGCCCGGTACGCGGAGCGGCTGGTTGTGCTGGACGCAGGCCAGGTGATCCTGGACGGGACGCCCCGTCAGGTATTCCTCCATTTCCGGGAACTGGAAAAAATGGGGCTTTCCGCCCCGCAGGTTACGTATCTGATGGAAGAGCTGCGCCAGGCGGGCTTCCCGGCGGCAGGCCATGGGATTACCGTGGAGGAGGCGGAGCGGGATATCCTGCGGTGCTTTAGGGAGGAAACGGCGGAATGAGGAGACAGGCATGCTGAAGGACATTACACTGGGACAATATTACCCGGTGGCCTCGCCGGTTCACCGGCTGGACCCTCGGGTAAAGCTGATGGGAACGCTGATTTTCCTGATTTCCTTGTTTGTGGCGGACCGGTGGCCCTGCTATCTGCTGGCCACCCTGTTTTTAGGCGGCTGTATCCGCGTTTCCCGGGTGCCCTTGGGCTACATCCTCCGGGGGCTGAAGATGGTGATTTTCCTGCTGATGTTCAGCGTGGCGTTCAATGTGTTTTTGACGCCGGGGGAAGTGCTGGTGCAGGCCTGGATCTTCCGGATTACCCGGGAGGGGCTGCTTCAGGGGGCCTACATGGCGGCGCGGCTTATCTACCTGGTCATGGGATCCTCCCTGATGACCTTTACCACCACGCCCAACGCGCTGACCGATGGGATGGAAAAGGGGCTGGGCTTCCTGCGGGTATTCCGGGTGCCGGTGCATGAGCTGGCCATGACCATGTCCATTGCCCTGCGCTTTATCCCGCTGCTTACGGAGGAAGCGGATAAAATTATGAAGGCCCAGATGGCCCGGGGAGCGGACTTTGAGTCTGGCAGCCTTCTTCAGCGGGCCAAGGCGCTGGTGCCGCTGCTGGTGCCCCTTTTTATTTCCGCCTTCCGCCGGGCTATGGACCTGGCCATGGCCATGGAATCCCGGTGCTACCGGGGCGGAGCGGGCCGGACCAAAATGCACCCGCTGCGGTATCAGCGGCGGGACGCGGCGGCCTATGGGCTGCTGGCCCTGTACCTGGGGCTTATGATAGCGCTGCGGGTGCTGGTATAAAATCCTCGGGCGCTGTTACAAAACCGGGAGCTGGGATAAAGCGGATCCAAAAGAAAAATGCCTGGGGTCACGGCCCCGGGCATTCTTCAATCGCCCGTTTCAGCTCCGGCAGGTTCCGGGGCGGCGTTTGGGAGCCGTCCAGGATCCCCTTCCGGGCCAGGGCCTGGAACAGCTCCAGCACGGCAGGCGGCTCCAGGTTGGTCTGATCCAGCGCCGGCCGGTTGGAGAAAACCTCCAAGGGGGAGCCGTGGAGCAGGACCCGGCCTTCCTGGAAGAGGATCACCTCATCGGCCCACCCGTAGGCGTAGTCCACGTCGTGGGTGGCTATCAGGACGGTAATGCCCGCCTCGGTCATCTGATCCACCATCTGGTTGACCATCCGGATATGCCGGGGATCCAGGGCGGCCGCCGGTTCGTCCAAGAGAATGATCTCCGGGTGCATGACCAGGATATCGGCGATAGAAACCTGCTTTTTCTGCCCGCCGCTTAGGGCGTGGGCCGGCTGGTGGCGGAAGGGGGTAATTTCCAGCTGCTGGATGACGTTTTCCACCTCTTTTTTGGCCTCCTCCGGGGGAACCCCCAGGTTTAGGATGCCAAAGGAGATTTCCTGATAGACGCTGGCGCAGAACAGCTGATTGTCCGGATCCTGGAAGACGATCCCCACCTTGCTCCGCAGGTCCAGCAGGCTTTTTTTGTCGTAGCGGAACTCCTCCCCTTTGAAAAAAAGACGGCCCTTCTGGGGCTTTAGGATGCCGGTACAGCAGAGGAAAAAGGTGGATTTCCCGCTGCCATTGGCTCCCATAAGGGCGATCTTTTGGCCCTGGCGGATTTCCAGGGACAGCCCGTTCAGAGAATGGCTGTGATCCTCATCGTAGGAAAAGTACAGGTTATCCGCTTTTAAAATGATTTGGTCGCTCATCCGCAAAATTTCCTCCAAAGGGCAAAGAAAAACAGGGCCGTGTCAAACACGGCGATCCAGGCAATCACGCTTTTTCTGGGCGGCCGGCTTTCGGAGAGCACCCGGATGCGCCCGTCGTAGCAGCGGGCCTCCATGGCGTCGTAGAGCCGGCCGGAGCGGGCCACCGCCCGGATCATCAGCGCGGAGCCCAGCAGGCCAAAGGATTTTAAGGAGGTCCGGTAATCCTTGTTCCCCAGGCGGCAGCGCTGGGAGGTGGCGATGGCGGAGGCGGTGCGCAGCAGGATAAAGATAAAGCGGTAGATCAGAAGCATCAGCTCCCGGAGCAGGGCCGGGCAATGCAGGCGGGCCAGCACCTCCAGCAGATCCGGCATCGGCGTGGTGAAGGACAGGAAATACAGGCAGGAAACCGAGCCCATGGCGGTAAAGACCAGGCGGGCCACATAGGCCAGGGAATCCCGGCTGGCCGTCAGGTACCATCTCCCCAGAGGCAGGGCAAACAGATCCAGGGGCGCTTCCTTCACCCGCAGGAAAATGGCCAGGCTGCTGAGAAGCAGGAACGCCAGGGGGACCGTCAAAAAACGCAGGTAACGGGAAACCGGGACCCCGCCCTTCCAGACCGTCAGGATCCCTGCCGCGGCCAGCACCACAGAGGAAACCTCTATGGTGCGGCTTATGACGCAGATGCAGAGGGTAATCCCTGCAAAGGCAAATTTTTCTCCCGGGTTTTCATACCGAAGCTTAGAATGGTAGCAAAGCTGGTCAATGGCAATCACGGGCCGGTTCTTCCTCCTGCTTCATCCATTTTCTGCGTTCCACAAATCTCCCCATGATAAACGCGATGATGCCTACGCCGATGCCGGTCTGCAGGCAGAAAAAGAGGCTTTCCACCTCGCCCGGCAGCTCCCCGCCCAGGATCCGCTCCAGGAGGGGCGTGGCCCAGGGCTCGTAGGAGGAATCTACCTCCGCCACCACCTGGCTGCCGGCGTCGTCGGAGCCGCCGAACTCCGCGTCTTTCCGCAGGAACAGAGGGATCAGGGCAATCAAAAGCACCAGGGCAATTCCCAAAAACACCGTCTTTTTCATGGTTATTTCGCCTCCTTCAGAAAGCCGATGGCCCGCAGCTCCGGCTTGGCATAGGTTTCCAGTCCCATTACAATGAGCACGGTCAGAATGCCTTCAATGACTGCCAGCGGCAGTTGGGTGGGGGCAAAGACCGCCAGGAACTCGGCGAAAGCGCCGCCGATGGTGGCGTCCTCGTGGTGCGCCAGGGCCATCTGCAGGGAGGTAACGCAGTAGGTGCAGAAATCGCCTAGGGCGGCGGCCAGAAAGATGGAGGCTCGCCGGTTTAGCTTGGTTTTCTGGCACAGCCGGTAGATGCCCCAGGACACAAAGGGGCCGGCAATGGCCATGGAAAAGGTATTGGCCCCAATGGTGGTCAGCCCTCCGTGGGCCAGCAGCAGGGCCTGGAACAGCAGCACGATCAGCCCCAGGATGGACACGGCGGAGGGGCCGAAAAGGATGGCGCCCAGCCCGGTCCCGGTCATGTGGGAACAGCTTCCGCTGACCGAGGGGATCTTCAGGGAAGAGATGACAAAGATAAAAGCCCCCGACATGGCCAGCAGGGTGATCAGGTTCCGGCGCTGCTCCAGGGCCCTCCGGATGGAAAAGAAGCCTGCGGCCAGAAAGGGCAGGCAGAGCACGCCCCAGGCAACACAGAAGCCTCCAGGCAGGTACCCCTCCATAATGTGCATGGCAGAGACGTTGGGCGCGGCCCCAAAGGCCAGGGCCAGGGCTGCGGCGGCAGCCAGGATCCGTTTTTCGTTTTTTCGCATGGTGTGTTCCTCCTTCATAGGATTGTAGCCGGAGGCCCCAGACGCTGGGGATCCGGGCATTAAAAAAACCTGCCGGACGTCCCGACAGGCCATCTGGAAACCGGAAAACCGAAAAGGAGATCCCCCTTGGGGTATCCGGTTCCTACACAAGGCCATCGTTCGTAACCCGGTGTAAATTTCCTGTACCAGGCAGGTCTTCTGACTTAGGGGTCTCTGCTGTGTTTTCGGCCTTCCCGGGAAATCTCCCAGTGGCGTGGATTCCGCCGAATCCCTTGAAAACACGGCTCTCCCTTTACAGCGGCGTGACCGTGTGAGTTTTTCACTCAGCTTCCCTATTCTCCCGCGGAAACCGCGGGCACCTTGATACATTCAATTCTAAAATTCATTCTAGCAGATTTTGCCGGATTGTCAATGGCATGTTGGGCCCCGGACGGAGACGGAAACTTTACACAAAATTAACAAATCCCCAGGGAAAAAGGGCTATAATATTTTACATTGACAAGGTAAACTAAAACGACTATGCAATGGAGGCGACCCTATGTATGCGGTAATTGACATTGGTTCCAATACCATTCGGCTGGTGATTTATTCCAAGCAGGGCGGCCAGCTGCACTCGGTTTTAAATAAGAAATATCCGGCAGGCCTGGCCGGCTATATCGACCCGGAAAACCGCCTGGATCCGGAGGGCGTGCAGAAGCTGGTGGACATCCTTTCGGAGATCCGCTCCATTTTGGATCACATCCATGTGGAACGGATTTTCCCCTTTGGCACGGCGGCCCTGCGCAACAGCGCCAACCGGGAGGAGGTGCTGGCCCGGATCCGGGAGGAGTGCCGGCTGGACGTGCGGATCCTCACCGGGGAGGAGGAGGCTACCTTTGACTATTACGGCGCCCTCCACAACGGCATCCACGACAACGGCCTGGTGGTGGACGTGGGAGGCGGCAGTACGGAGCTGACCTTTTTCCACGAAAACCAGATTATGGAGGCCACCTCCCTTCCCATTGGCTCCCTGAACCTGTACAAACGGTTTGTGGAGGGGATCCTTCCCACGGAGAAGGAGATCCGGAAAATCCGGAAGGAGGTAAGGGGGCATTTGGAGCAGGTAACGCCGCCCCTTCCCCAGGAAGAGCTGGCCGCCCATCCCATTTACAGCATCGGCGGCACCGCCCGGGCTTCCCTGCTGCTGATGCGGGAACGGTTCGGGATTCCGGAGGGAAGCCGGGAATACACAAGAAAACAGTTGAGTGAGTTTCTGCAGGTTACGGAAGAGAACGTAAAAGGACTTCAGGCCAGCATCCTGCGGGCGGCGCCGGAGCGGATCCACACCATGATCCCCGGCCTGCTGATTTTTGAGGAGATAGCCAAAGCCTACGGCTCCGGCAGCTTTGTGGTCTGCAGCTACGGCGTGCGGGAGGGATATTTGACTTACCTGCTGGAGAAAAAAGGAGGAGCCGCATGAGCGACCTTTATACCAAAGGATTTACCCAGAACCGGGAGCTTTCCTGGCTGCGTTTTAACGACCGGGTTTTAAGCGAGGCCTGGGACGAGACGGTGCCGCTGTTGGAGCGGCTGAAATTTATTGAGATTTTTACCAGCAACCTGGACGAATTTTTTATGATCCGGGTAGGCAGCCTGTTTGACATCCAGCACGAGAATCCGGATCAGATCGACAAAAAATCGGGGATGACCCCTGGCCAGCAGCTGGAGCGGATTTTTGAGGAAGTGGGCCCTCTGTACCAGAAACGGGAACAGATTTTTGACGAGGTGGAAAAACAGCTGCGGGCGCGGGATATCTGCCATCTGTCGTTCCGGGAACTGGAAGAAAACGAAAAGAAATGCGTCAAACAATATTTTAAAGCGTCCATAGAGCCCATTCTTTCCCCTCAGATTGTGGACGTCCAGCATCCGTTCCCCCATCTGGTGAACAAGGTGATTCACATCGGCGTGATGCTGAAGCATAAAAACCGGGAAATTTTTGGTGTGATCCCCATTCCCGCCGTGCTGCCGGATGTGTTCTATCTTCCGGGGGCCCATGTCCGCTACATTCGGGTGGAGAATATTATCCTGGAGTATGCGGAGCAGCTGTTTGCCCCTTACACGGTTGCGGAAAAGGTGATTTTCGCGGTGACCCGCAACGCGGATGTGAATCCGGACGATGAGGACTTTGCGGAGGAGGAGGATTTCCGGAAACGGATGAAAAAAGTGCTGGGCCGCCGGCGGCGGCTGGCCCCGGTGCGCCTGGAACTGTCCGGCCCGGTCAGCCAGGGCTTTAGCCAGTATTTTAGGGAGAAACTGGGGCTGGAGGAGACGCAGATCTATGTGACTTCCGCCCCTTTGAAGATGAAGTATGTCTACAGCCTGGCGGGAAAGCTTTCCAAGACAGAGCAGGCGGCCATGTCTTACCCGAAGTTTACCCCGGTGTGGCCAGGAAGCGTCCGCAAGGGCGAGAGTATGATCCGTCAGGTGGAGCAGGGGGATCTTCTGCTTTCCTACCCGTTTGAAAGCATGGAGCCGTTCCTTCAGCTTTTGAAGGAGGCGGCGGCGGATCCCTCCGTGGTATCCATTAAGATTACCATCTACCGGCTGGCCAGCAAGGCCAAGCTGGTAGAATCCCTGTGCGAAGCCGCGGAGAACGGAAAAAGCGTGACGGTGCTCATTGAACTGCGGGCCCGGTTTGACGAGCAGAACAATATGGATTGGTCGGAGCGCTTGGAGGAAGCAGGCTGCACCATCCTTTATGGCTTTGATTTCTATAAGGTGCATTCCAAGGTGTGCCTGATCACCCGCAAGGGAAAAAGCGGCGTGGAGTACATTACCCAGGTAGGTACCGGCAACTACAACGAAAATACCGCCAAGCTGTACACGGACCTTTCCCTGATTACCGCCAATCCGCAGATTGGGGCGGACGCGGCGGAGTTCTTTAAAAATATGTCCATTGCCAATCTCCAGGGCCACTACCATCATCTGCTGGTGGCGCCGGTGTCCTTAAAGTCTACGGTGCTGAACCTGATGGACCGGGAGATTGCCAAAGGCCCCCGGGGGCGGATCCGCATTAAGATCAATTCCCTGACGGACGCGGAGATCATCGAAAAGCTGTCCCAGGCGTCCCAGGCCGGCGTTTCCGTGCAAATGGTCATCCGGGGCATCTGCTGTCTGCTGCCGGGTATCCCCGGAAAGACGGAGAATATCCAGATCCGCAGCGTGGTGGGGCGCTATCTGGAGCATTCCCGGATCTATTGCTTTGGGGAAGGGGCGGAAGAGCAGATGTATATTTCTTCCGCGGACTTTATGACCCGCAACATGGAGCGAAGGGTGGAGGCGGCCTGTCCCATTTACGATGAAAAATGCCGGGCCCGGATCCACCGGATTTGGGAAACCATCGAGAAGGATACCCGGAAGGCCCGGGTGCTGAGGGCGGACGGGACGTACGCGGAAGCAGATCCCGGCCAGGAGCCTTTGGACAGCCAGCAGTTCTTGATGGCCCTGGCGGAGCAGGAGGCTGCGGCGTCGGAGGCGCCGCCGTCCGGAAAGCCCGGCGGCCTGCGGCGGGCCCTGCGCAGGCTGATGGGAAGGTAGGAAACGACGCCGGAATCCATACGCAAAACCGGTATTTCGGTACGGAGGAATGATATGCAGTACATCTGTCAGGATCGCTCGCCGATTGGGAACATGCTGTTGGCCGCCGATGAGATTGGTTTGACCGGCCTTTGGTTTGAGGGGCAAAAATATTTTGCCCTTTATCTGGACAAGGAACATGAGGAAAAAGAAATCCCCCTTTTTGAAAAAGTAAAGCAGTGGCTTGCCATTTACTTTTCGGGAAAAGAACCGGACTTTTCTGTACCGCTTCACTTCACCGGCACGGATTTTCAAAATAAGGTGTGGAAAATCCTCTGTACCATTCCGTACGGCCAGACCATGACATACGGCGAGATTGCCAGGCAGATCGCCGCGGAGAAATGCTTGCCGCATATGTCAGCACAGGCCGTAGGGGGCGCGGTAGGCCACAATCCAATCTCTATCCTTGTGCCTTGCCACCGTGTGGTAGGGACAAATGGAAGCCTTACCGGATATGCAGGAGGGATAGAGAAAAAAGTGAAACTGTTGAAGTTAGAAAGTGTGGACATGAAACAATTTTTTATCCCCCAGAAAGGGACCACGTTGTAATAGCAAAGCCAGCCGGCGGCCAGCGAAAGCAGTAAGTCTGAGAAAGATTTGCTGCTTTTTTGCTGCCTGGATTCCGAAAGCAAAAGAAATTTTGAAAAAATCCTCGTTCAGCGGGTAGACGACGGCCTTTGAAAGGTATCTTTAGCGGAAAGAAAAGGAATACGATACCCTTCCCTGCAGCCACATTGTGGAATTCCGGCTGTCCGAAGAAGGACACGCCGGCTTCACAGCGCACCTTGCGCCCTTTGGTATCCGCCAGCCCGAATCTCTTCGGCAGGCGATACGGCGGGCGGCTATCCAAGAAAACGGAGCAGCATCTTGAATCTGCCCCGTTTTTCTTTCGCTATTTTGCGCTTGGCAGCCTTCGCTATTTTGCGTTTGGCAGCCTTCGCCCCATGTGCGCATGGAGCGGCGAGATTGGGAAGGGGGGAGCCGGTTTGGGCGCGTGGGACGTCATCCATCTTTTGGAAAGATCCGGAAATGATAATCCAGGAGTAAATGCTCATGTGCCATAAAGTAACACACAAGAATTTGATAGGCGGCCACCTACTATTCCGCACTTTTATCAACGAAAAAGCTATCCCGCCCTTGATATTCACTCTTGATGACTTCAAACATATTTTCCGGGCTTTCCTTGCAGCCGCCCTTTAGCCAGATTTTTATAATTTGCGTAATACCTGCTCTGAAAAACTCTGTATGATATTCAATAAATCTGTTCTGAAAGTGTTCACGGGCAAGGGCGGTATCATAGCGGATGATTTTGTAATTGTTGTCATATCCTAACTTAAAATAGGTATTATAAAAAATTTGATTATCTTTTATGTGCCGGAACAATTTCAAATAGTCGTTACTGTTGAAGCCTTGCGTGATTTCCTCGCGATACAAATTAAATACCTCGCTTTCCAGC
>CALWEC010000079.1 GCA_944376945.1 uncultured Lachnospiraceae bacterium | reverse complement strand
GCTGGAGGAAACCCTCCGGACCCTGCAGCCCTTCCGGGCTCTGCCGGAGAGCATGCAGGTGATTCTGAACTACCGGTTCATCCACTGCCGGTTCGGCCGAATCGGCCGGGAGTCCTACAGCAATTTTGAGCAGTACGTCTACGACAGCGTGGACACGGTCTTCTACAAGGCCTATACGGACGAAAACTATGTGTGGGGCCTGTACTTCGCGCCCCGGCCTCAGATTCATAAGATCGACGCGGTGCTGTCCTCCATGCACTTTGAGCGGCTGTTTATCTCCGAGGAGTTTGACCAGTACCAGGGCACCATTGAGGACGCCTGCCGGGAGCGGGAGGAACGGCTGCGGGAGATCAACGGGAAGATCCAGGAGTGCCGGAACGGGGCCATGGCCATCCTCCACACAGAGGCGGCGCGGCTGGCGTCCGCCCGGGAATGCCTGAACGCCCTGACCATCAACTTTGACGTGCGCAAGATGGCGGCCTGCGTGAAAGAGCAGAAGGATACCTTCTATGTGCTCTGCGGCTGGATGACGGAAAAGGACGCGGCCCGGTTTGAGGAGGACGTAAAGGACGACCCCAACCTGTTCTGTGTCCTGGAGGACGAGGAAAGCCAGGGCCACGGGCAGCCGCCGACCAAGCTGAAGAACCCGCGGATCTTTAAGCCCTTTGAGATGTTTGTGCGGATGTACGGCCTGCCGGACTACCGGGAGCTGGATCCCACCATCTTCCTGGCCCTTACCTACACCTTTATCTTCGGCGCCATGTTCGGGGATGTGGGCCAGGGCCTGTGCCTGGCGGTGGGCGGCTTCCTGCTGTACCATTTTAAGAAGATGGATCTGGCGGCCATCATCGGCACCGCCGGGATTTTCTCCACCTTCTTTGGCTTTATGTTCGGCAGCGTCTTTGGCTTTGAAAACATCCTGGACGCGGTTTGGCTGCGGCCGGTGGAGGCCATGATGGAGGTGCCCTTGATCGGCCAGCTGAACACGGTGTTCGTGGTGGCCATTGCCTTCGGCATGTGCCTGATCCTGCTGGCCATGGTGTTCCACATTGTCAACGGGATTAAGGCCCACGAGCCTATGAACGTCTGGTTTGACACCAACGCGGTGGCCGGCCTGGTTTTCTACGGCTCCCTGGTGACGGTGCTGGCCCTGCTTATGACCGGCCGCACGCTGCCGGGGGCGGCGGTGCTGGCGGTGATGTTCGGGCTGCCGCTGGTGGTAATTTTCCTCAAGGAGCCTCTGACGGCCCTGGTGGAAAAGAAAAAGGAAAAGATCGAAGGCGGCAAGGTGATGTTTGTGGTGCAGGGCTTCTTCGAGCTGTTTGAGGTGTTGCTCAGCTACTTCTCCAACACCCTTTCCTTTATCCGGATCGGCGCCTTCGCGGTAAGCCACGCGGCGATGATGAGCGTGGTGCTGACCCTGGCGGGGGCGGAAAACGGCGGCTCCCCCAACTGGGTGGTGGTGGTGCTGGGCAACCTGCTGGTGTGCCTGCTGGAAGGCCTGATTGTGGGCATCCAGGTGCTCCGTCTGGAATACTACGAAATGTTCAGCCGTTTTTACAAGGGCAGCGGGAAAGCCTTTGCCCCCTTCCTGTACCGGAGCAAGTACAAGCAGGCCGGACGGAAAACAGAACCGACCCAATAGGGCCATTTCACATAGAGACAAGGATCTGCACATTTTAAAGAAAAATTGAGGAGGCTTTATGATGACTACTCTGGCAATGATTACCCTGGCAATCGTACTGGTTTTAAGCATTCTGGTTCCTTTTGGCGTATTCTTAGGAGGAAGACGGACCAAAGGCCGTTTTAAGGCGTCCCTGGCCGTCAACGTGTTCCTGTTCTTTGGCACCCTGCTCATTGCGGCGGTGGTGATGTTCGGCGGCAGCGACGTGGCCATGGCGGAGGAGGCCGCGGAGGCGGCCCAGTCCGCAGGGCTTGCCACCGGCATGGGCTACCTGGCGGCGGCCCTGGTAACCGGCCTGTCCTGTATCGGCGGCGGTATCGCCGTGGCCAGCGCCGCCAGCGCGGCCCTGGGCGCCATCAGCGAGGATCAGTCCATCCTGGGTAAATCCCTGATCTTTGTGGGCCTGGCGGAAGGCGTGGCCCTGTACGGCCTGATCATTTCCTTTATGATTCTGGGCCAGCTGTAAGAAAGCGGGGCGGACGGATGAAAATGTTTTTGATCACGGACAATGGGGACACGCTGACCGGCATGCGCCTGGCCGGCGTGGAGGGGGTGGTGGTCCGCACCCGGGAGGAGCTGCGGACGGCCCTGGAAAAAGCCCTGGCGGACAAGGAGCTGGGGATCCTGCTCCTGATGGAGCGGTTTGGCCGGGAGTTCCCGGAGCTGGTTGACGATGTAAAGCTGCACCACCGCCTGCCCTTGATCGTGGAAATCCCGGACCGCCACGGCACCGGCCGGGCTCCGGATTTTATCACCTCCTATGTGGGGGAGGCCATAGGCCTGAAACTGTAAGACCGCACCCATTGGAAACGCTAGGAAGGATGTGATTGGTTTGACGACCGAGGAAAAATTGCAGCATTTTTACGATGTCTCCGTGGCCAACGCCAAGGAGGAGGCGGAGCAGGCTGTCAAGGAATATGAGCAGGTGCTGGAGGCTTCCCTGGAGGAGCACCGGCAGGCCCAGAAGCGTCAGATGGAGATGGAACTGCAGGCGGAATCGGAAAACGCCAAGCGGCAGGTAAACAAGGCCCTGTCCGCGGAGCAGCTGCGGATCCGCCGGCGCCTTTCCCGGACCCAGGAGCAGCTGAAGGAAAAGCTGTTTGCCCGGGTGTCGGAAAAAATGGAGGCCTTCCGCCGGACGCCGGAATATGTTTCCTATCTGGAGCGGAAGATCCAAAGCGCCCGGGCGTTTGCCGGGGCCGACGAGCTGACCCTTACCATAGGCGCCGGGGACGCCGGGCTGGCGGAGCGGCTGAGCCAGGCGGCCGGCCGGCCGGTGCAGGTGGCCGCGGAGGATTTCGGCGGCGGCCTGCGGGCGGTAATCCCCTCCAAAAATATCTTGATGGACAGCGCGTTCCACTCCCTGATCCAGGGGGAGCGGGAAGCGTTTACCTTTGACGGGAGGATTCTTCATGGCTAAGACGGGAGTGATTTACGGGATCAACGGTCCCGTCATCTATCTGAAGGGCAACACCGGCTTTCAGATGTCGGAGATGGTGTACGTAGGGGAGGAGCGCCTGGTAGGCGAGGTAATTTCTCTGAAGAAGGACACCACCACCGTGCAGGTTTTTGAGGACACCACCGGCCTGAAGCCGGGGGAGACGGTGACCGCCGCCGGGGACGCCATTTCGGTGACCCTGGGCCCGGGGATCCTGCACAACATTTTTGACGGCATTGAGCGGCCTCTGAGCGTCATCGCTCAGGAGTCGGGCAAATACATTTCCCGGGGCATGAGCGTGGATGCCCTGGACACGGAGAAAAAGTGGGAGACCCACGTGACGGTGAAGGTGGGGGACGAGGTCCACGGCGGCACGGTGATCGCGGAGGTGCCGGAGACCAGCTCCATCGTCCACAAATCCATGATCCCGCCGGGACTGGCAGGAACGGTGGTCCGGGCCGTGCCGGACGGCTCCTACACGGTCCAGGAGCCCATTGTGGTGGTGCGGACCCTGGCCGGGGAGGAGGTACCGGTGTGCCTGGCCCAGAAGTGGCCCATCCGGGTGCCCCGGCCGGTGGAAAAGCGGTTTCCTGCCAGCAAGCCCCTGGTAACCGGCCAGCGGATCCTGGACACCCTGTTTCCCATTGCCAAGGGCGGCACCGCGGCGGTGCCCGGCGGCTTTGGGACGGGCAAGACCATGACCCAGCACCAGATTGCCAAGTGGTCCAACGCGGACATTATCATTTACATTGGCTGCGGGGAGCGAGGCAACGAGATGACCCAGGTGCTGGAGGAGTTTGGGGAACTGACGGACCCCAGGACCGGCAACCTGCTGATGGACCGGACGGCCCTGATCGCCAACACCTCCAACATGCCGGTGGCGGCCCGGGAGGCCTCCATCTACACCGGCGTAACCCTGGCCGAGTACTACCGGGATATGGGGTACGACGTGGCCATTATGGCGGACTCCACCTCCCGCTGGGCGGAGGCGCTGCGGGAGCTGTCCGGCCGTCTGGAGGAGATGCCGGCGGAGGAAGGCTTCCCGGCGTACCTGGCTTCCCGCCTGTCCGCTTTCTACGAGCGGGCCGGGGACGTGCAGAACCTGAACGGGACTGAAGGCTCGGTTTCCATCATCGGCGCTGTCTCCCCTCAGGGCGGCGACTTTTCCGAGCCGGTGACCCAGAACACCAAGCGGTTTGTCCGTTGCTTCTGGGGGCTGGACAAATCCCTGGCCTACGCCCGGCATTTCCCGGCCATCCACTGGCTGACCAGCTACAGCGAATACCTGGGGGATCTGGCGTTTTGGTACAAGGAGAACGTTTCCCCTAAGTTTATCGATTACCGGAACCAGCTGCTTTCCATCCTGAATAAGGAGAGCAGCCTGATGGAGATTGTCAAGCTGATCGGCAGCGACGTGCTGCCGGACGA
>CALWEC010000078.1 GCA_944376945.1 uncultured Lachnospiraceae bacterium | reverse complement strand
TCCTTAAGCGAGGCTATGAGCCGCCTGCCGGAGCGGGAAAAAAACATCGTCCACCTGCGTTTTTTTGAGGGAAAAACCCAGATGGAGGTGGCGGAGGAGATCCACATTTCCCAGGCCCAGGTAAGCCGCCTGGAAAAAAACGCCTTAAACACCATGAAAAACTATCTGGCATAGGAAACGGCTGTGCCGGACGAAAGGGGGATTTATGAACCCACCGCGCCCTTCGTCCCCGGATTCCGGGAACCAAAGACAGCTTCAGGCAATGATGGATATGTTTTCCAAGGCTACCGGCCTGAACGTGGTGGCCGTGGACCTAAACGGAAACGCCTTCCTCTCCAGCGAGGAGTATTCCCAGGTCTCCTTCTGCCGCTATATCCGGGGCCAGGTGCCGGACGGCTGCGAAAAATGCCGGAAAACCTACTATAAGGCCTGCCGGGAGGCCTTCCGCTGGAGCGAGCCTTACTTTTTTACCTGCCACGCGGGCCTGGTCATGTGGGCGGTCCCCATCGTCCTAAACCAGGTACATATCGGCGCCATGATCTGCGGCCAGGTGCTTTTGTGGAAGCCGGACGAGCTGTTTTCCGAGGAGCTGGAGCAGTTCCTCACCGGCCTGCCCCCAGAAGCCCTTTCGCGGCTGGAGCAGGAGGCCCAGAAGCTGAAGGTGATTTCCGTCAACCAATGCCAATCCTCCGCCAATCTTCTGGCGGTTATTGTAAAATACATGGCCAACGCCTGCGATTCCGACCTGATCGACCAGAAAAACCTGCTGGAATGGCGCAATGTAATCCAAAACCGCCTGGAGAAAAAGGCTACCGCCTTGGCCGGGGAAACCTTTGACTATTCGGTGTACCGGAAACGGGAGCGGCGTTTCCTCCAAGCCCTGCGCATGGCGGACCAGGCCAAAAGCGACCGGCTGATCCCCTCTCTTTTTACGGACATTGAAATGCTCAGCAGCCACAACCTGGACGCCATCCGGCAGATGCTGCAGGAACTGGTGACCCTTTCCTCCCGGGCGCTGATGGAGGCAGGCATCGAAGCCGCGCCCATCCTGGCCCAGGTCCAGGAATACCGGAAAAACCTGGGAAGTTTCCAGCACAGCGAAGAGCTGTTCCGCTACACCCACCAGCTGCTGGGGCGGCTTTTGGAATCCGCCTATCTCCGGGTGGAATCCCCGAAGCACAACAGCATTATCAAAAACGTCCAAAAATTTGTGGAGGACCACTACAGCGAAAAGCTGACCACCGCCCGCATTGCCGAAAGCGTCTCCCTAAGCCCCTCCTACCTGTCCGCCCTTTTTAAGGAGAATATGCACCTTTCCATCCACGATTACCTGATCCGGGTGCGGGTGGAAAAGTCCATTGAGCTGATGGCCAACCGGGATCTGAGCATCAAGGAAATTATGGTAAAATGCGGCATTGAAAGCCAAAGCTATTACAACAAAATCTTTAAAAAATTCATCGGGGTGACCCCGGGCCGGTACCGGAACCGGCTGCTCTAAGGAAAGGGAAGGTACAAAGGAACGCCATGGACATCTACGAGGACATCCGAAGGAACCTGCTGGCAGGCCACGCCAAGGAAGTAAAATCCCTGGTGGAAAAAGCCCTGGCCTTAAAGTATCCGCCGGAGTCCATCCTGCAGGACGGCCTGATCCTGGGGGTGGAAATGCTTTCCCACAAATTTAAAACCTGCGCCGTCTCGGTTCCCGAGGCCCTAACGTCTACCCGGGCCCTGAACATGGGACTGAAGGCCGTCACCCCCTTTCTGAAGGTGAGCCAGCGGCCCAAAGCCTGCCGGGCCGTTATCGGCACCGTGGAGGGGGATCTCCACGACATTGGGAAAAACCTGGTCAAGACCTACGTCTCCACCCTGGGCATCGAGGTCATCGACCTGGGCGTGGACGTGTCCAAGGAGGACTTTGCCCAGGCGGTGCGGAAGTGGAAGCCCCAGCTGGTGATGATCTCCGCCCTCCTGCTGACCACGGTGGACCGGATCCAGGAGGTGATCCAGGAGCTGAAGCGCCAGAACCTGCGGAAGGACGTGGTGGTTTTTGTAGGCGGCCTTCCGGTTACCCCGGAATTGGCCAAAGAGGCCGGGGCAGACTACTACTCCCAGGACGCCCTGGAACTGCGGAATTTCCTGGGTCAGAATCTAAACAAGCTTTTAAAAGTCAAAAAGAGCAACAAATAGTAAAATACAGCAATACCAATCCCTTTTTGCTTATGATATGGTTGTGCTATGAGATGAAACACAAATCATAAGTTAGGAGGGATTTTTTTGAAACCAGAAGTATTGTTTCTAAGTAATCAGGAAGTGGAGCGTGTCCACGAAAAGGCTCTGGAAATGCTGGAGGATCTGGGCATGCGCTTTGAAGGCGCGGAGGCCCGAGAGTATTTCGTGAAAGCCGGCGCCAAAGAGGAAAACGGAATCGTAAAAAATCCTCGTTCCCTGGTGGAGGAAGCCCTGAAAACCATGCCCAAGCGGGATGAGTTTGTTTTCTACGGCAGAACCCCGGACCGGGACGTAAAGATCAGCCGGGAGGTTCCTTCCATGGCCGCCATGACCATGGCCACCCACGTGCTGGACATCTACACCGGCCAGCGGCGGAAAGCTACGGACCATGACCTGGCCATGCTGACCCGGATGATGGAGCGGCTGGACACGGTAACCGTCGCCAGCGCCCTGATTACCCCGCAGGACGTGCCCATGCAGTCCTCCGACTGGTACACCTAGGCCACTTCCATCAAGAATACCACCAAACACATTACCGGCGGCGCGGTGGGCAAGGAAGGCGTCCGGGACGCCATCCGCATGGCCAGCCTGGCGGCCGGCAGCGAGGAAGCTTTCTTAAAGCGCCCCTTCATCTCCTTCTGGGTGCTGACCATGCCGCCTATGCGGGTGGATGAAAACACCTCCAACGTCCTGATGGAGGCGGCCCGCTGGGGCGTTCCTTCCGTCATCAGCTCCGGCGGTATCCTGGGCATTACCTCCCCTATGTCGGTGGAAAGCGCCCTGGTGCACACCCACGCGGAGATCCTGGCCTGCATCGCCCTGGCGCAGCTGGTGAACCCCGGCGCTCCGGTGATCTACTCCAGCTTTGTCCGCGGCATGGATATGAAGACCATGTGCGTAACCATGTCCTCCCCGGAGAGCATCCTGATGCGGGGCGCCATGGCCCAGCTGGGCCGCTACGTAGGCCTGCCCACCCAGATGCCCACCAACCTGCGGGACGGCAAGGTGATGGACGCCCAGCACGGCTTTGAGACCGGTATGGGCGGCGCGGTAGGCGCCCTTTCCACCGATTTCATCATCGGCATGCAGCAGGATATGGATCTGCTGGTGGATTTTGCCGACCTGATCTACTCCGACGAGTGCATGACCATCCTGCAGCGGCTGGCGCGCCCGATGAACTTTGACGACGAAACCCTGGCCTACGACAACATGGTGGAAGTGGGCCACGGCGGGAACTTCCTGGATTCCGAGCACACCCTGGACCACTATCAGGACGAGCTGTGGACGCCTCGGGTGATGGAAAGAGGAAACTGGGAAAACTGGGAGGCCAAGGGAAGCAAGGACATCCGGGAGGTCTGCCTGGCGGAGGCCCGGAAGCTTTACGAGGCGGTCCAGGATACGGAGCTGCTGCCCCAGGACGTGCGGGACGCCATTGACGCCATTGCCGCCCAGTCTGGGGACAAGGCCAAGAACATCAAGCGCTGACGCGGAAAAAGGAGCTGCCCATGAGACAGACAAACAAAGCTGCCGGCATGGCTGCCATGAGCGTTTTGGTCTTCATCTATGGCATATCCTATATCGCCCGGGAGGCCGTAGGGGCCTACCTGGGAACCACCGCCATTGTGGGACTGCAGCTGGGGATTATGGCCCTGCTCTTTACCATCTTTGCCTACTTCCTGAACCTGTACGCCCTGAAACAGATTGGCGTCACCCTGTCCAACCTGTTCCTGAACTTTATGCCGGTGGTCACCATCCTGGCGGCCTTGGTGCTGTACCACACCATCCCCACCGGCAAGCAGGTGATCGGAGGGATCCTGATTATCGCCTCGGTCTTTATGCTGGATAAGGATCAGAGGAATATCGAGAAGGCGTAAGCCCCGGCGTGACCTACCAAAGAGAAAGCCCTGGAAGCCGGAACGGTCCCGTTCCAGTTTCCAGGGCGCTTTTTTGCTTCGCAGGACGCGGCCGGCTTTTACGCCAGCAGCTTCCAGAGCTCATTGACCACCGCCACCGGGATCTGGCCCGGGGCGCTGGCGGCCTTGCCCACCACAAAGCTCATATCCGAGCCGTACAGGTCGCCGATGACCCGGGAGATTTTGCCCAGGTCGCCCATGGACATGGTGATCATGGGCAGATCCACCGCCTCGGTGCGGGCCCGGTAGGTGGCCTTCATCAGGGTCAGAACATCCAGGAAGTTTTTGGGCATAACGGCCAGCTTGGGAATGTCCGCCCCCAGTTCCTTTTCCTCAATCAGCTTGTTATAGATAAATTCCTCGGAAGGGGTCTCGGTGAAATTGTGGAAGGACAGGATCAGCTTGGCTCCAGCCGCCTCCACCGCCGCCTTCACCGCGTCGATAAAGGATTTTTCGTTGCAGGCTTCCACGTCGATGATGTCCGCGTAGCCGGTTTCCAGAGCCGCCTGGATGGTGGCCAGACGCACATCCTGGGAATATTCCTTAAAGCCGCCTTCGCACTGATGGCGGAAGGTGAAGATGACAGGGATGTTTTTCAGGCTGGGGCCAATCTCCGTCAGCACGTCTTTTACCGCCTGGGGATCCCCGGCCTGGTCGTAATAGTCTACCCGCCATTCAATGACGTCCGGGTTCAGGTCCGCCACCATCTTGGCTTCCTCCACCAGGGCCTCCCGGGTAGCGGGAACCATGGGAATGCAGGCCAGGTTCTTTTCCCCGCCGAAAACCTTTCCTCTTACTTCTACCTTTACCTTGCTTTCCAGTCTCATGTTCCGAATCTCCTTCCAAATGGGATATATGTAAATTTCGTTATCCTATTTTTATCACAGATCGCGGCAAAAATCCAATGGTTTTCTCAAATTATTCTTCCGTTTTTTTTTCATATAATGAAAGCAGGCCATGGTTTCCGCCTCTTTTTCCCATGAATAGCCTGGGAAGCCTTGCATTTCCCGGAAAAAACTTCTATGATAGGGAAGGGAAGGACCGGGATTTTTCCACGGCCCGCAGCCGCCTCAGAAGGAGAGAAGCCTATGAACCTGCAGCAGCTGTACTACTTTAAAACCATCGCGGAGCTGGAGCACTACACCCAGGCCGCCCATAAGCTGAATATTTCCCAATCCAGCCTCAGCCATTCCATCACGGACCTGGAAAAGGAGCTGGGGGTTTCCCTGTTTATCCGGCAGGGCCGCAACGTGCGGCTGACCCGCTGCGGCGCGTTCTTTTTGGACTATGTGACCCGCTCCCTGGATATTCTGGACGAGGGGCGTTCCCACCTGCAGGATTTCATCAGCCCGGAAAACGGGCAGATTTCCCTGAGCTACTTAAGTTCCCTCAGCGGCTTTGTCCCGTTTTTGATCTCCCGCTTCTTTGAGAAAACCGGGAAAGTGCAGAACCATTTCCGGTTTGACCAGCTTTCGTCCCACACCATAAAGGAATTCCTGCTGGCTGGAAAGACCGACCTGGCCTTTACCACCCCCATGGAAAACCCGGAGATCGAATCGGTGAAAGTAGGAAGCCATAAGACCATCCTGGTGGTGCCCAAGGACCATCCCCTGGCGGCGCAAAAGTCCGTGGATCTGCGGGATTTGTCTGGGGAGACTTTTATCACCTACCACCCGCAGTGCCAGATCCGGGATTACATGGACCAGGTGTTCCAAAGCGTAGGCCTGCGGCCCCAGGTTTCCTTTGAAGCCTTCCACGATTCCATTATCCTAGGCGCGGTGGCGGTCCATTTGGGAATTGCGCTGATGCCGGAGGCTTCCGCGGAGGAATCCACCTACAATACCGCCGCCGTAACCATCCAAAACCCCATCCCTACCCGGGATATCCATATGGCCTGGGCCAAAGGCCGGTATATGACGCCGGCAGTCAAGAATTTTCGGGATTTTGTGGTGGAAAGCGGGCCGCTGTTAGATGAATACAAAACGCTGCGAGGAGGACGTTGAAAACGTCCTCCTCTTTTTCTTGACTTTCCCCTCTTCGTGATGTAATATATACATATACAGCATATGGTTTTAAA
>CALWEC010000077.1 GCA_944376945.1 uncultured Lachnospiraceae bacterium | reverse complement strand
CAATTCTTCTGTCATATAAGTCGAGAATGGCACTAAGATAAACCTTGTGTTTCTCCAGACCGACATAGTAATGAAATTCCGTCACGTCGGTAAGCCATTTCTCATTCGGAGCTTGTGCGCTGAACTGCCGGTCAAGTATATTTTCGGCAATATACTGCGGATTCTTTGCCTGACGGGTACATCCATTGTTTGCATATTTTATCGTAGACTTTATACCGAGCTTACGACAGATCCGCAGAATTCGCTTATCATTGGCTTTCATGCCATAATAACGTTCCAGATCATCCCGTATTCTCCGGTATCCTTTGTCTGGGGAGTCTTTATGGATTTTTTCTATTTCATCCGCTATATGTTGGTTTTCCAACTCACTTTCAGGTGTCTTCCTATGCAGCCATTTATAATACGCCGCATGGGAAATGCCTCCAAGCCCGCACAGGCTCCGGATGGGATAGCCGTGCTCTTCATGTTCTTTTTTTATCGCCTGGTATACAGATTCATGTCGGATCAGGCTTAGCCCCGCCTCCTCTCTATTTCTTCGAGTTTTTTTAAGAAGGATACCTCCATTTCCGCCCGTTTCTTTTCTGCCTGCAACAATTTTACCTCTACCCGCAGTCTTTCTAGCTCACTCATTTCTTCAAGAGGTTTTCTCTTCCCTCTGCGATCTTTCAGGGCATCCACACCGCTGGATTCATATTTTACGGTATAATTTCTGGCTTGCTGGTAAGATATTCCGTATTTTTGGGATGTTTCTGCATAATTACGATTATGTGTGATGCAATATCGGACAATCTCAACCCTTTCTTCAAAGGTAGTCTTTCTTCCTTTTGTCATGATGGTACAGCCTCCTGTTCCAGAAGATTTCAGTTCCTCATGACCATTATACTTCATGATCCAGTTCCGAAGCTGGGTTTCTGAACGAATTTTATATTTTTTCAGTACTTCCGGACCAGTAAGACGTTTTGAAAGATAGTCCTCTACTGCTGCTTGTTTGATTTCAGAAGAATAATGCCTTGTCTTGCTGCCAGTTACCAGACCTTCCCACCCAAAAGCATTATATAAACGAATCCAGCCTTTTAAGGCTCCCTCGCTCATTCCATAGATACGACATAGTTCCCTGAAACCATGGGTACCATTGAGGTATTCCATAAGAATATGCTCTTTCTCTTCATAGGAATATTTGTGCTTAAATGCCATAATAAAATGCTCCCTTCTAAGTGACAAGTTTTTATTATTTCACTTGTCTACCTAGAAGGGAGCATATCAATCATCGATGCGACAGCTCCTTTTGTTTGGATTTTATTTTGTTTTACATCATGCCCATGCCTGCGTCGGGGGCCGCCGGAGCCTTGGGCTCCTTGATGGTGGACACCACCGCCTCGGTGGTCAGCAGGGTGGAGGCTACGCTGGTAGCGTTCTGCAGAGCGCTCCGGGTCACCTTGGCAGGATCCAGGATGCCGGCCTCTACCATGTTCTCGTACTTCTCGCTGAGCACATCGAAGCCGATACCAGGCTCGGACTCCATGACCTTGTTGATAATCACGGCGCCTTCCAGGCCCGCGTTGGCGGCAATGTGGAACAGAGGAGCTTCCAGGGCTTTCAGCACCAGCTCCGCGCCGGTCTTCTCATCCCCGTGCAGGGTCTTGGCCATCTCGCCCACCTTCTTGGCCGCATGGATATAAGCGGATCCACCGCCGGCGATGATGCCTTCCTCCACGGCAGCCCGAGTGGCAGCCAGAGCGTCCTCCATGCGGAGTTTGGCTTCCTTCATCTCGGTCTCGGTGGCAGCGCCTACCCGGATCACGGCTACGCCGCCGGACAGCTTGGCCAGCCGCTCCTGATATTTCTCCTTGTCAAACTCGGACGTGGTCTCTGCCAGCTGCGCTTTGATCTGGCCGATCCGGGCCTGGATGTCCGCCTGGGAGCCCATGCCGTCTACGATGATGGTGTTCTCCTTGGTAACCTTCACGGATTTGGCGCGGCCCAGCATATCCAGGGTAGCGTCCTTCAGGTCGTAGCCCAGCTCCTCGGAAATCACCTGGCCGCCGGTCAGCACGGCGATATCCTTCAGCATCTCTTTCCGGCGGTCGCCGTAGCCCGGAGCCTTTACGCCCACCACGCTGAAGGTGCCCCGCAGCTTGTTGACAATCAGGGTGGTCAGAGCCTCGCCCTCGATGTCCTCGGCAATGATCAGCAGCTTCTTGCCGCTCTGTACCAGCTGCTCCAGCAGAGGCAGAATCTCCTGGATGTTGGAGATCTTCTTATCGGTAATCAGGATGCAGGGATCCTCCAGGACCGCCTCCATCTTCTCCATATCGGTGCACATATACGCGGACAGGTAGCCCCGGTCAAACTGCATGCCTTCCACCAGGTCCAGCTCCGTCTGCATGGTCTTGGACTCCTCGATGGTGATCACGCCGTTGCCGGAAACCTTCTCCATGGCCTCGGCTACCATCTCGCCTACCGCGTCGTCCCCGGCGGAGATCGCCGCCACGCGGGCGATCTGCTCCTTGCCGCTGATGGGCTTGCTCATCTCCTTGATGGCCTCCACCGCCGTCTCCGTGGCCTTCTTCATGCCCTTCCGCAGGATGATGGGGTTGGCGCCGGCCGCCAGGTTCTTCATGCCGGCGTTGACCATGGCCTGGGCCAGCACCGTAGCGGTGGTGGTTCCGTCTCCGGCCACATCGTTGGTCTTGGAGGCAACCTCCTTGATCAGCTGGGCGCCCATGTTCTCAAAGCCGTTCTCCAACTCGATCTCCTTGGCGATGGTCACGCCGTCGTTGGTGATCAGGGGAGATCCGAAGGACTTATCCAGGACTACGTTTCTTCCTTTCGGCCCCAGGGTTACCCGGACCGTGTTGGCCAGTTTATTGACGCCTGCTTCCAGGGCGGCTCTTGCGTCCGCGCCGTATTTAATTTCCTTTGCCATGATTGGTCAGCCTCCTTATTTCTCTACGATGGCGACAATGTCGCTCTGCTTTACCACAATATACTCTTCCTCGTCCAGCTTCACTTCGGTTCCCGCGTACTTGGAATAGATCACCAGGTCGCCAGGCTTTACTTCCATCTTGACTTCCTTGCCGTCTACCGTGCCGCCGGGGCCTACCGCTACCACTTCCGCCTGCTGGGGCTTCTCCTTGGGAGCGCCAGTCAGGATAATGCCGGACTTTGTGGTCTCTTCCGCCGCTACCTGCTTTAACACAACCTTGTCGCCCAAAGGTAATAACTTCATGTTGTCATTCCTCCTTGTTTTGCTGTTTCCAATTCTTCCTGTTAGCACTCATTTCCTTCGAGTGCTAATCACTGTGTATATATTATTCATTTAGCCCTGGAATTGCAACTCCCTGATTTTGGCTTATTTCCTGCTATACTATTATTTTTTCTTGTTATCTCGTTTTTTCTCGTAAATACTTGTTTTTTCATTTTCACCCCTTTTCAATTCCCTTTTTATGAATTACAATGGGGATACCAGGGGCAAAGGCTGGTTGGCCCCGTTTTCGGTTAGAATTCCAGGAAAGGATGGATGGAAAATGAAAAAACTGGGAAAATTCATCTGTTTTACCGCGGCGGTGTCCGCCGTTGCCGGAGGAATCGCCTACCTGATCCGCCAGGATAAGAAGAAAGCCCTCCCGGCGGCGGAAGGAGCGGAGGAGGATTCTTTTGAGGAAGACCTGAAGGACCTGTTCGACGATTTCAAGGAGGAAACCAAAGGGAAGGCCTGCTGCGTCAAGGAGGCGGTAAAAGAAAAGGCCCAGGACGCAAAGGAAGCCGTAAAGGAAACCGCCCGGGACGTAAAAGAAGCCGTAAAGGAAAAGGCCCAGGACGTAAAAGAAACCGTAACGGAAAAGGCCCAGGACGCGAAAGAAGCCGTAACGGAAAAGGCCCAGGACGCCAAAGAAGCCGTCCAGGAAACCACAAAGGACCTGAAAGAAGAATTTTCGGAGAAATAAAGAGAACCACCGTTTGGCGGCGCTGCCGGACGGTGGTCTTTTTTATTTTCTCCATACCGCATCCAGCACCTGGATGCCCTGTTCAATCTGCTCCGGCGTCAGGCTGGCATACCCCAGCAGGACGGTGCCGCTTTCCTGGGCCGGGGGCGTCAGATAATATTCCGAAAGGCCGTAAACCCCTACGCCTGCCGCCGCGGCCCGCTCCAGCAGCGTCCGCTCCGGAACCGGTTCCCTGGATTCCAGCAGCACATGGAGCCCTGCCGTATCCCCCTGGATCCGGAACCGGTCCCGCAGCGGTTCCAAGGCCGCCAGCAGCCGGTCGTGCTTGTTCCGGTACAGGCTGCGCATCCGGTTTAAGTGGCGCTCAAAATACCCTTCCTCCAGGAAGCGGCGCAGGATCTCCTGGTCCACCCGGGACACGGTGGAGGAATAAAACCCGCAGGTTTCCTGATACCGGGCCAGCAGCGCCTCCGGCAGCACCAGGTAGCTGACCCGGATGGCCGGGGCCACCGATTTGGAAAAGGTTCCCAGGTAGATAACCTTGCCGTGGGCGTCCGATCCGCACAGGGAGGGGATGGGCCGCCCCCGGTAGCGGAATTCGCTGTCGTAGTCGTCCTCAAGAATGTACCGCCCCTCCTGCTCCGCGGCCCAGGCCAAAAGTTCCTGGCGGCGGCGCACCGGCATCACAATGCCGGTGGGATACTGATGGGACGGCATAATATAGGCAATCTGCGCGCCGGAGGCCCGCAGCGCCTCCATCTCCATGCCGCTTTTATCCATGGGTACCGGAAACACCGGGTGGCCCAGGCGCTGGAACACCCGGTAGGCCTGCTTGTAGGTAGGGTTCTCCATGGCGATGGCCTGGCGGCCGGCCAGCTGGTTCAGCAGCATCAGCAGGTATTCGCTTCCTGCCCCTACAATCATCTGCTCCGGCCGGCAGCTTACCCCCCGGGCAGACCGTAGATACCGGCAGATTGCCTCCCGGAGCCCCCGCTCTCCCTGGGGGTCCCCGCTGGAAAACAGGCTCTTATTGGCGGCGGTCAAGGTTTCCCGGGAAAGCTTCCGCCAGGTGGAAAGAGGAAAATGCTCCAGATCGATCCCGCGGGGGGAAAAATCCACCTGGAACCGGTTCCCGCCGCCTTCCGCGGCATCCGCCGGGAACCGGTCCGCCGGGTGGCAGTCCGCCTGGAAGCCATCCCTCCGCCCTTGGGCGGCGTCTTCCGTCCTGTTTTCCTCCAGGCGCAGCAGCACCTCAATCTCCGCCGCAAAATACCCCCGGCAGGGCTCCGGCTCCAGATAGCCCTCCGCCACCAGCTGGTCGTAGGCCAGCTGGACCGTCCCCCGGCTGACCCCCAGCTGCTGGGAAAGCCGCCGGGTGGAGGGAAGGCGGGTGTGGGCGGCCATCCGTCCCTGCCGGATTTCTTCCTTGATAAAACGATAAATCTGCTCGTAGGCCGGAGCAGATTTATCGTTTAAGGGAATCCAAAGTTCCATCATGCTTTTTTCTCAATCTTAAAGGAGCTCTTCAGGGAGACAATCCGGTTAAACACCGGTTCGCCCGGCCGGGAGTCCTTGGAATCCGCGCAGAAATAGCCGTTGCGCACAAACTGGAACCGGTCCCCAGGGGCCGCCTCCGCCAGCGCC
>CALWEC010000076.1 GCA_944376945.1 uncultured Lachnospiraceae bacterium | reverse complement strand
TCTGTCTGAATGACAAACTGTACCGAATCCACGTTGGTATTCTTTTCGGAGACAAAGGAAACCGGATCCTCCATGCTGCCGCCGATGGATTTCAGAAGGCTGTCGATTTCCTTTTCCACCTGGCCGTCCATATCGGCGGTTTCGGCGCGGAACTCGCCGGTCCCGTCCGCCATCTCCCGGGCGCCATCGCAGAGGGCTGCAACGCCATCGTACAGTTCCACCGTCCCCTCATACAGTTCACCGGAACCGGATACCAGTTCCCTGCTGCCCTCCGCCAGAGAAGATACCCCCTCCATCACCTGGCTGTATCCCGCCGCCAGCTGGGCCACACCGTCCGTGTAGTCCCGGATCCCGGAATCCAGCTCCTCATAGCTGTCCACCAGCTGATTGATGCCCCCTGCCAGGGCGGAAAGGTTTCCTGTCATGCTGCCAAGGGTATTTACCAGCTGACGGATGGAGGCGTCAAAGGTCTCATACTGGGAATGGAGGGCGGACAGCCCCTCTGTCAGCGCAGGCAGCTCCGCAGAAACGCCGTTCAGATAGCTTTCCATCCCGCCAATGGCGGCGCTGTTAGCGTTTAAAAGGCCCTGGATCTGTTCCGCATCGGCCATCCCTTCCGGCCATCTTAAAAGAAAAAAAGGAGTGCGGATAAGCCTGCTTAAAAGGGAAAAAGGAATGCGGATAAGCCTGTCTCTGGAAAAAAACTGCCGCACAAGGGATCTTCTCCCCTCTGCGGCAGCTCTTTGTATGTTCGATTTTCTCTTACAGAGAAGCCTCCAGGTTCTTGCGGATGGCCTTGATGAAGTCCTCGCTGTCTACCTGGGTCACTTTGGACTTGTCCATGGTGGTGATGGAAGCCAGGTCCTTGGTCATGGTGCCGTCCTCGATGGTCTTGATGGTGGCAGCCTCCAGCTTGTCCGCGAACTCCTGCAGCTCCTTAATGCCATCCAGCTCGCCGCGCTTTCTCAGAGCGCCGGACCAAGCAAAGATGGTGGCCACGGAGTTGGTGGAAGTCTTCTTGCCTTCCAGGTGCGCATAGTAGTGTCTCTGCACCGTGCCGTGAGCCGCCTCGTACTCATAGTTGCCCTCGGGGGAAACCAGCACAGAGGTCATCATAGCCAGGGAGCCGAAAGCGGTGGCCAGCATATCGGACATTACATCGCCGTCGTAGTTCTTGCAGGCCCAGATGTAGCCGCCCTCGGAGCGGATCACACGGGCTACAATGTCGTCGATCAGGGTGTAGAAGTAGGTGATGCCAGCCGCCTCGAATTTCTCCTTGTACTCGGTATCGTACACTTCCCGGAAGATATCCTTGAAGGTGTGGTCGTACTTCTTGGAGATGGTGTCCTTGGTGGCAAACCATACATCCTGCTTGGTGTCCAGCGCGTAGTTAAAGCAGCTGCGGGCAAAGCTGCGGATGGACTTGGACATGTTGTGCATGCCCTGGATGATTCCGGGAGTCTCGAACTTCTGGATGGTCTCCTTGGAAACGGTGCCGTCCTCCGCGGTGAATACCAGCTCCGCTACGCCGGGCTTGTCAATCTTCATCTCTACGCCCTTGTACACATCGCCGTAAGCGTGACGGGCAATGGTGATGGGCTTTTTCCAGGTCTTTACGTAAGGCTCAATGCCCTTTACCAGGATGGGAGCGCGGAACACAGTGCCGTCCAGGATCGCACGGATGGTGCCATTGGGGCTCTTCCACATCTGCTTCAGGTTATACTCTTTTACGCGGGCCGCGTTGGGCGTAATGGTCGCGCACTTAACAGCCACGCCGTACTTCTTGGTAGCATTCGCGGAATCCACCGTGATCTGATCGTTGGTCTCGTCTCTCTTCTGCAGACCCAGGTCATAGTACTCGGTCTTCAGATCGATAAAAGGCAGCAGCAGCTCGTCCTTGATCCACTGCCAGAGAACTCTGGTCATCTCATCGCCGTCCATCTCGACTAACGGTGTCTTCATCTGAATCTTAGCCATTGGAATCATCCTCCTTCAATTTCGAAGGCCGCGGAACCCATATTTTTTTTAACGGCCTGTCACTAGTTTTGATTATAGGCTAAATGGAGAATCATGTCAATAATACAAACAGAATTCCGACTTATAGACACTTTCTTTTTTCAAATAAAATTATTTGCGAATTCAATAAATATCCTGCAGTTCGGTTCCCGGATAGAAATAAGACAGGATCTGGCCGTAGGTATAGCCAGCCTCCGCCATGCCCCCGGCGCCGCTTTGGCTCATCCCCACGCCGTGGCCATAGCCGCCGCCGTAGAGGCGGTAGCCGGTCAGGCTTCCGTTTTCCTCCTGCCGCTCCAGATAAAAAAACGCGCTGGGGATCATGGTCCACCCTTCCACCACATACCCGGTCTGCTGCTCAATTTTCATCCCCTCGCTGCCCAGGGCCTCCCGCACGGCGCTTTGCCGCTCCAGCACCGCCCGCCCCTGGCTGCCGGTGACCGTCAGCTCCCGGATGACGCCGCCGGCATCCCGTCCGGTCACCTCCAGCACCGCCACCTCCCCCACGGAAGCCATGCCGTGCCGCTCCAAATACTGGTTTATGGATTGGGTCAGGCTGTCTTTCCCCAGGACAATCTGCCAACGGTAAAAACCGTCGCCGCTGTCAAAGCTGTCCGTATTTTCGTTCAAAAATTGGCGGAAGGCCGCCTCCCCGGTAAGATCCGGCGTATCCCGGTTTTCGTTGAGGCAGGCTGCCGGGCAGTACGGATAATCCGCCGGATCCGACTGCCAGACGCTTGTGTCTGTGGAGGAACCGCAGGAGGTAGAGTAGTAGTAAGCGGTAATGGTTTCTCCTTGATAATTCAGCACTTGTCCGGCAGTCTCCCACACCGCCTGATCCGCTTTTTCGCTGGAAGCCTGATTGTTGTACACCTGATAATTGGTGCTGTCATCCACATGGGCCTGCAGTTCTGGGATCCCATAGCCTTGCATCCGGCACCAGGCATAGCTTCGGGCGCAGACTGCCTGTACCTTCAGCGCTTCCAGGCCGTAGGAGGCAGGCATTTCCCCCGGCACGACCCGGCACAGATACTCCTCCAGCGGAAG
>CALWEC010000075.1 GCA_944376945.1 uncultured Lachnospiraceae bacterium | reverse complement strand
CGGGGGCCAGGGCGGCTACCGGGGAGGAAGCGGGGCCGGAGGCCAAGGCGGCTACCGTGGAGGAAGCGGAACCGGAGGTCCGGGCGGAGCCCGTCCCGGCGCCGGAAGGCCGGGGGCGGATCGTCCCCGCAGCGGAGGCGGCGATTTTGGCGGCATGGGCATGGCGAAGCCCAGCAAAAGCTCCAAGGGCTCCGCGTCCAAGAACGGCAACCGTTTTGATAAGAAAAACAGCGACGAGCTGAGACGGCCCGGCGGCAAGCAGATCTCTAACAAGGATCTGACCCGGCCCCAGAAGCCGCAGAAGCAGGAACCGGCGGAGCCGGAGATCAAGATGATTGTGCTGCCGGAGAAGCTGACCATCCGGGAGCTGGCGGATAAAATGAAGATCCAGCCCTCCGCCATTGTGAAAAAGCTGTTCCTGTCCGGAAAGATCGTGACGGTGAACCAGGAAATCGACTACGAGACGGCGGCGGATATTGCGGTGGAATTTGACGTCCTCACCGAGCAGGAGGAAAAGGTCAATGTCATCGAGGAACTTCTGAAGGATACCACGGAGGATCCGGAGGAGTCCTTGCAGCCCCGGCCGCCGGTGGTCTGCGTCATGGGCCATGTAGACCACGGCAAAACCTCCCTGTTGGACGCCATCCGCCATACCAACGTCACCGGCAAGGAAGCCGGCGGCATTACCCAGCATATCGGCGCCTACGTGGTGGACATCAACGGCCAGAAGATTACCTTCCTGGACACCCCCGGCCACGAGGCCTTTACCGCCATGCGGATGCGGGGCGCCCAGTCTACGGATATTGCCATCCTGGTGGTGGCGGCAGACGATGGCGTGATGCCTCAGACCATAGAGGCTATCAACCATGCCAAGGCCGCCGGCGTGGAGATTATTGTGGCCATCAACAAGATTGATAAGCCTGGCGCCAACATTGAGCGGGTGAAGCAGGAGCTGGCGGAGCACGAGATTGTCCCGGAGGACTGGGGCGGAAAGAATATCTTTGTGCCGGTGTCCGCCAAAACCGGAGAGGGCATTGAAAACCTGCTGGAGATGATCCTGCTGGCCGCGGAAATGCGGGAGCTGAAGGCCAACCCCAATCGGAACGCCAGAGGCCTGGTCATTGAGGCCCAGCTGGATAAGGGCAAAGGCCCGGTGGCTACGGTGCTGGTGCAGAAGGGTACCCTCCGGGTAGGCGACACGGTGGCGGCTGGCCCTTGCTTCGGCAAGGTCCGGGCTATGATGGACGACCGGGGACGCCGGGTCAAGGAGGCTACGCCCAGTGTGCCGGTGGAGATCCTGGGCTTAAACGACGTGCCCAACGCCGGGGAAGTGCTGGTGGCTACCGACAGCGAGCGGGAGGCCAGGACCTACGCCGATACCTTTGTGGCGGAGGGCAAAAAGACCCTGCTGGACGAGACCAAGGGCAAGCTGTCCCTGGACGATCTGTTCTCCCAGATCCAGGCCGGCAATGTAAAGGAGTTGGACCTGGTGGTGAAGGCAGATGTCCAGGGCTCTGTGGAGGCGGTAAAGCAGAGCCTGGTCAAGCTGTCCAACGACGAAGTGGTGGTAAAGGTCATCCACGGCGGCGTAGGCACCATCAACGAATCGGATGTGTCCCTGGCGGCGGTTTCCAACGCCATTATCATCGGCTTCAACGTGCGGATGGACGCGGCGGCCAAAGCCACCGCGGAACGGGAAAAGGTGGATGTGCGCCTGTACAAGGTGATTTACCAGGCCATCGAGGATATGGAGGCGGCCATGAAGGGCATGCTGGATCCCATCTTCGAGGAGCGGGTCATCGGCCATGGCGTGGTGCGCCAGACCTTCAAGGCCTCCGGCGTAGGGACCATTGCCGGCGCCTTTGTGATGGACGGCAAATTTGTGCGCGGCTGCAGCTGCCGGATTAGCCGGGACGGCGAGCAGCTTTACGATGGGCCGCTGGTTTCCCTGAAGCGGTTTAAAGACGATGTGAAGGAAGTGGCAGCCGGCTACGAGTGCGGCCTGGTGTTCGACAAATTCAACGATCTGAAGGAGGACGACACCATCGAGGCCTACCAGATGGTGGAGGTGCCCCGGACATGAGGAAAAACAGTATAAAAAACGTCCGCATCAACAGCCAGGTTCAGCGGGAGCTGAGCCATATCATCCGCAGCGAGGTGAAGGATCCCCGGATTTCCCCGGTGTTCAGCATTACCGCGGTGGAGGTGGCGCCGGACCTAAAGACCTGCAAGGCGTATATCAGCGTCCTGGGCGATAGCGCCAGCGTTGCGGATACCATGGCAGGGCTGCGGAGCGCGGAAGGGTTTATCCGGGGCCAGCTGGCCCGGAACCTGAATCTGCGGAATACGCCGGAAATCCGGTTTATCCAGGACGATTCCATCGCCTACGGCGTGGAAATGTCCCACAAGATCGAAGAGCTGGCGGAGAGCTGGGAAACGGCGGATGGGCCGAAGACAGGAGGAACGGATGAAACGGATTGAGGAAGCGCTGGAAGGCCTGGAAGGGGCGGGGCGGATTGCCATCCTAGGCCATATCCACCCGGACGGGGACTGCGCGGGAGCCTGCCTGGGCCTGTACAATTATCTGCGGACGGTCCGGCCGGAAGCCCAGGCCCAGGTGCATCTGGAAGCCTTCTCCGACTATTTTTCCTTCCTGCAGGGGGCGGAGCAGGTGGACCACCGTTTCCCGGACCTGCCGCCCTACGACCTGTGCTTTGTCATGGACTGCGGGGACCGGGAACGCCTGGGCCCCGCCGCCAAATATTTTGACAGCGCCAGGAAAAAGGTGTGCATCGATCACCACATTACCAACCAGGGCTTTGGGGACCTGTATGAAATCCAGCCGGAAGCCAGTTCGGCCTGCGAGGTTCTGTACGGCCTGCTGGATCCGGAGAAAATAGACCGGGAAACCGCCGAGTGCCTGTATCTGGGCATTGTCCACGACACCGGTGTGTTTAAGCATTCCAATACCTCCCGCCGTACCATGGAGGTGGCCGGCGCCCTGCTGGAAAAGGGGATTTCCCCGTCCTATATCATCGACGAGACCTTTTTTAAAAAGTCCTTTGCCCAGAACAAAGCCTTGGGCCGGGCCCTGCTTTCCGCCCGGCTGTGGCTGGACGGCCGGTTGGTGGCGGGCCGGGTAACGGCCCAGGACATGCAGGAACTGGGGCTTTCCTCCCGGCACCTGGATGGGATTGTGGACCAGCTGCGGGTAACCGACGGCGTGAAGGTGGCGGTCTTCCTGTACCCGTCAGGGGAGGATTCTCGGGAGTGGAAGGTCAGTATGCGTTCCAACACAGAGGTGGACGTGAGCCGGATCGCCGTGTCCTTTGGCGGCGGCGGCCATGTGAAGGCGGCAGGCTGCACGCTGCAGGGGGAATGGACGGCTGTGGTGGAGCAGGTAGCGGCGCAGGTGGAACGGCAGCTGAAGGAATTGGAATAGGATATGGATGGAATACTAAATATTTATAAGGAAAAAGGCTATACCTCCCACGACGTGGTGGCCAAGCTGCGGGGGATCCTGGGACAGAAAAAGATCGGCCATACCGGCACCCTGGATCCGGACGCCGTGGGAGTCCTGCCGGTATGCCTGGGGCGCGGGACCCGGCTGTGCGACATGCTGACGGACACGGATAAGGAGTACCGGGCGGTCATGCGCCTGGGCCTGGTAACGGACACCCAGGACTGCGGCGGCACGGTGCTTTCCCGGCAGGAGGTGCGGGTTTCCCCGGAGGAGGCGCGCCAGGCGGCCCTTTCCTTTGTGGGGCCCTACCAGCAGATCCCTCCCATGTACTCCGCCCTGAAGGTGGGAGGCCGGAAGCTTTGCGACTTGGCCCGGGAGGGAAAGACGGTGGAGCGGAAACCGAGGCCGGTGGTGATCTACGGCATTACGATCCACTCCCTGCGGCTTCCCCAGGTGGAAATGACCGTTTCCTGTTCCAAAGGGACCTATATCCGGACCCTGTGTCACGATATCGGGCAGGTCCTGGGATGTGGGGCGGCCCTGGAAGAGCTGGTGCGTACCCGCGCCGGCATTTTTCATGTGGAGGACAGCCTGACCCTGGGCCAGGTGGAAGAACTGCGGGACGCAGGCGCCCTAAAGGAGCGGCTGCTGCCGGTGGAGGCGGTGTTCGCCGATCTGCCTTTATACCGCTGCGTCCCGGCGCAGGAAAAGGCGCTGCGCAACGGGAATCCGCTGCGGATCCGGGCCGGGATCTTGGAGGAGGCGGGGGATTACCGGGTGCAGGATGCCGGCGGAAGCTTTGTGGGGGTATACACCTACTTCCCGGCGGAGGGCCTGCTGCGCCCGAAGAAATTATTTTTTACAGGAGGCGCTTTTTGAGATACATTCACGGAACGGCGGATTTCCGCCAGGAAAAGCCTGCGGTGGTGACGCTGGGAAAGTTTGACGGCTTTCACCGGGGCCACCGGAAGCTGCTGCGCCAGGCCGCGTCCCTGCGGGACGGCCGGGATCTGCTGGTATTTACGTTTTCCACCTCGCCTCAGAGCTTCCTGTCTGGGAGTACCGGGGATTGTCTGACCACCCGGGAGGAAAAGGTCCGGATGGCGGAGGAACTGGGGGCGGACGTGCTGGTGGAGTACCCGTTTACCGAGGAAATCCGGCGGATGCCTCCTTTGGATTTCCTGCGCCATGTGCTGGCGGAGCGCTGCCAGGCCCGGGAGATTGTGGTGGGGCCAGACTGCCATTTTGGCTACGGCGGCCGGGGCAACGTGGGCCTGCTGCTGGAGATGGCTCCGGAGCTGGGATACCGCCTGACGGTGGTGGAAAAAGAACTGTACCGGCAGGAGGCGGTCAGCAGTTCCCGGATCAAGGACTGCCTGCGCCAGGGGCAGATCCGGGAGGCCAACCAAATGCTGGGCTATTCCTATGGCGTAAGAGGACCGGTGGTCCATGGCCGGCAGCTGGGCCGCACCCTGGGGGTTCCTACCATCAACCAGCGGGCCCCCGGCGAGCAGCTGATGCCCCGCTCCGGGGTCTACGTATCCCGGATCCAGATTGTAGGAGGCACCTATTTTGGGGTGGCCAATGTGGGGCGGAAGCCGACCATTGACGGGGAACGGCCGGTGGGGGTGGAGACCTACCTGTTTGATTTTCAGCAGGATGTATACGGCCAGGAAGCCAAAGTAGAGTTTTTGGATTTCCTGCGGCCGGAGCGGAAATTCCCTTCCGTGGAAGAACTAAGGCGGCAGATCCTGGAGGACGAACAGGCGGCCCGGGCTTTCCTAAGGGATCAGGGCCTTTCCTGAGGGACTACGGCCTTTCCTAAGGAACCAGGGCCTTTCCGGCGGCCGCCTGGAATTGGCTGGGAAAAGTGAAATGGGTGCTTGACAAACAATGGAAACCTTGCTATCATAGGCGTGTAACAAATGTAATAAATGTGTAATATTTAGCTGGAGGTGTAAGTTTGACACGTCGAGGAAAAGCAAAGTTCAGTGTTTTGATTTCCTTGAGCGCCTGTCTGGCGGCTGGGCAGATTGCCCTGGCGGCGGACAAGCCGGCAAATGAGAATTCCCTGGCCATCGGCGGCGCGGCGGCGGTTATCAGCGGCTACGCCGGCGGTACGGCAGAAATCCAAGATACAGAAGCGCAGACAGTGGAAGAGACGGAGGCGGAGCCGGAGACGGAGGTTTCCGCAAAGCCCCAGGATCTGGTGATCGCGGGAGCGGCAGGCTCCCTGGCGGCGCAGCCGGCCGCCCCGGCGGAGGCCCGGGCAGCGGAAGCGCCTGCGGCGGAGACCCAAGCGGAAGAGGAACAGCCGGAGGAGGCGGAAGCGCCGGCGGAGACGGCGGCCCCGGAGGAAACCCAGCCGGAGGAGCCGCAGGAAGAACCGGAAAAAACCGAAGAGCAGCTGCGGCAGGCGGCGGTGGACAAATATGAAAACCTGGGCCTGGCGGATGTGGGAGGTTCCTACATCAACGTGCGGGAGGAAGCCGGCATGGACGGCAAGATCATTGCCAAGATGCTGAACAACTATGCCTGCGAAATCCTGGAGACGGTAGAAAAGGACGATGGCTACTGGTACCGGATCCGTTCCGGCTCCATTGAAGGCTATGTGTACGCGGACTATATTCTGACCGGGGACTACGCCCGGCAGCAGGGGATGGAAGCGGCGGACATCCGGGCTACGGTGCTGACGGAAACCCTGAACGTGCGCACGGAGCCTACCACCGAGTCCTCCATCTGGACCCAGCTTTCCAATAGCGAGCAGTACGACGTAGTGCAGACGCTGGATGGCTGGTATGAGATTGAATTGGACAGCTCCAACGGCTATGTGATCCAGGATCCTTCCCTGGTGGAGGTGGGCTACACCCTGAATACGGCCATCCACTTCTCCCCGGAGGAGATTGCGGAGAAGGAGGAACAGTCCCTCCGCAGCCAGATTGTGGATTACGCCATGCAGTTTTTGGGCAACCGCTACGTATGGGGCGGGGAAAGCCTGACCAACGGGGTGGACTGCTCTGGCTTTACCATGAAAGTGTACGAGCATTTTGGCGTCTATATGAGCCACTACACCGGTTCCCAGGCCCAGGAGGGAAGCAAGATCTCCCTGTCGGAGGTAAAGAAGGGCGACCTGATCTTCTACGCCAAGAACGGAACCATCAACCATGTGGCCATGTATATCGGGGACGGCCAGGTGATCCATGCCCGGAGCCCCAAGAGAGGCATTACCATTACGGACATGTATTACCGGACGCCGGTGCGCGCCGTAACGTTCCTGGACGATTGACAGACTGCAAGCAGGGGGATCCCACGCCGGGATCCTCCTTTTTTGCCAGCTGGGCCCGGCGTTTGGGCGCGGCTGTTTTTTTGAAAAACCGGTTTACAACCGAGGGAGGGTATGCTATACTAAACTCCGTATGACGCCGCTGCCAGGCCTTCGGATTCTCCAACCAAGGCTTAGCGGACGGGTTGACCAAGAATAAAGGAGGAAAACCAAATGATTTCAAAGGAAAAGAAAGCGGAAATTGTTGCTGCCTATGGCAGAACCCCGGAGGACACCGGCTCCCCGGAAGTACAGGTGGCGCTGCTCACCGAGCGGATCAACGAGCTGACGGCTCACCTGCAGGATCACCCCAAGGATCACCATTCCCGCCGCGGCCTGCTGAAGATGGTCGGCCAGAGACGCGGTCTGCTGGATTACCTGAAGAGAAACGATATCGAGGGATACCGCAGCCTGATTGAGCGTCTGGGCATCCGGAAGTAAGGGGAAATAGGCTAGGGTGGAAGTCGCTTCCACCCTGGCTTTTTTGCGTATTTCAAGAAAAACCGGCGGGGCGGAAAACCTCGAGACCACTGAAGAGCCTGCGGGGGCCGCGGCCTTTTCAGTAGTTTCGATGTTTCTTCCCGCCGGGAAAAGAAAAGGAGAAACAGGATATGTACAAGAGTTACAGTATGGAACTGGCTGGCCGTACCCTGACGGTGGAAATTGGCCGGGTGGCGGCCCAGGCCAACGGCGCTGCGTTTATGCACTATGGGGACACGGTGGTGCTGTCCACGGCTACCGCCTCGGAAAAGCCCCGGGACGGCATCGATTTCTTCCCTCTCAGCGTGGAATACGAGGAGAAAATGTACGCGGTGGGAAAAATCCCCGGCGGCTTCAACAAGAGAGAGGGCAAAGCCAGCGAGCACGCGGTGCTGACCTCCCGGGTCATCGACCGCCCCATGCGCCCGCTGTTCCCCAAGGACTACCGGAACGATGTGACGGTCAGCAACCTGGTAATGAGCGTGGATCCGGACTGCAACCCGGACGTAGTGGCCATGCTGGGTTCCTCCATCGCCACCTCCATCTCGGACATCCCCTTTGACGGCCCCATTGCCGCTACCATGGTCGGCCTGGTGGACGGGGAGCTGGTGTTCAACCCGACGATGGAACAGAAGAATGTGTCGGATCTGGCCCTGACGGTGGCTTCCACCGCGGAAAAGATCATTATGATCGAGGCCGGCGCCAACGAAGTACCGGAGGATAAAATGCTGGAGGCGATTTTCGCCGCCCATGAGGTGAACAAAGAGATTATCGCTTTTATCCAGAAGATTGTGGACGAGTGCGGCAAGCCCAAGCACGATTATATCCATGTGACCACGCCGGACGACCTGTGGGAGGACATGGTGTCCTTCATCACTCCGGAGGCCATGGAGGAAGCCGTGTTCACGGATGAAAAGCAGGTGCGGGAGGAGAACATCCGCCAGATTAAGGAAAAGCTGGCGGAGCGTTACCAGGAAGAGCATCCGGAATGGCTGGAGCTGCTGGACGACGCGGTGTACAAGTTCCAGAAGGTGACGGTGCGCAAGATGATCCTGAAGGATCACCGCCGTCCCGACGGCCGCCAGATCCAGGAGATCCGCCCGCTCCACGCGGAGATCGATATCCTGCCCCGGGTCCATGGCTCTGGTATGTTCCAGCGGGGCCAGACCCAGATTTTGACGGCGGTTACCCTGGCGCCCATGTCCTCTGCCCAGAAGGTGGACGGGCTGGATGAGTCGGAGACCAGCAAGCGCTATATGCACCATTACAACTTCCCCTCCTGGTCGGTAGGCGAGACCAAGCCTTCCCGGGGACCGGGACGCCGGGAGATTGGCCACGGCGCTCTGGCGGAGCGGGCCCTGGTGCCGGTGCTGCCCAGCGTGGAGGAATTCCCCTACGCCATCCGGGCCGTGTCGGAAACCCTGGAGTCCAACGGCTCCACCTCCCAGGCCAGCGTCTGCGCCTCCACCCTGTCCCTGATGGCGGCCGGCGTGCCTATCAAGCGGATGGTGGCCGGTATCTCCGTAGGCCTGGTGACCGGGGAGACGGACGACGATTACATTGTGCTCACCGATATCCAGGGCCTGGAGGATTTCTTCGGTGACATGGACTTTAAGGTGGCCGGTACCCACAAGGGCATTACCGCCATCCAGATGGATATTAAGATCCATGGATTGACCAACGCCATTATCCGGGAGGCCATTGCCCGCACCCGGGAGGCCCGGACCTATATCCTGGATCAGGTGATGGCGCCGGTGATCTCCGAGCCTCGCAAGGAGGTCAGCAAGTACGCGCCCAAGATCCGCCAGATTATGATCAATCCGGAGAAGATTGGCGACGTCATCGGCAAGCAGGGCAAGGTGATCAACAAGATTATCGAGGACACCGGCGTGCAGATCGACATTGAGGACGACGGCAGCGTATCGGTGTGCGGTACGGACGCGGAGATGATCGCCAAGGCCATCCAGATTATCGAAACCATCGTCAACGATGTGGAGCCGGGCCAGATCTTTACCGGCAAGGTGGTCCGTATCATCAACATCGGCGCTTTTGTAGAGCTGGCGCCTGGCAAGGACGGCATGATCCATATCTCCAAGCTCTCCCAGAAGAGAGTGGCCAAGGTGGAGGATGTGGTCAAGGTGGGGGACCAGGTAACCGTCAAGGTGCTGGAAATCGACAAGATGGGCCGCATCAACCTGTCCATGAAGGACGTGGAGCAGAAGAAGAATTCGTAAAAACAGAGGGAAATACCAGGAAGGCCTCCGCTTTTGGGCGGGGGCCTTTTGAATGTGGTTTTTTGGCGAAGGCAGAGGCAGGGGGGATCAGCCTTTCCGTTCCTCCGCGAATAGAATGCGGTTCTGCTCCGCAGCGTAGTAGTAGATTTCATCGGAAAGCCATTCTTCCGGGGCCACGGCGGTGATATTGATTTCCGTCAGCATTTCCTTTAACTCCTGAGGAGGGATCCCGGCGGTTTCCGGGATCAGGATGGCTTCGTGGACGCTGCTGGGAAGAATGAAGAAGCCGCACCGAAGGCGGCGGGCAAAATCCTGGAGCAAGGCTTCCCGCAGCAGGTTGGCGGCGCCTAGATAGCGCCGGGAATTGGTCAGTACGTACATGGGAAGCTGGGAGGGTTCCCCACAGAGATCCTGCACCAGGGAAGGGGCGTCTGGCTTGGCGCCTGGCAAGGAGGATACCTCCTCCTGGACAATCTGGCGGATCAGGGAGTCCAGAGGCATTAGAAGGGGCGGAAGGATCTGTTCCGCGTTGTGGAATGCGTCCATCTGCAGGGTTTCCGGCGCCACTCCCCACATTTCCAGATGATGTGCGCTGACGGTTACCGAAGCGGCGGCCTGCCCGGTGGAAAAAAAGCAGAGGCAGGACACTACAGCCAAATCCAGAAAACGTTGGTGGGGGACTTGGGCCAGCAGCTCTTGGTTGCGTTCCCGGTGAATCAGTTTGGGGGCCAGATACGGCCGGGCGTGGGAATAGGTAAGGGCGCGGGAAAAATCCCAGGCTTGGCCGGAAGGGTCCCTCTGGCAAAGCGCCAGGATTTCCTGCAGGATGGCCTCGCGGGCTTCCCCGCTTTGGTGGCGTTTCCAGCATTCAGCCAGAGAAATGGAGGGGCAGACCGAATCTCCCTCGGATAAAATGCGGATGGTATCGGCGCGGATGCCGTTGTTTCGGGACTGGCGGCGCAGAGAGACTTGGGCGGTGCCGGCAAAGGCAGCCTGCAGCTGATCCAAAAGATAGCGTAAAAATTCTTCGTATCCCATAAAGAATCCTCCTGAAATATATTTATCCCAGGTAGAGGTTGTGTGTGGGTGGGATCTCGCAAGAAGTGATATAAATTGTACTATGATTATAAATTTCCCGCCGGGAATTGTCAAGAAAGATTTTAGGAAAATGCCGGCAAAAAAAGTGAATTTACTCTTGCAATTTTTCTTGTTATCCGGTACAATATAGGGCGATGGAGACATAGCTCAGCTGGGAGAGCATTTGCTTGACGTGTAAAGGGTCGCAGGTTCGAGTCCTGTTGTCTCCACTTCCTTTCAATCGGCGAGAAACCCCGGAAGGTACGGATTTCCGTGCTTTCCGGGGTTTCGCTTTCTGCCCCTCCCTTTCCATTTGCCAGCGGAAAACGCTGCTTTTTAGAACGACTTAACACAAAATTATCAAAAAGGGACGACGCATATCAGCAGAGAGCGCAGCTTAGGGAGAATGTGGAACAGGGTATAATGTCCGAGGAGCGGACATTATACCCACGCCGGTGCGGATGCGAGCGAAGCGAGGACAAATTTCCTGACCGCGCCGTGCGCATCAACATAGCATGTGCTTCGCGTCCCACTGGAGGGAGGAGAAGGCTCAACCAGGAAAATTCACCGCTTTTTTGCAGCTTTTTCTTCAAAAAGCCGGTCCCATGTCCGGACGCACGGATTTTTCTTCTATTCCTGCCGAAAAAGCGGTGTGCACTGGAAAAATTTTCGGCTTTTTCGGAGCTTTCCTTCTAAAAAGCCGGCCTGACGCGCGGACACACGGCTTTTTGCGCCATTCCTGCCGAAAAAGCCGAGTGCACTGGAAAAATTTTCGGCTTTTTCGGAGTTTTCCTTCTAAAAAGCCGGTCTGACGCGCGGACACACGGTTTTTTTCTCAATTTCCGCTGAAAAAGCTGTTGAGCCGCGGCGAACTGCCCAAAGCCAAGCAGCCCGAGGGGGCGAACCTATCCGCGCGGCGGATTCCGAAAACAGAAGCCGGCTGCTTCCGGCCAGGGTTTTTGCGGAACGAGGTGTCCGAGCAGTGGGACGGCCATATTAGGTTCCTTCGCTGGTCGGAACAAGAAAATCAGATTACAGTGACGTTTGAGCCTTTTTGAGAACCTATCCGCCCAACTGTTTTTTCCGATTGTCCGTTGAAGAAAGTCCTCTGGATATGGCAAGATGGAGCCAGAACACAGCAGAGGGAAAACTGCCGCCGGCAGGGACCGGAGGCCCCGCAGAACAGGAGGAGAACACCATATGAAGCATTATTCTATGACGATTGCCAAAGCGATCCAGCAGTATCTTGCCAACGAGGATTGGAAGTTTACTTTTGACAAGGAGGATGGGGTTTTTCGGTTTGACGTGGGCTTGTCCGGCCCCATCAAAAATGTCCAGTGCGCGGCACTGGTAAGCTGGGATCACTATATGGTTTTTGCCATGCTGCCGGTACGGCCCGACTGCAAAGACCCCCAGCAGATGCATTGGGTCAACGAGTACTTGACCCGCGCCAACTACGGGATGAAAAACGGCTGCTTCGAGATGGACTGGCGGGATGGAGAAATCCGTTTTCGGGTCTACAACGACTGCCCGGAGGACGCTCCGTCGGAGACGGTGGTAATGAACAGCATCCTTACCCCGTTCATGCAGGTGGAGCGGTACGCCGGCGGCTTGGTGGCGGTGCTGTTCCAGGGCAAAACGCCGGCAGAAGCCATCGCCTGTGCGGAAAAGAAGGCGAAGCAGCGGATGGACCAGCTTTTGGACGCGGCGGTAAAGAAAGTGGAGGCGCTCCGCGGCCAGGAGGAAACCGCTGAGGAGGCGGATCTGGAAGAGGACGAAGACGAAGATCTGGAAGCGGAGGCGGATCTGGAAGAATACGAAGACGATGAGGAAGACGAGGACGAATACCTGGAGGTACACATAGGCGACAAGAACTTGGAGGATCTCCTGGAGGAACTTCGGCAGAAACTGGACGGACAGGAGGGGCAGGATCCGGAAGATGAATCCAGCGAAGCCCAGGATCCGGAGTAAACCAAGTCCTGCCCCGAAAACAAGAGGGCGCGTCTGCGCCGCCGCGGCCAAGGAAAAGGTTGACGCGCCCAGAAGATTGCTATACACTGGAGGTACCCGGCTGGTCCGGGGAATACGAGGGAAAAACGGGGGAAATGTATGGGGGCAAAAAAAGTGGGAATCGCGCTGCTGGCGGCGGCCAGCCTGGTCCTGGCGTCCTGCGCCCGGGAAACCGGGGCTACGGTGGGATCGACGGAAGGAAGCAGGGCGGCCGGCGAGCAGGTACAGGAAAGCGAGTCGGAGGAGGAGCAGCTGTTTCAGCAGATCCCGCTGCCGGACGCGCTGGAATCGGGGGAGGATACGGAACCGGCGGGAGAGCCGTTTGTCATCCGTTTTGCCGGGGATTTCTGCCTGGCGGAGGACATGGCCATCACGTATGCTTTGGATGCCAGGGGGGACATCCGGGAGTGCTTTTCGGAGGATCTGCTGGAGCTGATGCAGGAAGCGGACCTGTTTATGCTGAACAACGAGTTTACATACAGCGACCGGGGGACGCCGGTGGAGGGGAAGGACTGGAATTTCCGGGCCAAGCCCGAGCGGGTGTCCGTGCTCAATACCCTGGGGGTGGACGTGGCGGGCCTGGCCAACAACCACGCCTTTGACTGGGGGGAGGACGCGCTGCTGGACACGGTGGAAACCCTGCGGAACGCCGGCATTGTGACGGTGGGAGCCGGGGCCAACCTGGAGGAGGCCCGGGAACCGGCCTATATGACGTGGAACGGCCGCACCATCGCCATTGTGGCGGCCACCGCGGTGGAAAAGGTGGGGGATCCGGAGTATGGGATGACCCGGGCCGCCACGGAGGAGCTTCCCGGGGTGTTCAGCACCATCGATCCTGCCGAATGCCTGAAAACCATTGAGGAAGCCAAGGCCAACAGCGATTTTGTGTTTGTCTATGTCCATTGGGGGACGGAGATGACCACGGAGCTGGACGCGGAGCAGCGGGAACTGGCCCAGGCCTACATAGACGCCGGGGCGGACGCGGTGGTGGGTAACCACCCCCATGTGCTCCAGGGCTTTGAGTATTACAAGGGGAAGCCCATCCTGTACAGCCTGGGCAATTTCTGGTTTAACAGCAAGGAGCGGGAGACCTGCGTGCTGGAGTTTACCATCGACCCGGCGGACATGGAGTACCAGATGCGGTTTTTGCCCTGCCTGCAGGCCGACTGCTATACTCAGCTGATCACGGAGCCGGAGGAACGGCAGCGGATGAACGAATATATGGAAAGCATTTCCTTTGGCGGGGTGGCCATAGGAGAGGACGGACTGGTAACGGAGGGGACGGAATGAGACCGGCAAAGCGAGTGGAAGATTCTCTAACCGAGCAGCAGTACCTGCTGACGCCCAGCCATTTAAACCACTATGGCCGGCTGTTCGGCGGCCAGCTGATGATGTGGATCGACGAGGTGGCGGGGATTGTGGCCCGGCGCCACGCCAACAGCCTGATTACCACGGCGGCGGTGGACAACCTGCAGTTTAAAGGGCCGGCCTATGTGGAGCAGGTGGTGGTGCTGGTGGGAAAGCTGACCCATGTGGGCCATTCCTCTATGGAGGTGCGGGTGGACAGCTATGTGGAGGACCTGGACGGAACCCGCCGGGTCATCAACCGGGCGTACCTGGTGGAGGTGGCCATCGACCGGGAAGGCAAGCCCATAGAAGTGCCGGGCTTAATCCTGGAAACCGAGGTGCAGAAGGCCGAATGGGAAGGGGCGGAGCGCCGGAAGCAGCTGCGGATCGAGCGGCGGAAGGAATGCTTTTAAACGGAAAACGAGGAATCCCAGGCCGGCAGGCCGGAAAAAGCGGGGGGCCCAGGCGTTAGGGCAGCCCCGCTTTTTCCCGGGCATACTGGAGATCCAGCATCAGGTTGATCAAATGCTTGCTGTGGATGTCCAGCCGGCGGTACTTGTCCAGCACATGCTGCTCCGAGGGCAGGCTTTTCCGTTCCGCGTAGGCCAGCATCCGCCGGGGGAACCCGCCGGTGGCCGGTTCCGGATCCGGAAATCCCAGAAGGCTTCCTAAATCGGTGCGGTAGGCGGCTGCCAGAAGGCGCAGCTTGGCCAGCGGGATGGTTTTGATCTCGTTGTTTTCGTACCGGTGCAGGGTGCTTTTGTGCATGTGGACCAGGCTGGCGGCTTTTTCCAGGGTGTAGCCGGTGAGAAGCCGGGCGTCTTTTAGATTTTTTCCGATGTTCATAGACGAAGCTCCTATCTGTGAAAAGGTTGTTTCTATTATACGACAGCTGGCGATGGAAGAAAAGCAAAAAATTGCGGAAAAGAGAAATTTCCAGTGGCCTCAAAACCTAGTAGACATCCGGGAAAAGACGTGCTAAAATGTAAAGCGTTGATTCGCTGAAGTGGAAAGAGGAGGAAAAGATGGAGAAGACAATCGTACTTTCGGTGCTGGTGGAAAACTCAGTGGGGGTTTTAAACCGGGTGGCCGGCCTCTTCAGCCGCCGCGGGTACAGCATAGACAGCCTGACGGTAGGATCGACGCAAAACCCCGCCTTCTCCCGGATGACCATTATCTCCACCGGGGAGGAAGATTCCCTGGAGCAGCTGCGGAAGCAGCTGAAGAAGCTGGTGGACGTGGTGGACGTGGAGGAACTGGCGCCGGAAAGCTCCGTATGCCGGGAACTGGTGTTGGTAAAGGTACAGGCCGGGCCGGAGGAACGGCAGCAGGTGCTGGCCATCGCGGATATTTTCCGCGCGAAAATTGTGGATGTGGCAGATACTTCTATGATTGTGGAACTCACAGGAAACGAAAGTAAGCTGGAGGCGTTCCTGCGGCTGCTGGACAAATTTAAGCTGCTGCAGGTGGCCCGGACTGGGATTACCGGCCTGGCCAGAGGCACAAAGGAAGGATAAGCCATTCTATATTATCAAACAGATATGGAGGTAGCACTATGGCAAAGATTTATTATCAGGAAGACTGCAATCTTTCCCTTCTGGAAGGGAAGAAGATCGCCATTATCGGCTACGGCAGCCAGGGACATGCCCACGCGCTGAACCTGAAGGAATCCGGGTGCGATGTAATCGTCGGCCTGTACGAAGGCAGCCGGTCCTGGGCCAAGGCGGAAAAACAGGGCCTTCCGGTATACACGGCGGCGGAAGCGGCCAAGATGGCGGATATTATTATGATCCTGATCAACGATGAAAAGCAGGCCAAGCTCTACAAAGAGTCCATCGAGCCCAACCTGGAGGAAGGCAACATGCTGATGTTCGCCCACGGCTTTGCCATTCATTTTGGCCAGATCGTGCCTCCCAAGAATGTGGATGTGACCATGATCGCCCCCAAGGCCCCGGGCCACACGGTGCGCAGCGAGTACCAGATCGGCCGCGGCACCCCTTGCCTGGTGGCGGTGCAGCAGGACTACACGGGCAAGGCCCTGGATATGGCCCTGGCCTATGCCGGCGCTCTGGGCGGAGCCAGAGCCGGTGTGCTGGAGACCACCTTCAAGGTGGAGACGGAGACCGACCTGTTCGGCGAGCAGGCGGTGCTGTGCGGCGGCGTGTGCGCGCTGATGAAGGCGGGCTACGAGACCCTGGTGGAAGCAGGCTACGCGCCGGAGAACGCGTACTTTGAGTGCATCCACGAGATGAAGCTGATTGTGGACCTGATTTACCAGAGCGGCTTTGCCGGCATGCGGTATTCCATCTCCAACACTGCGGAGTACGGCGATTACATTACGGGCCCGAAGATTGTCACCGAGGACACCAAGAAGGCCATGAAGAAGATCCTGTCCGATATCCAGGACGGCACCTTTGCTAAGGATTGGCTGCTGGAGAACCAGAGCGGCTGCGCCCACTTTATGGCCATGCGCAAGCAGCAGGCGGAGCATCCGGCGGAGAAGATCGGCGAGCAGCTGCGGAAGCTGTACAGCTGGAACGAGGAAGGCAAGCTGATCGACAACTGATGGGATCCGGAAACCAAAAGAGAACATGCAGGATGGGCTGCCGGGAGAGATGGGCTGCGGCAGCCCATTTTCCTATTATGCGGCGGAGGACGCCGCGGGAGGCCGGCCTTACGCCGGCGTTCCCAGAAGGAGGAATGGAATGGAGCAGTTGTTTTACCGAAGCACCCGAGGCGCAGGAGAGCCGGTGACGGCCAGCCAGGCGATCCTCCAGGGGCTGGCCCGGGACGGGGGCCTGTATGTGCCGGAGCGGATCCCGCGGCTGGAGAACACCCTGGAAGAACTGGCGGAAATGAGCTACCCGGAAACCGCCTACGCGGTGATGAAGCAGTTTTTTACGGATTTTACGGAGGAAGAGCTAAAGGGCTGTATCGCCAAGGCCTACGACAGCAAATTTGACACGCCGGAGATTGCGCCCCTGCGGAAGGCGGAAGACCTTTTCTACCTGGAGCTGTTCCACGGGGCCACCATCGCCTTTAAGGATATGGCCCTTTCGATCCTGCCCCACCTGATGACGGTTTCCGCCCGCAAAAACGGGGTGAAAAACGAGATCGTCATCCTGACCGCCACCTCCGGGGACACGGGGAAGGCGGCCTTGGCAGGCTTCGCGGATGTGGAGGGGACCCGGATTGTGGTCTTTTACCCTAAGGACGGCGTCAGCCTCATCCAGGAGAAGCAGATGGTCACCCAGAAGGGCGCCAACACCCTGGTGGTGGGGATCCGGGGGAATTTTGACGATGCCCAAAGCGGCGTAAAGGCCATGTTCGGCGACCGAGCGCTGGAACAGAAACTGCAGGCCGCCGGCTTCCAGTTTTCCTCCGCCAATTCCATCAACATTGGCCGCCTGGTGCCGCAGGTGGCTTACTACGTGTACGCCTACGCCAAGCTGCGGAAGCAGGGGGAGCTGGGGCCGGGGGAGACGCTGAACGTAACGGTCCCTACCGGCAACTTTGGCAATATCCTGGCGGCCTACTATGCCAAGGCCATGGGGGTCCCTCTGGGCAAGCTGGTCTGCGCGTCCAACGAAAACAAAGTGCTGTTTGACTTTTTCCGCACCGGCACCTACGACCGGAACCGGGAGTTTATTCTGACCAGTTCCCCGTCCATGGATATCCTGGTTTCCAGCAACCTGGAGCGGCTCATCTACCAGGTGGCCGGACAAGACCCGCAGCGGAACGCGGCGTTTATGGAGCAGCTGAACCGCACCGGCGTGTACACGCTGCCGGAGGAGATGCGGGGACGGCTCCAGGATTTCTATGGCGGGTATACCGATGAGGCCGGGACGGCGGAGGCCATCCGCCAGGTGTATCAGGCGGCCGGCTACATTCTGGACCCTCACACGGCGGTGGCCGCCCATGTGGCCAAGGCTTACCGGCAGGAGACGGGGGATACGGCCAAAATGCTGGTGGTGTCCACGGCCAGCCCGTACAAGTTCACCCGCAGCGTCCTGTCCGCCATCCAGCCGGAATACGGCCGGCAGGAGGATTTCGCCCTGGCAGACGCCCTGTCCCAGCTGTCCGGGATCCCCATCCCCCGGGCCATCGAGGACATCCGCTCCGCGCCGGTCCTTCACCGGACGGTGTGCGAAAAGGAAGAAATGCCGAAGGTAGTAAAGGGCTTTTTGGGTGTAAAATCCGAAAGTTGAGAGAATTTTAGCGGAGATGGAATTGACATCTCTGGGAAATCGTGGGAGAATAGACAAAGAGAACAGGAACTTGGGAGGTTAATCTTTATGTCAACGCAAGCAAATTTTCCGAGAAGCGAAATCGGAGCCGGGAGCCGCTATTTCAGCAAAACCCGCACCATCATTGAGACCAGCTTCTACGGTAACAATGTGGTGAAGGTGTCCTCACTCCGGGAAGCCTATGAGCTGGCCAAGAATTCCCCGGGCACCATTGTCACGGACATGCCGGTATACCACGGGGAAACCTTTGGCCTTCCGGCGGACGCGGTGGTGCTTCTGTCCAACGACGGGGCGGTAACCGGCCGGACTGCCGTGGCCCGGAGAGTGTCTGGGGAGCCTGGCGTGGATACGGCGGATCTGGACAAGAAGCTGATGGAGGCTTCCTACAACGCCCGCTTTAAAAAGATGTACCATGCGGAAGTGTACATTGGGCTGGATCCGGAGTTTATGGTCAAGGCCCACCTGCTGATCCCGGAGGGCTTTGAGAACAACCTGTACTCCTGGATGCTCAACTTCCAGTACCGGTCGGAGGAATACGTGCGGATGTACAAGGAATCCCGCCCCATTGAGCACGAGGGGGACATCTATATCTTCGCGGATCCGGACTGGCGCCATCCGGAGCATCCCAACGGGCTGGCCTATTTTAACACGGAGCAGAACTGCGCCGCCATCCTGGGCATGC
>CALWEC010000074.1 GCA_944376945.1 uncultured Lachnospiraceae bacterium | reverse complement strand
CAGGGACAGGAATGGGCCGGAAAGCCCGTGCTCCTCGCAGCGCTTTTGCAGGTAGGGAAGGTCAAACCGGTTCCCGTTAAAGTGCACCAGCCCGGTAAAATCCCGGCAGAAGCCAATGACCTGCTCCAGCAGCTGCCGCTCCTCAAAAGGGGACTCGGCCAGCCACTGGCGGAAGCCCCAGCACTCCAGGGTGTGGGGGAACAGGCAGCCAATCAGGTAGACGCGGGAGCGCTCCGGGGAAAGGCCGGTGGTCTCAATATCCAGGAACAGGGGGCGGGCCATCCCCAGGCGCTCCAGCGGATAGGGAACACGCAGAAACACTTCTTTTTCAATGATTTTCATAAGCTCCTCCTTCGCCTATCATAGCACGGGGAAGGGCCGGCGTAAAGATTCCCGCATAAGAAGCCGCTTTTTGGCCTATCCTAAACCAAAAGGAGGCGCGAGGTTTTATGGAAAATCAAAGCGGGAAGCCCCGGGACGAGGGGCGGGAACAGGAAGAACAGGAAATGCGGGATTACGGGCAGATGACCCTGGAGGACAACAGCCGGGAATACCGGATCCATCTGCTCAACGTAATCGGGGAGATCGAAGGCCACGAAAACCTGCCGGGCAACAGCAAGACCACCAAGTACGAGCACGTCCTGCCCCAGCTGGCGGAGATTGAGGACAGCCGGGAGATTGACGGCCTGCTGATCCTCATCAATTCCGTAGGCGGGGACGTGGAGGCGGGGCTGGCCATCGCGGAGATGATTGCTTCCTTGAGCAAGCCCACGGTTTCCCTGGTGCTGGGCGGCAGCCATTCCATCTGTGTCCCTCTGGCGGTATCCACCGATTATTCGTTTATTGTGGAGACCGGCACCATGCTCATCCACCCGGTGCGCATGAGCGGCATGATCCTGGGGGTGCCCCAGACCTACGACTATTTCAAAAAGATCCAGGACCGGATTACCGGTTTTATCTCCCGCCACAGCGGCATTTCCCAGGAACGGCTGGAGGAGCTGATGCTGGAGACCGGGATGCTGACCAAGGACATGGGCACTATCCTGGTAGGCGGCGAGGCGGTGGAAGAAGGGCTTATCAATGCCATCGGAGGCATCCAGGACGCGCTGGAGAAGCTGTACCAGCTGATTGAAGAAAAAGAGAAGAACGAGGCCAGGTAAGCCGGGGGTTTACCTGGCAGGGAAAACGCGCTATAATTGGAGGCAAACGGGGGACGGCGGGGAAGGCAGTCCCCCTGGATAAAGGGGAGAGGTTTGCCATGAAAAAGTTGTCGTTCCGAGAGATCCTGGCGGTGGCTAGTATGCTGTTCGGCTTGTTTTTCGGCGCGGGGAACCTGATTTTTCCCGCCTCCATGGGCCAGTTGGCCGGAAGCCAAATGGGGCCGGCGGCCCTGGGCTTTCTGGTCACCGGCGTAGGGCTGCCCCTGTTGGGGGTGGCGGCCCTGGGAATCAGCCGGGAGGAAGGCCTTCTGGAGCTAAGCAGCCGGGTGGGCAAGGGGTATGGGTTTTTCTTTACCTGCCTCCTGTATCTGACCATCGGCCCCTTCTTTGCCATCCCCCGGTGCGCCACGGTTTCCTACACGGTGGGAATCCAGCGGCTGCTGCCGGAGTCCGGCCAGGGCGTATGGCTGGCGGTGTTCTCCCTGGTGTTCTTCCTGCTGGTCCTGTTTTTCTCCCTTCGCCCCGGGGAAATCCTGACCTGGGTGGGGAAGGTACTGAACCCGCTTTTTTTGACGTTCCTGGCCGTTTTAATCCTGCGGGCCCTGGTATCGCCTCTGGGCCAGGTTTCCCAGGTTTCGCCGTCTGGGGCCTATGTTTCCCAGGCCTTTTCCACCGGGCTTTTGGAGGGCTACAATACCATGGACGCCCTGGCTGGGCTGGCTTTCGGCATCTTGGTGGTCCAGGCCATCCGGGGGCTGGGGGTGCGGGAGCCGGGCCGGGTGGCGTCCTACACGGTGCGGGCCGGACTTTTCAGCTCGCTGCTGATGGCGCTGATCTATGTGCTGGTAACGCTGGTGGGGGCCCAGAGCCGGGGGCTGTTTCCCGCCAGCGAAAACGGAGGGGAGGCCTTGGCCCAGATTGCGGAGCACTATTTTGGCGGCGCCGGGGCAGTGATCCTGGCGGCCACCGTGTCGGTAGCCTGCCTGAAAACCGCGGTGGGGCTGATCACCAGCTGCGGGGAAACCTTTGCCCGCATGTTCCCCCACGGCCCGGCGTACCCGGTTTGGGCGGTGGGCTTCTGCACGATCTCCTTCTTAATCGCCAACCTGGGGCTGGACGCCATTGTGGCGTATTCCCAGCCGGTGCTGATGCTCCTGTATCCGCTGGCCATTGTGCTGATTGTGCTGACCTTGGCCGGCGGCGCGCTGGGGCGCAGCCGGCCGGTGCTGCGCTGCACCCTTGGGTTTACCGCCGCGGCCGCGGCGGTGGACTTCCTGCGGGCGCTGCCGGCCGGCACCCGGGCACTGCTGCGCCTGGATCCGGCGGTGGAGTGGGTTTCCGGCTGGCTGCCTTTGGCGGAGCAGGGATTTGGCTGGGTATGCCCGGCGCTTGTGGGCTTTTTGGCCGGGCTCCTGATACAGAAGATCCGGAGCCGGCGTTAGCTTTCCATCTGCCGTTCCAGGCGAGGCGCTAACTCTCCATCTGCCGTCCCAGAAAACCGGCTGCCGTGACAGCCAGCCGCTGTTCCGTTTCCCCCATGGGGGTTTTGGCCTCCTTGGCCAGCAGGATGACGGCTCCGATTACATCCCCCTGGCAGAGAATAGGCGCAATGGTTTCGGCCTCCGCCTCCTCCAGTCCGCCTTCGGTGGGCTCCACAAAGTCCTTGCCGCCCCGGGCGGCGGAGCGGACCTCCCGGCTGTCCAGGAATTGCTCCAGCTGCCGGCTAAGAGGTTTCTGGAGGCAGTCCTTTTTCAGGCCTCCGGCCACGGCCAGTACCTGATCCCGGTCGGTAACGCAGACCATATGGCCGGAGCCTTGGGCCAGCGCCTCCGCGCACTGGGAGGCAAAGGCGCCCAGCTCCGCCATGGGGGAATATTTTTTCAGGATGATTTCGCCTTCCCGGTCCGTAAAAATCTCCAAGGGCGTGCCTTCCCGGAGCCGAAGGGTCCGGCGGATTTCCTTGGGGATTACAATCCGCCCCAGGTCGTCGATTCTTCTTACCACTCCTGTCGCTTTCATGTCAAACATCCTCCGTTCGCTGTACTTTCTGTTGGTGAAAGTAGTATCTGTAAACGGAGGAATTTTATACCTGCGTCCGCGGAAGACAGAGGGCAGGAAGACATGTAGGAAGATATGCAGGAAGACATTGCCTCCGGCATCGCCTCCGCCTCCGCTCCAGGAATTGTGTTCCGCCCAGATCCATGGTATAATTTTCCGCAGAGCGGACAATATACCGGCGCCGGTTCGCGTCCGACCGTAGGGAGGACAAATTTCCAGGGCGAACCGTGCGCATCAACATAGCATGTGCGAAGCACAGGGTATAATTGTCCGCAGAGCGGACAATATACCGGCGCCGGCGCGGGAGCGAGCGAAGCGAGGACGTCTCTCTCTGCTCTTTCTTCCCCAGGATGGGTTTTCTCCCAGGAAAATTCACCGCTTTTTCGCAGCCTTTTTCAAAAAAAGCTGACCCGATGTTTGGGCACACGGCTTTCTCTGTCATTCCTGCCGAAAAAGCCGTGATCCCAGGGAAAAAATTCGGCTTTTTTGGAACTTCCTTTCTAAAAAGCCGACTCGATGCTTGGCCGTGCGGCTTTTTCAACCATTTCTGCTGAAAAAGCCGTTAAGCCGGGGCAAGAAGCCCGGTATACCGAGCGCATCCATATATCATGTCCGCAGCCGCAAAACGCGCGGAAACATCAGAAGCCCCTGCGCGGGGCAGGAAGAGAGGAAATAGCCTATGTCCCAGGAAGGAATGATCAAAAAGAGAAGCGAGCAGCGCCGGGAGGATACCTGGTCCACCGAGGATTTGTACCCTTCAGACGCGGCCTGGCGGGAAGCCTTTGAGGCCATCAAGCGGGAAGCGCCGGCCTTGGCCCGGTATCAGGGCCGGCTGGCCGAATCGGGCGAGACGCTTTACGCTTACCTGCAGGAGAAGGAAAAGCTGGAGGAGACGGCAGAGCAGCTGTACGTCTACACCATGCTGAAAAGCGACGAGGATACGGGTAATTCGGTGTATCAGGGGATGAAGGGCCAAATGCTCAGCTGGCTGGCCCAGTGGCAGCAGGAGATGGCCTTTGAGACGCCGGAGCTTATCCGGCTTTCCCAGGAAACACTGGAAAAATTTTATCAGGAAAAGCCGGAGCTGGCCCTGTACCGCCGGGCCCTGGAGGTGGTGCTGCGCCGCAAGGCCCATGTCCTGTCCCAGCCGGAGGAGGCGCTGCTGGCCGGAGCCGGGGAGCTGGGAGATGCCCCGGATCAAATCTACAACGTGCTGGCCAACGCGGATTTAAGCTTCCCCAGCGCCCAGGACGTAACCGGCAAGCTGCACCCGCTGACCAACGGCTCCTATGGCACCCTGATGCACAGCCAGGACGCGGAGCTGCGCCGGGATACCTTCCGCAACCTGTACACGGTGTACGGGCAGTTTGCCAACACCATGGCCGCCACCCTCAACGGCCATGTGAAGCAGAACGTGTTTTTTGCCCGCGCCCGGAAATACGGCTCCTGCCTGGAAGCAGCCCTGGACCGGACGGAGGTGCCGGTGTCCGTCTACCACCAGCTGGTGGATTCGATGCACCGCCATATGGACGCCATGTACCGCTACATGAAGCTGCGGAAGAAAGCCCTGGGGGTGGAGGAGCTGCACATGTACGATATCTACGTCCCCATGGTCAAAGACCTGAAGCTGGATATCCCCTTTGAGCAGGCCCGCCGGGAAGTGGTGGACGCCATGGCCGTGCTGGGGACAGAGTACCAGGAGGTGCTGAAAAAGAGCTTTGAGCAGCGCTGGATGGACATCTACGAAAACGAGGGCAAACGCTCCGGCGCCTATTCCTGCGGCGCCAAGGTGCACCCCTTTGTCCTGCTGAACCAGAAGGATACCCTGGACAGCGAGTTTACCCTGGCCCATGAGATGGGCCATGCCATGCACTCTTACCTGAGCAATGCCAATCAGCCGCCGGTGTACGCGGACTATGTGCTTTTTGTGGCGGAGGTGGCCTCCACCTGCAACGAGGCCCTGCTGATGAACTACCTGCTCTCCCGGACAGAGGACAAGAAGATGCGGGCCTACCTGATCAACTATTTCCTGGAGCAGTTCCGCACCACCATGTACCGGCAGACCATGTTTGCGGAGTTTGAGGAGCAAATCCACCGCATGGCGGAGGAGGGGGAGACCCTGACCGCCGACGTCCTGAAAAAGACTTACTACAGCCTGAACCAGCTTTACTACGGTCCGGATGTGGTGATGGACGAGGAGATCGCCATCGAGTGGGCCCGGGTTCCTCACTTCTATATGAACTTTTATGTGTACCAGTACGCCACCGGCTTTGCGGCGGCCATCGCCCTGTCCCGGAAGATCCTCACCGAAGGCCAGCCGGCGGTGGAACGGTACCTTCAGTTCTTAAAGGGAGGCTGCTCCGCGGATCCCATCACCCTTTTGAAGACGGCGGGAGTGGATATGACCACATCGGAGCCGGTAGATCAGGCGCTGCGGTATTTTGGGGAACTGATTGAGGAAATGGAGGGATTGCTGGCATGAGCAGACGGGAAATCCAAGATTCCTACACCTTCCAGGATCTGCGGGAGATTATCGCGGATCTGCGGGGGGAAGGCGGCTGCCCCTGGGACCGGGCCCAGACCTTTGAAAGCCTGAAGAAATGCCTGGCGGACGAAGCCCAGGAGGTGTTTGAAGCCGTGGACTCCGGGGACCGGGAAAACCTTTGCGAGGAGCTGGGGGACGTGCTGCTGCAGGTGGTCATCAACAGCCAGATCGCGGAGGAGGAAGGCTCCTTTACCATAGACGATGTGATCAACGGCATCTGCCGGAAAATGATCCGCCGCCATCCCCATGTATTTGGGGACGCCAAAGCCGGCACGCCGGAGGAGGCCCTGGGCCTCTGGAAGGAGATCAAGCGCCGGGAGCGGACGGGAGAGCTGTAAGGACATTCACGAAAAAATGGCGTTCCGGGCTGCTGGCCCGGAACGCCATTTTTCTAAGAATTGCTCCCGCTCCCTACGGAAACGCAGTGGGATTGCGGAGAATGGGCCTGCTCAAACCCGTTCTTGGCTGCGGCCGTCTTTTTGGCTCAGCGGGCGGCGCGCCGCTGAATCCACTTGACCAGCTCCACAATGGGAATGACGCAAGCGCCCAGCAGGATGGCCAGCAGGTACTCGTCCAGCTCCACGCTGGCGAATTCAAAGGCCCGGGCCAGGAAAGGCACCTCGCAGACCAGGGTGGTGGCAAACAGGGAAGCCAGCGCCGCGCCCCACAGGAACTTGTTGTGGGAGCCCAGGCGGAAAATGCTGCCCCGCTGGGAGCGCATGTTAAAGCTGTGGAAAATCTCGGCCATGGACATGGTCAGGAAGGCCATGGTGGTGCCGTGGGCGCTGTCGGTAATGGCCCAGGTACCGGTCTCCATGTAATGCCCCAGGAAGAAGGAAGCCAGCACCAGGATGGTCACCAGCAGGCCCTGGTAGGCCACGTCAAAGCCCATGCCGCCGGCAAAAATGCCAGCCTTGGCGTCCCGGGGCTTCCGGCGCATAATATCCGGCTCCGCCTTCTCCGTCCCCAGGGCCAGGGCCGGGAAGCAGTCGGTAATCAGGTTGATCCAAAGCACATGCACCGGCTGCAGGATGGTAAAGCCCATAAGGGTGGCAAAGAAGATGCTCAGCACCTCGCTCATGTTGGAGCCCAGCAGGAACTGGATGGCCTTGCGGATGTTGTCGTAAATCCGCCGTCCCTCCTCCACCGCGCCGACGATGGTGGCAAAGTTGTCGTCCGCCAGCACCATGTCCGCCACGTTTTTGGTCACGTCGGTGCCGGTAATGCCCATGCCCACGCCAATGTCCGCAGACTTAATGGAAGGGGCGTCGTTTACGCCGTCGCCGGTCATGGCGGTGACGTAGCCCGCCTTCTTCCAGGCGTTGACAATCCGGGTCTTATGCTCCGGCTGCACCCGGGCGTAAACCCGGATGTCCTGGAATTTCTGCTCAAACTCCGCGTCGTCCATATCGCTGAGGCGGGAACCGGTAATGGCCTGGGAATCATCGGTCAGGATCCCCAGCTCCTTGGCAATGGCCACCGCCGTGTCAATGTGGTCGCCGGTGATCATAATGGGCTGGATGCCCGCCGCCCGGCATTCGGCAATGGCGTCCTTTACCTCCGGGCGGACCGGGTCGATCATGCCGCACAGGCCCACAAAGCAAAGGGACTGCTCCAGGAAATCCGCCTCGCAGGAGGCCGGCTGCGCCTCCCAGACGCGCATGGCGCAGGCCAGCACCCGCAGGGCTTTGTCTGCCATGGCCTTGTTGGCGGCCAAGATCTCCTGGGTGTAGGCCTGGGTCATCGGGACCATCTGGCCGTTTTGCAGGTAGTGGGTACATTTTCCAATGATAACGTCCGGCGCGCCCTTGGTATACTGGACGATCCCTTCCTGGGCGGCGTGGACCGTGGACATCATCTTCCGGGAGGAATCAAAGGGCGCTTCGCCGCAGCGGGGATACTGCTCCTTCAGGGAAGGCTTGGGCAGCCCCAGCTTGTTGGCCCAGGTCACCAGGGCCGCCTCCGTAGGCTCCCCGGTGACGGTCCCGTCTGGGTTCAGCTGGGCGTCGCTGCAGAGGGCCATGGCGGAGGCCAGGAGCTTTTCGTCCTCCCCAAAGTGGTCCACCACGGTCATCTTGTTTTGGGTCAGGGTGCCGGTTTTATCCGAACAGATAATCTGGGCGCAGCCCAGAGTTTCCACGGCGGTCAGCCGGCGGATGATGGCGTTCCGCTTGGACATATTGGTGACGCCGATGGAAAGGACCACGGTCACCACCGCGGCCAGACCTTCCGGGATGGCGGCCACCGCCAAGGAGACGGCGATCATAAAGGAGTTGAGCACCAGCTCAAAGTCCAGGCTGCCGGCCCGGAGCACCTGGACGGCAAAGACCACCAGGCAGATGCCCAGCACCAGCCAGGTCAGGATTTTGGAAAGCTGGGCCAGCTTGCGCTGCAGAGGCGTCTGGCCTTCCTGGGCCTGCTGCAGGGCGTCGGCAATTTTACCCATCTCCGTGTCCATGCCGGTGGCCGTAATCACCGCGGTGCCCCGGCCGTACACTACCGTGCTGCCCATATACAGCATGTTTTTCCGGTCGCCCAGGGGTACGTCCTTTTCCCCCTCCTTCAGCTGGATCAGGTCGATAAATTTCGTAACCGGAACCGACTCCCCGGTAAGGGCCGCTTCCTCTATTTTCAGGCTGGCGCTTTCCAGGATCCGGCCGTCGGCGGGAACCGCGTCCCCGGCCTCCAGCAGGACGATGTCGCCTACCACCAGATCCTCGCTGCGGATCACCCGGATCTCGCCGTCCCGGAGCACCTTGGAGGTGGCCGCCGACATTTCCTGAAGCGCCTCAATGGCCTTCTCCGCTTTGCTTTCCTGGTAAACGCCCAGGATGGCGTTGATGATGACCACCGCCAGGATGATAATTACATCCGCAAAGCCGCCGCCCTCCACAAAGGCCAGGGCGCCGCTGATGGCCGCCGCTCCCAGCAGGACCAGGATCATAGGATCCGCCAGCTGCTCCAGGAACCGGCGGAACAGGGATTTGCCCTTGGCGGCCGCCAGCTTGTTTTTTCCGTTTTCCGCCAGCCGTTTCTCTGCCTCCGCCTGCGCCAGGCCGTTTTCGTTGGAGCTTACTGCCTGGAGAACGGATTCTTTGTCTTCGCAATAGTAACGCATGATGTTCTCCTTCTTTGAAAATTTTCCGGTTGAAAGGATTTTCTATTTCTATAATAAAAACCCAGGCACAACCGATCCGCTATGCCTGGGTCTATTCTGGACGAAAAAATAGACTCGCATACAGCCTTTCAGTTGTACATGAGTCTCGCAATTTAAAACAAGCCAGGCTGCCAGATAGCCAGGATGTTGACTTGCTACGTATTGAGTACGCTCGCTACTCCCTCACAGGGTTTGAATTTTCCTGTATTGTAGCACGGGACGGAAGAAAATGTCAACCTCTTTTTTCATCCATCCTCCCGCCCCTTCCCAAAGATTTTCCAGCCGCCAAAACCACGGTTTTTGGCGTATTTTCCTTGACAAACCGTACAGAAACGATTATATTTTACTAAGAATCCGCAGAGTGCCTGCGGAATTTATCAGGAGGAAGATATTATGAACAAGACAGAACTGATTGCTGCGGTTGCCGAGAAGGCGGAAATCTCCAAAAAGGATGCGGAGAAGGCGTTGAAAGCTTTCACGGAGACGGTAGCAGAAGAGCTGAAGAAGGGGGAGAAGGTACAGCTGGTTGGCTTCGGCACGTTTGAGGTGTCCCAGAGAGAGGCCAGAGAGGGCAGAAACCCTAGAACCGGCGAGACCATGAAGATCGCGGCGACCAGAATGCCCAAGTTCAAGGCTGGAAAAGCGCTGAAGGATATGATGAACTAAGTTTCGGGTGTGAAAACGGAGGGCTGTGAGGAAGGCGGGGACCGCCTGCGTTCTCACAGCCCTTTTTCATAGAACGGGCCGGGCGGCGTTTGGCCGTGCCGCGGCCTGCAAAAGGGAGAAGAAATGCGTTTAGACAAATATTTAAAGGTTTCCCGCCTGATCAAGCGGCGCACCGTGGCCAACGAGGCCTGCGACGCAGGCCGGGTGACCATCAACGACCGCCCGGCCAAAGCCTCCGCCAACGTAAAAGAAGGCGATATTATCGAGATTGGCTTTGGCAACAAGGCGGTGCGGGTGGAAGTCCTAAGCGTAAAGGAAACCACCAAGAAGGAGGAAGCGGGAGACATGTTCCGCTACCTGTAAGGCCCGGCTTTCCGCATAGGCATACGGCCCCGGCTTCCTGCATAGGCTGTAGGGAAAGCGGAAGGGGGAGACGCCTATGGATACGCAGAAGGAGCACCGCCTGACATTGGACTGCCGGAAGGCGGCCGCGGTAACCGGGGTCCGGGACGTGATTTCCTTTGATGAAAAGGAAATCCTCCTGCAGACCGAATACGGGAGGATGACGGTAAAAGGGGAAGGCCTCCATGTCAAGCGCCTGACGCTGGAAAACGGGGAGGCGGAGCTGGAAGGGCAGGTCAACGGGATCCTGTATTCCTCCGGCGGCCCGTCCCCGGAAAGGGAGGGCGG
>CALWEC010000073.1 GCA_944376945.1 uncultured Lachnospiraceae bacterium | reverse complement strand
CGTCTACAACCTGACGCTGCTGGATTCGGTGACGGACACCGCCGGCAACGTGGTGGTGGATTACCAGCCGGAGATTGCCAAGACCACCAATTTTTCCGCCAACAGCTGGGATACGGTTCACGAAGGCATGTACCAGGTAATCAACGACGAGGTGCACAACTCGGCGGCCCGGGTTTTTGAGGCTTCCGTGGTGGCGGCCGGCAAGACCGGGACGGCCGAGGAAAACAAGCTGCGGCCCAACCACGCCAACTTTATCAGCTACGCGCCTTACGACGACCCGGAGATTGCCGTAACGGTGACCATCCCCTACGGATACACCTCCGCCCGTGCTGTGGACGTGGCCAGCGATGTGTATAAATATTACTACGGGGAGATGACCCTGGAGGAAATCCAGGAACGGCAGGCGGTGGAGAACAGCATCAACGTCAGCGATTAACACCCATGGGAGCGGCCCGTCCCGCTCCCGGTGATCATCATAGAGGAAAATCCATGGGGAGGTAAGCAAGATGAGCGAAGTAATTGTCATTACCTCAGGAAAAGGCGGCGTGGGGAAAACCACTTCCTCCGCCAGCATAGGTACCGGCTTAGCCAAACGAGAAAAATCCGTTGTGATGATAGATACCGATATTGGGCTGCGCAACCTGGACGTGGTGATGGGCCTGGAAAACCGGATTGTCTACAACCTGGTGGACGTGGTGGAAGGAAGCTGCCGCCTGAACCAGGCGCTGATCCAGGACCGGCAGACGCCGGGGCTGTACCTGCTTCCTTCCGCCCAGACCCGGGACAAAACGGCGGTAACGCCGGAGCAGATGGTCAAACTGGTGGAAGAATTAAAAGGACGCTACGACTATGTGATCCTGGACTGCCCCGCCGGCATCGAGCAGGGCTTCCGCAATGCCATCGCGGCGGCGGACCGGGCGCTGATTGTCACCACCCCGGAGGTTTCCGCCATCCGGGACGCAGACCGGATCCTGGGGCTGCTGGAGGCAAGCGGCATCCACCGGAACCATCTGATCCTGAACCGGCTGCGGCCGGATATGGTGCGCCGGGGGGAGATGATGTCCCCGGAGGATATTGTGGATTTGCTGGGCGTGCCACTGATCGGCGTGATCCCGGACGATGAGCAGGTGATCCTGGCTACCAACCAAGGGGTCCCGCTGCTGGAAACCGGCAGCCTGGCTGGACAGGCTTACGAAAATATTGTCCGCCGGATCCTGGGGGAGGAGGTCCCTTTCCTGCGGTTTGAGGAGCATCGGGGGTTCTTTGCCCGCCTTTTGGGCCGGAAGTAAATACGAGGGAAAAGTATGTTTCGTTTTCAGGAGTACAAACTGAAAAAATTTAATTTCCGGATTCTGTTGATTATCGCGGCGCTTTGCGTAATCGGCATCCTGGTGCTGAACAGCGCCATGGTCAACGATCCGGACCGGAGTTCCACCATTATGAAGCAGCTGCTGGGAATCGGGGTAGGGGCGGCATGTATGCTGATTTTGTCCCTGCTGGATTACCATGTGCTGCTGAGTCTGGCCCCCTTGATTTACCTGGGGGTGCTGGGGATCCTGGCCGTTATCTTTGTCCCGGGCGTCGGCGTGGAGGCCAACAACGCGGTGCGCTGGATTTCCATTGCCGGGATCCAGGTGCAGCCGTCGGAGTTTGCCAAAATCGGGCTGATTGTCTTTTTTGCCTGGTTTTTTGGGAAAAACCAGGAGCGGATCAGCCGGCCGGAGGTGGTGCTGGGAAGCCTGGTGCTGCTGGCCATCCCGGCGGTCCTGATTTATGAGGAGCCTAACCTTTCCACCACGCTGGTGGTAGTGTTCCTGTTCCTGTGCCTGATCTACACCGCTAAAATCAGCTACAAGTGGATTTTAGGGGCGCTGGGCGCGTTTATCCCGCTGGCCGGGATTGTGCTGTATATCGCCATGCAGCCGGGGCAGACCCTGATCAACACGTACCAGATCAACCGGGTCCTTTCCTGGCTGTATCCGGATCAGTTTGCGGAGGCAGGGCTGACTACCCAGCAGGACAACTCCATCCTGGCCATTGCCTCCGGGCAGCTCCACGGAAAGGGTCTGAATACCACCAGCTTTGAATCGGTAAAAAACGGGAATTTCCTTTCCGAGGAAAACTGCGACTTTATTTTCGCGGTGATTGGAGAGGAATTGGGATTTGTGGGAAGCGTGGTGGTCATTGGCCTGCTGGCCCTGCTGGCCTTTGAGTGCCTGCGCATGGCTTCCCGGGCCAAGGACTTGGCCGGACGGCTGATCTGTACCGGCATTGCCTCCCAGCTGGCCTTCCAGACCTTTGTGAATATCGGGGTGGCCACCGGCCTGCTGCCCAATACCGGCCTGCCCCTGCCGTTTATCAGCGCCGGCGTCAGCTCCCTTTTGAGTATTTTTATGGGGATGGGCGTGGTGCTCAACGTAGGCCTTCAGCGGCGGGACGAAGCGTTGGACTGGTAAAGCCAGTGTAAAGATTTCAGGATGATTTGGGCAGAATTGCTTGTACTTTTGTAAAAACTGTACTATAATAAAGCTATCACTATTGAACTCAAGGAGGAGACAGCATGGTTCAGATTATCGCAGGACGGAAAGGAAAAGGGAAAACAAAATATCTTCTGGAAAAAGCGAATGCAGCTGTCAAGGACGCGCATGGAAGTATTGTTTATTTAGATAAGTGCGCCCAGCATATGCATGAGCTGAACCGCAGAATCCGTTTGATTGACGTTTCGGAATACCCTATCCAGTCATATGAGGCATTTTTAGGTTTTGTCTGCGGCTTGATTGCCCAGGACTACGATTTGGAACAGGTTTATCTGGACAGCTTCCTGACTTTATCCCATCTGAACAGCAGTGAAATCGAATGCGCTGTCGAAGAGTTGGAGAAAATCTGCAAAAAGTATAAAATCGTCTTTACCTTGAGCGTGTCGGAAGATAAAGAGAATCTTCCTGAAAGTGTACAGGAAAAAATTGTGATCGCACTTTGATTTTGTCTGTGCCTACGTGTACATAGGAAAAAGGAAGGGGCGCCTCCACAGGCGCCCCAATCTTTCGGCTAGGGGTCAGATATCCGAGGAATTCTGCCGGATACGGCCGTACAGGCTGAGCAGATACAGCCCGGCGATTCCTACCAGGATGTAGACAATCCGGGAAATCCAGGACATGTTCCCAAAAAGGGCAGCCACCAGGTCAAAACGAAAGATTCCAACCAACCCCCAGTTGATGGCTCCCACAATCGCAATGGTGAGAATGGTGTAATCGATGGCTTTCATGGATGATACCTCCTTCCATTCTTTTCCGTTAGTGTGCCCGGGACGCCTGTTTTTATACAGAAGAGGCAAAAAAACAGTGTTCCGGCACAGGAGAAAGGAGAGCGGATGGCAAAGAAAAAATCCAATGTTATACGGTACCGGAAGCCTACGTCCCTGAACATCGGCTTTTTGATTTTTGCCGCCATCCTGATCTACCTGGCCTACCATGTGATTGCCTATGCCTTCCGGGATAAGGTGCGGATTTTCGAGGTGGGGCAGCCGGTTTCCCTGGTGGAAAACACCACCTATACCGGCCTGGTCCTGCGCTCGGAAGAGGTTACCTATACCCAGGCGGCCGGCTATGTAAATTACTATATCCGGGAGGGCAACCGGGCTTCGGTAGGTTCGGTGGTTTACTCCCTGGATGAAAACGGCCAGTTTACCCAGCTGCTTTCCTCCAGCGCTTCGGACACCAGCAGCCTTTCCCAGGAAAATTTGTCTGAACTGAAGCGCAGCCTGGCCAATTTTAACCTTCGCTATCAAAGCCAGGAGTTTTCCCAGGTGTACGATCTGAAATATTCTCTGGAGAACCAGTTGCTCAGCTTTGTCAGCACCAATTCCCTGGAAGATCTGGAGTCGCTGGGAATTGACACGGCGTATTTCCACACCATTCCGGCGTCTCAAAGCGGGATTGTGGTCTATTATACCGACGGCTACGAAGCCCTGGACGCCGGTTCCGTAACGGAAGAAGACTTTGACACAGACGCCTACCAGCGCAGCGATATCCGCAGCGGCCAGCTGCTGGAAAGCGGTTCTCCCGCTTATAAGACCATTACGTCGGAGGCTTGGTCCATCCTGATCCCGCTTACGGAGGAAGAGGCGGAGGCCTACCGGCAGCAAATGACCGAGGAATCGGAAGCCGGCGGCGCGCCGGTCAACACTCTGTCTTTGGAAGTGCGGTTCCCGGAGCGGGACTTGTCTGCCACCGTAAACTTTTCCCTGGCCGCCGGAGCGGACGGGAAAACCTACGGAAAGCTGGATTTAAGCCGTTATATGGTGCAGTTCGCAAACCAGCGCTATGTGCAGGTGGAAATCCGCCGGGACCGGACGGCGGGCCTAAAAATTCCTAAGACCGCCCTGTTGGAAAAAGAATTTTTAACGGTCCCGGTGGAATACGCCTCCGGCCAAGATGGAAGCAAAACCTTTGTCCAGGAAAACTACTCCGCGGAGGGGACCTCGGCCCAAGTCATTGAACCCACCATCTATTACGCCACCGAAGAGAATTACTATTTGGATCCCAACCAGGTGGCTCCTGGAACCACCCTGGCCAAGCCGGACAGCAGCGACCGTTATACCCTGGGAGAAACCAGTTCTCTGCAAGGGGTTTACCAGGTGAACCGAGGCTACGCCGTGTTCAAGCAGGTACAGATCCTGGACGAGAATGAGGAGTATGTGATCGTGGAAAAGGGGACCGATTACGGCGTAGCGGTCTACGACCAGATCCTGCTGGACAGCAGCCTGGTATCCGAGGGGGAAATTTTATACCGCTGAGAGATTTTTGGTTTCTTTCGGAAAATTGAAATGGAAATCGAATGATTTTTGGGTTGACATAAACGGGAAAAGATACGATAATAGAAAAGGCGTGAGAGAGCCAAATCAAAATGGGAGATTGATCAGATGGCGAATATTATTGATAAATTTTTGAATTCTATGAAGCTGAACGATGACGAGGACGAATATGAGGACGATTTTGACATGGAGGAAGATTTCGAGGAAGAAGAGCCTCCCCGTCCGTCCCGCTTCGGCCGCAAAAAGGCTTCCCGGATCCGGGAAGAGGAGGACATGGACCTTCCTGCGGAGAAGGAGCAGCGCCCTCTGCGCATGCGCCGTTCCGCCGGCAGCAACGTTATGCCGATGCGTTCCCGCAGCAATATGGAGGTCTGTATGGTAAAACCCACCTCCATCGACGACGCCCGTGAGGTCTGCGACATCCTTCTCAGCGGACGGGCAGTGGTCATCAATATGGAAGGGGTCCATGTGGAACTGGCTCAGCGGATTATTGATTTTACCTCCGGCGCCTGCTATTCCATGAATGGAAATCTGCAGAAGATCTCCAATTACATATTTATTGTCACTCCCAGCAACATTGAGCTTTCCGGCGATTTCCAGGATATGGTAGGAACCAAGGAAAGTTCTCTCAGCCTGGATATTTGAGCCTAATACAAGAGACTGGATTTTTAAGAATATGAAGCGTTTTTTATGGGCAGCCGCCGGCTTGGCTGCCCTTACTGGTTTGGATCAATGGACAAAACAGCTGGCCGTCGCCCATCTGCAGGGACAGGAACCGATTCCCCTGTGGGAGGGTGTTTTTGAGTTGCGGTTTGTCACCAACCGGGGAGCGGCCTTTGGGATTTTCCAGAACCAGCGGTGGCTGTTCCTGGTTTTGACAGCGGTGATTATGGCGGCGCTGCTTTGGCTGTTTTGGAAGCTGCCCCGTACCCGCCGCTTCCTTCCTCTGCAGGTCCTCTGCGTGGCGGTGGAGGCAGGCGCCCTGGGCAATATGATTGACCGGGTGCGGCTGGGCTATGTCATTGATTTTCTCTATTTCCGGCTGATTGATTTCCCTGTCTTTAATGTGGCGGACTGCTATGTGACCGTGGGAGTACTCCTGGCGGCCCTTTTGCTTTTGTTCTATTATAAGGAAGAGGAATGGGGATTTCTGTCAAATTCCACGCAGAGGGTTTCTAGGCAGGGGGATTCCAAACCGGAGGATTCCAAACCGGAGGATTCCAAATATGAGTGAGGAAATTCTCCAGGCGGATGAACTGGGGACCGGCAGCCGTTTGGATTCCTGGCTGGCCCAGCAGTTTGAGGAGCTTTCCCGCTCCTATCTGCAAAAGCTGATCAAGGAAGGGCGGGTACAGGTAAACGGGAAATCCGTAAAAAGCAATTACTGGCTAAACGGAGGAGAGGAAATCCGCCTGGATCTGCCGGAGCTGGAACCGCTGGCAGTGGAAGCGGAGCCGATTCCTCTGGAGATCGTCTACGAAGACGGGGATCTGCTGATTGTCAATAAGCCAAAAGGAATGGTAGTGCATCCGGCGCCGGGACATGCCCATGGGACTTTGGTCAATGGGCTGCTGTATCACTGCGGCAAGGAGCTTTCCGGCATCAACGGCGTGCAGCGCCCGGGAATTGTCCATCGGATCGATCGGGATACCACGGGGCTTCTGGTAGTCTGCAAAAACGATCTTTCCCACAGCCATGTGGCCCGGCAGCTGGCGGAGCACACCATTACCCGGCGCTATCGGGCCATTGTCCACGGCGTCATCCAGGAAGAAGAGGGGACGGTGGATCAGCCCATTGGCCGAAGCCGCGCCAACCGGCTGAAAATGGCGGTGGATCCGGTTCACGGAAAAAGAGCGGTAACCCATTACCGGGTTCTGCGCCGCTTTGCCGGTTATACCTATGTGGAATGTCAGCTGGAAACCGGACGTACCCACCAGATCCGGGTGCATATGACCTACCTGCAGCATCCGCTGCTGGGGGACCCTTTATATGGAGCTCGGAAGTCTCCCTATCATTTGGAAGGCCAGACGCTTCACGCAGGGGTCCTTGGGCTGGTCCACCCTAGGACGGGGGAATATCTGGAATGGGAAGCGCCGCTTCCGGACTATTTTCAGAAGCTGTTGGAAATTCTTCCCGTTTAAACCTTCCCCAATTTTACCACAAAGTCTTTCGTTATTTTTCACAAAGCATTCACGTTTTTAAGGTATAATAGGCAACGTACCGAAAAGGTACAGAGGAAAAGAAAAAAAGCGATTGGAAAGAAAGGAAGTTGTACAGCATTGCAGGAACAACCAAAGAAAAAGACCCAGGACACTGGGAGAGGGCATGCGCAGTCTATTTTGCTGCTGCTCCTTCTGGTGGCGCTGCCCATAGGCGGCGTGGTTTTGTATCTGGCCTAACGGCCCAAGAAAAAGCTGGGAGGCGGAAGTTTTTATCACTTCCGCCTCCCAGCTTTTTCTCACGGGATTTTATTCCACTGTCACCGATTTGGCAAGGTTACGGGGCTTATCCATGTCGTACCCTTTGGCATAAGCCGTATAATAGGCCAAAAGCTGCAGAAGCACCGCACAGGGGAACACGGTAAAGCGGTCGTCCTCCACCGGGATTTCCAGATGGACGTCGCAGACCTCGCTGGAAACCGGCACCCCTTTCTTTGTAATGAGAATTACATAAGCGCCCCGGGCTTTTACCTCCCGGATATTGGAGATAGTCTTGTTAAAAATATGATCTTGAGTGGCTAGGGCAATCACCGGCACGCCTGGCTCAATCAGGGCGATGGTGCCATGCTTCAGTTCCCCGGCTGCGTACGCCTCCGCATGGATATAGGAAATTTCCTTCAGCTTCAAGGCGCCTTCCAGGGAAAAGGCGTAATCCATTCCTCTGCCGATGAAGAAAGCGTCCCGGGAGAATGCCATTTTTTCCGCCTGCTTCCGGATGGCGTCCCCCTGGCCAAGGGCATCCTGAATCCATTCCGGAGCTTTCGCCAAGGAGGCGATAAAGTCTTTTACCTGCGCCTCCTCCGCCGCGCCGCGGACCAACATCATCCGTGCCGTAATCAGATAGAAAACCGCCAGCTGCACCATATAGGCCTTGGTGCTGGCCACGGCAATTTCCGGTCCCGCGTGGGTGTACAGCACATAATCGCTTTCCCGGGCGATGGTGGAGCCCTTTACATTGACGATGGAAAGCACCGGGCATCCGCACTCTTTGGCAAGACGGAGAGCCGCCAGGGTATCGATGGTTTCTCCCGACTGAGAGACCACAATCACCAGCGTGCCAGGATCCAGCAGCGGCGTATCGTACCGGAATTCGGAGGCGATGGATACGGATACCGGGATCCGCAGCTGTTTTTCCATAATCGCCCGGCCAACCATACCAGCATACATGGCGGTGCCGCAGGCAATAACCTGGATGGAATGGCAGCGCTGGAACAGCGGATCCGGAACCCCATCCACCTCAAAGTTGGGAAGGCCTTCCACCAGACGGGGCATAATGGTCTTTTGAAACACCTCCGGCTGCTCGTAAATCTCTTTCAGCATAAAATGGGGATAGCCGCCTTTCTGGGCCGCCTCCACGTCCCAGGTTACTTCCAGCATTTCCGGTTTCACAACCGTGCCGTCCAGGGTCTCCATACGGATTTGGTCCTGGGTGATGGTCAGGATGTGCTGCTCCGGAACCACAAAATATTCCTTGGTGTAGGAGATGAGGGCCGTTACATCCGAAGCGATAAAAGACCCCTGTTCGGAAGAAGCTGCCACCAGCGGGCTCACATTCCGAATGGCGTAAATGGTGCCGGGAATGTCGGTAAATAAAATGCAGAAGGCGTAGGAACCTTCAATGATTTCGATGGAACGGCGGATGGCCTCATAGGGATTGCCAGTCTGCCCGTAATAATAGTTGATCAGCTGCGCCGCCACCTCTGTATCGGTTTCCGAGGTTGCCAGGCCTTCAAAGCCAAACTGACGGCTGATGGTATGGTAATTTTCAATGATGCCGTTGTACAGCAGCACCACCTTCCCTACCGCGTGGGGATGGGCATTGGCGTCGGTAACGCCTCCGTGGGTAGCCCAGCGCGTATGGCCAATCCCGCAGTGGGCCGGGATATCCGGCTCGCAGACGGCCTCCAAAGCCGAAACCTGCCCCACCTTTTTCCGCAGGTACATGCCGCCATCCTCGGTAAGAAGCGCCATGCCGGCGCTGTCATAACCGCGGTATTCCAGCTGGTGAAGCCCCTGCAAAATCACGTCCCTGGCCATCAAAGGCCCCGTATATCCAATAATTCCACACATAAAAATCTTCCTTTCCTGTTTCCGCAAAAAATCATTTTAAGCCTTCTGTGGGCCCCCGAAAGAAATTTCTTACCTTCAGGTCCAAAGAGCACACAAAAAAGGCTGCCTCGGTTGCATACTGCTTGTTTTGCGGTTGCCCGCATATTTCAGGATGCATCTCACGCCCGAAGCGGCATGGAAGAGTACCCGCCGAATATTTCGATTTTCTCTTCACCTCGTTAACCTTTCCGATGTTTCGTCCCGTTCCGGAAAGGTGCATGGCGCTTTTCCCTTATTCAATTTTTCCTTATTCTATTTTTCCTTATTCTATTTTACTGCCATAGCCTCCTTTTTGCTACAGACTGGGAACAGTGTAACACAAATTCCTTGGTTTGGCAAGTTTTTTGGCCCGGACGGAAATTCGCAGGAAATTCCGCCGGATCCCAGGAAACCGGCTTGACAAAGGGGGAAAACGGTGGTATCCTAATAAAAGCCTTTGCAACTATTCGTTAAACTGTTCTTTTGCGAATAAATAGATAAGAACCAGGAGAGCTCTTCTATGAAACTGCAGCGACTTCTCAACGTTACCCGCCGGGCGGTGGATGAATTCCACATGATTGAATCTGGCGATAAAATTGCCGTTGGCATCTCCGGCGGCAAGGACAGCCTGACCCTGCTGTATGCCCTCCACGGGCTGCGGCGTTTTTACCCGCTGAAATTTTCTCTGGAAGCCATTACCGTGGATCTTGGGTTTCCGGACATGGAACCGCGCCTTAAGCCCATACGGGAATTATGCCAGGAACTGCAGGTTCCCTATACGGTTGTCCCCTCGGAAATTTCCCAGATCGTTTTTGAGGCCCGTCAGGAGGAAAACCCCTGCAGCCTTTGCGCCAAGCTGCGGAAAGGCGCTTTTAACCAGGCCGCCGTTCAGCTGGGCTGCAACAAGGTAGCTTATGGCCATCACAAGGACGACCTAATTGAAACCATGCTGATGTCCTTGATCTACGAAGGTCGTTTCCACTGTTTCTCCCCGGTGACTTACCTGGACCGGATGCAGGTAACGGTGATCCGCCCACTGATGTACGCGGACGAGGCAGATATTATTGGCTTTCAGAACCGGTATACGCTTCCGGTATTCCGCAATCCTTGCCCTGCGGACGGAAACACCCGCCGGGAATATGTGAAGCAGCTGGTACGGCAACTGACTAAGGAAAATCCCGGGTGCCGGGAACGGATGTTCACCGCCATTCTCAACGGGAATCTGAAAGGCTGGCCCCAACGTTTTGAAGGGAGGCGGACGTATGAGTGAACGCAGCAGGCCCTATCACGAGCAGGTGGACATTCTTAATACCCAGAAACTGCGGGAACTGACTGCCACGCTCCCACCCTTTGTGCGCCTGTTTTTCCGCGGCATCGAACCGACTACCTCCTCCCGGACCCGGATTGCCTATGCCTATGACCTGCATGTTTTTTTTGAATTTGTCACCCAGAAGCTTCCTGGCTTCCAGGGGATCCGGATCCCCGATATTACGGTAGACATGCTGGACAAGATCTCTCCTATGGATCTGGAAGATTACATGGAGTATCTGAAGTTCTATCATTGCGGCGGGGATGCAGATTTGGGGCGAATCAACCAAGAACGCGGGATTACTCGAAAAATTGCCTCTTTAAAGACTTTTTATAATTACTTTTTCAAAAGAGAGCAAATCCACACCAATCCGGCGGCGCTGGTTACTTTGCCGAAAATACACGAGAAAGAGATTGTTCGGCTGGATATTGACGAGGTGGCGCTTTTGCTGGACGAAGTGGAATCCGGAGAAAAATTGACCAAGCAGCAACGGGCCTTCCACGAGAAAACCAAGCTGCGGGATCTGGCGATGATGACGCTTTTCTTGGGAACCGGCATCCGGGTTTCCGAATGCGTGGGGCTGGATCTGGACGATGTGGATTTCCGCAACGCCGGGATCCACATTCACCGAAAAGGCGGCAAGGAGGTGATCGTCTACTTCGGGGATGAGGTGGAGGACGCTCTGCGCCTCTATGTGGAAGAACGAAAGCAGATGGCGGCGGCGCCTGGACACGAAAACGCCCTCTTCCTTTCGCTTCAGAGGAAACGGATGAGCGTGCGCAGCGTGGAGAACCTGGTAAAAAAATACGCCCGGACGGTCACCACTTTAAAGAATATTACGCCCCATAAACTGCGCAGCACCTACGGGACCAACCTGTACCGGGAAACCGGCGACATCTATCTGGTGGCGGATGTGCTGGGGCATGCGGACGTAAATACTACCAAGAAACACTATGCCGCCCTGGAGGATGAACGGCGGCGCCGGGCCCGCAACGCGGTCCGGCTGCGGGAAGACCCGGAAACGCCCGGAAAGAAATCCTAAGCCTGGGAGAACCGGCCGCTGCTCTCCGCCTAAGCCTGGGAGAACTGGCCGCTACTCTCCGGCCGGCCCCCAGTAATAGACGGTAATCTGGCTCCCGGCCGGGAGGGCCCGTTCATTGACAATATGGTTGATCTCCTGGATTTCCTGGATATACGGGCGCAGATCCTGGCCGTCCCGGCAATAGCGCTGGGCTACCGTCCAAAGGCTGTCCCCCTCCTCCAAGCGAATGGAAGTGTAATATTTCTGCTGTTTGGGAGCGTTGGCCGCAATCTCTTTTCCCTGGACAAACACACCGCCCAGGATAATAAAGAAAAGTAAAATCACAAAGACGAATACCCGAAAGACTTTCTGAGAAACACTCTTTTTCATATGTACCCTCCTGACAGAACAAAGAATCCGAACATCCGTTGGGAACACTTGTTTGGAACTGTGTTCATTGTACCGTACGTGTGTTCTTTTGTCAAGAGAAAAACCGAACATATTTTTGGAACATCCGTTTGCATTTTAAAAAAGGATGTGCTATACTGGAAAAAAGATTCAGGAGGGCTTACGCGTATGGCATACGGAAAAATCTCCGCCAAACAGGAAGAAATATTAAATTTTATACGACAGGAAATTTTGAAAAAGGGATATCCGCCGGCTGTCCGGGAAATCTGCGAAGGGGTTCATCTGAAATCCACCTCTTCCGTCCACGCCCATTTGGAAACCCTGGAAAAAAACGGATACATCCGCCGGGACCCTACCAAGCCCCGCGCCATTGAGATTATGGACGATGAATTTGGCTTAACGCGCCGGGATATGATTCAGATTCCGATTGTAGGCCAGGTGGCTGCCGGAGAACCCATCTTTGCGGAGCAGAACATTGAAGACTATTTCTCCATGCCAGCCGACATGCTGCCGGCGGGGAACCTGTTTATTCTGCATGTCAAAGGCGACAGTATGGTCAACATGGGCATCCTGGACGGGGATTCGGTGATCTGCCTGCAGCAGGAAACCGCCAGAAACGGGGACGTGGTGGCGGCCCTGGTGGAGGATTCCGCCACCATCAAGCGCTTTTATAAAGAAAACGGCCATTTCCGCCTGCAGCCGGAAAACGACTTTATGGAGCCGATCCTGGTGGACGACTGCCGGATCCTGGGCCGGGTCGTGGCCCTGGTCCGGATGAACATCCATTAAGAGAGCGCCGGAAAAAAAGCGCAGGCAGAGACATCTCCGCCTGCGCTTTCGATATGGTTGAGCGTTTCATCTCCGGGCGGCCCGCCGGGAATAGGCCACCGAGACGGCTGTTACCAGCGCCAGGATCCCCAGGCAGGCGGCCAGGCAGGCAAAGCCCTGGAGGCGCAGGCAGGTTACCAACATGGCCAGCCCGCCTAGGACCAAGGCAATCCCGCCGAAGCGCTGGCTCTTCTTCCAGGTCTCATCGTCCTGCAGGCTCCAGCGGGTCCGCAGGCCCACCAGGGAATTCCGGCCCAGCCGGGGCATCCTATTTCCTATGACGATCAGGCCCAGCCCTAAGAAGCCCATGGTCAGCTGATACAGATCCACCGGGAGCTGGGACAGGTTTTCCGCCTGGAGGAAATCGGCACAGAGAAAATAGAGGGTCAGCACATTGAATACCGCCAGGCCGCAGATGCCGCACAGGATACTGGCTCTCCGGTTGTTTTCCCCCTTTTCTCCGGAGGCCGCCGACTTGGCGATGCCCCACATCATCCCGCCAAACAGGATGGAAATTCCAGGGAAAAGCAGGGTCTCCCATTTGCTGCCCCAGCGGGTCACCTGGTTGTCCGCGCCGTAATGGGCCGGGATCCGGTCCGGCAGAAACGGCAGAGCTATCAGGTCAATGGCCAGAGGAAGGAACGTCAGAATCCAAAAAATGCGCCGTTGGGTTTTCATGGGCCGCCTCCTTTTCCTTCAGGGTATGGATCCACAGGACCGCCTGCGCCTCCCGATGTTTCCCTTATACCGTCTCTCCTTCTGTCTCCCCAGTCCAGCTTTCCGGGTTTTCCACAATCCGGCCGTCCCGCCAGATCCGCTCCAGATCGTAAAAACGCCGGTCTTCCCGGGAAAACACGTTGACCACAATATCGCCGTAATCCAGCAGTACCCAGTTGGCGGCCCGGAAGCCCTCCACCGATTTACAGGGATAACCGGCTTTGTACATTTTCTCCTGGACATTTTCCACCAGCGCCTGTACGTGGCTGGAATTCTCGCCGTTGGTGATAATAAAATAATCCGCGATGGTGGACACCTTCTCAATGTCGATCACCGTAATATCCGCCGCTTTTTTTTCGTCCAGTGCCTGGTAGGCAATCTGCGTCATTTTTTTGGATTCGTCCATAGGATCCTCCTCTCTATGCTTTGCTCTGCCCGGAGCCCCGGTTTTCGCGGTAATAGTCGCGGGTCTCCTGGGTTCTAGGGTCAATGAACACCCTTTTTTCCTTTAGATACGCCAGCGTGTCCTCCGAAATTTCCAGCACCGCCTGATCCAAATCCTGGAAGGCCAGCTGCCGCAGGAACGGCAGGCGGGGGGCTTGGCTGCGCCCCGGTTCGATATAATCCGCCACAAACAAGATTTTTTCCAGCAGGCTCATCCCCGGCTTTCCGGTGGTATGGAAACGGATGGCGGAAAGGATTTCCGGATCGGAAACCCCGTAGATTTCCTGCGCCAGGCGCGCGCCGGCTTCCGCGTGCCCCAGCGCGTCGCTGGCCTCCTTGCCGCAATCGTGAAGCAGGCCGGCCAACCGGGCCTTCCCTGGATCCGCCCCATAGCGCTGGGCCAGCTTCTGGGCGGTATCCGCCACTCCCAGCGTATGCCGGTACCGCCCCGGCTTCAGCACGGTTTGCAGTTTTTCACAAATTTCCGGTTCTGTCATGGCGGCCTCTTTCGTACAGTTGTTTTTCCCGGATATACTCCAATACAGGAGGCGGCAGCGGAAGCCCCTTCCGCTCTCCCGCTTCCAGCCGGCGTCGGATCTGGCTGGAGGATACATCGCTCTGGAAGTCCAGCTGCCGGATTCTAGCCCCATACCGGAGCCGCAGCCGGTCCATATCCCGGCGCAGCTCTTCCTCCGGAACCTGGTGGTTCCGGTTGGCTGCCAGAATCACCGCGTTTTGGAAAATGGTTTCCGGCTGGTGCCAGGTATCCATGCTGTGAATGGTATCCGCCCCTACGATAAAGTAGAATTCCGTGTCCGGGTACGCCTTTGCCAATTCCCGCAGCGTATCCGCCGTGTAGGTCTCCCCCTGGCGGCGCACCTCCCGCTCCGAGCAGCAGAAGCCCGGCTCCCCGGCCACGGCCAGCCGGACCATGGCGGCCCGGTCCGCCGCGTCGGTTACCTGACGGCCCCGGCGGGTCTTAAAATAGGAATTTCCAGTTGGCATCACCCAGATAGCGTCCAGTTGGAACGTGCGCTTTGCTTCCCGTCCCAGCTGTAGGTGCGCGTTATGGATGGGGTCAAAGGTTCCGCCTAGAATGCCTACTTTCCTTCTTTTGCCGCCGTTCTTTCCTTCCATGGGGTTCCTCCTCTGCCGGGTCCTCCGGAAACGGGACTGGGTAAGTTACGGAAGCTGGATTTTCTTTTTGGTCTTGGATTCCCGGTACAGGACAATCCGCCGGCCAATCACCTGCACCACCTGGGAGTGGGTGCGCTCCGCCAGGGTGGCGGCCACCTCCCGGATGTCCTCCAGGCAGTTTTTCAGCAGGTTCAGCTTGACCAGTTCCCGGGCCTCCAGGGCTTCCTCCACCGCCGCCGTTACCTCCGGGGTCAGGCTGGCCTTCCCGATCTGCAGGATGGAATCCAAATCGGAAGCCAAATGAATCAGATAGCTGCGCTGTTTACTCGTCATGCTTGTCCCCTCTATTCGTAATAGTCAAACTCCAGGCCGTACATCCGCACCGTATCTCCCTCCTGGATGCCCTCGGCTTTCAGACGCTCCAAAATCCCCCGCTCCTTCAGGAATTTCTGGAAAAAGGCAAAGCCCTTCTCCGATTCCAGGTTGGTGTAGCCCAGCATTTTTTCAATCAGCGGGCCTTCCACCACAAAAGCGCCGTCCTCCGCCTGGCTGACTTCGTAGGGCAGGTTCGGGGTCAAAAGGCCTGGCGTAAATTCCTTCTCAAAAATCACCGGTTTGGTATCCAGCGTTTTCAGCGTGTTGTTGACATACCACAGAAGCTCCTGCACCCCCTGGCCGCTGACCGCGGAGATGGGAAACACCCGGACCCCTTGGGGCTCAAAGGTTTTCCGCAGCCGCTCCACCGGGCTGTCCGCCGCCTCCGGTTCAAAGACCAGATCCGTTTTGTTGGCGGCAATCACCTGGGGAAGCTCCGCCAGCTCCGGCTTGTAGGCGGCCAGTTCCTGGTTGATGGTATGGATATCCTCCACCGGGTCCCGGCCTTCCGTGCCGGCCGCGTCCACCAGGTGGATCAGCATCTTGGTGCGCTCCAGGTGCCGCAGGAACGCATGCCCCAGGCCTACGCCCTCGGAAGCGCCCTCAATCAGCCCCGGGATATCCGCCATCACAAAGCCTTCTCCCTCTCCCAAATCCACCACGCCCAGGTTGGGATGCAGGGTGGTAAAATGATAGTTGGCGATTTTGGGGGTGGCGTTGGTCACCCGGGCCAGCAAAGTGGACTTGCCTACGTTGGGGAAGCCCAGCAGCCCCACGTCCGCAATCACCTTCAGCTCCAGGATGACATACAGCTCCTGGCTGGGCTGTCCCGGCTGGGCGTACTTAGGGGCCTGCATGGTAGCGGTGGCGTAGTGCATATTGCCCTGGCCTCCCCGGCCGCCCCGGAGGATCACCTCCCGCTGGTTGTCCCCGGACATATCCGCGATTACCTTGCCGCTCTCCGCGTCCTTAATGACCGTGCCTTCCGGAACTTTTACAATACAGTCTTCCCCGTCCTTTCCGTGGCAACGGCGCTTGCCGCCCTCCTGGCCGTCCTTGGCCACATACTTGCGGACATGGCGGAAATCGTTGAGGGTATTTAAGCCTTTGTCTACCACAAAAATCACATCGCCGCCCCGGCCGCCGTCTCCGCCATCCGGGCCGCCGTCCGGCACATACAGTTCCCGGCGGAAGCTGACGTGTCCGTCCCCGCCCTTGCCGGATTTAATAAAAATTTTCGCGCTGTCTGCAAACATGGATCCAATCCTTTCTGTTACGGGTTTTGGCAGGGTATGGAAAACCGGGCGCAGGGAATCCTTGCCAATCCCCGCCGCCCGGTTTCTCTCTACAACAGCCTTTGGTTACGCGGCCATTTCTGGTTACTCGCTGACCACCTTGGGATATACAGAGACCTGCTTTTTGTCTCTTCCCAATCTCTCGAAGCGAACCACTCCGTCCGTCAGGGCGAACAGCGTGTCATCGCCGCCACGGCCTACGTTCACACCCGGATGGATTTTGGTCCCGCGCTGTCTGTACAGAATATTGCCAGCCAGAACAAACTGGCCGTCCGCTCTCTTTGCGCCTAACCGTTTGGCCTCGGAATCTCTTCCGTTCTTAGTAGAACCTACACCTTTTTTGTGAGCCATGAATTCCACCTCCTTGTACTCATGCTAACACACAGGATCTTATTTGGCAATCGAGTCAATCTTCAGCTCCGTATAAGCCTGACGGTGGCCGTTCTTTTTGTGATAGCCGGTTTTCCGCTTATACTTGTAAACAATTACCTTCTTGCCCTTGCCCTGGCCCTGTACCGTCGCGGTAACCTTCGCGCCGTCCACAGTGGGGCAGCCGATGGTCAGCTCTCCGTCGTTTACCGCCAGAACCTGATCGAACTCATAGGTCTGACCGGCCTCCACGTCCAGCTTTTCCACGCGGATCACATCGCCTTCGGAAACCTTGTACTGTTTCCCGCCCGTAGCAATAATCGCGTACATAGAAGCACCTCCTGTTCCCATACTCGCCAACTTCGGTGCCCGCCTAAGCGGGGCTTTCCAACCTCATTGTGCGGCAAACGTATGCTGCGCATACTCTCGTATCATAGCATGGCCGCCCCGGTAAGTCAAGGCTTTTTTGCAATTTGCTCATGCAGCGGCCGGCGGATTTTTTTTCGGGTAATCTCCACCAGCCCCAGCCGGGTCATATCCACCAGTACCGTTTTCACCGGATCTTTCCGAAGCGCTTCCGCCAGTTCCCGCAGCAGCGCCTCTTTCCGCTCCTCCGATTCCATATCGATAAAATCCACCAGGATGATACCGGACAGGTTCCGCAGCCGCAGCTGGAACGCCACCTCCCAGGCTGCCTCCCGGTTGATGCCAAAGAAGGTATCCTCCCGGTTTTTGCGCCCCTGGTATTTTCCGGTATTTACGTCAATTACCGTCAAGGCCTCCGTGGGCTCAATAACCAGATAACCGCCGGATTTCAGCCAAACCCGCTTCTGCAGGGCCCGCTCCCAGGCGGTCTCCAGGCTGTACAGCTGGACCAAGGGCAGCAGCGGGTCCTCATACCGCCGAAGCTTGGCCAAATCCTCCGGCTGGTACTCCCGCAGATAGGCTTCCGCCTCCTGGAACAGATCCGGCTGATCGGTGACAATCTCCGTCAGTTCCTGGGCAGGCAAATCCTGCATCTGTTTCAGATACTCCGGGATTCCGGCAAAAAGGCAGGAAAAGCAGGTGCGGTAAGGCGCCTGCTCCCGGACGGTCCGCCAGCGGCTCCGCAGGGCTTCCGCCTCCCGGAGAATATCCTCCTCCGGCGCGTCCTGGCTGTTGGTGCGAAGAATAAAGCCCTCCTGCGTTCCGCACAAAGGCTGCAGCAGCGCCTGCAAGGCTTCCCTGCGCTTTTTGGAGGAGATCTTGGAGGACACCGCTACCCGCCCGCCGTTTTCCGCCAGCACCACATATTTCCCCGGGAAGGACAACCGGCGGCTTACAGCCGCGTCCTTGGTCTTTACCGCTTCCTGGGTCACCTGCACCAAAAATTCTTCCCCGGGCCGGACCCGCTCCCCTTCTTCCAGGCCGCAGTAGCAGATCTGGCCTCCGGCAATCTCCACAAAAGCCGCGTGAATATTCTTTGCCAGGTTTTTGACCCGGCCCAGGTAGATATCCCCCACTCGGGCCTGCTCCTGGCCGTCCCCAAGGGACAGCTGAATCACCCCGTTTCCGTCCCAGACCGCGCTGAGGATCCGCCCCTCCAGGCGGGTGACCAGCAGCTTGCTCATACCATGTCCTCCCCAAAATCCTCCAGCGAGATCCGCTTCCCGTCCTGCTCCCCGTACAAATCCAGCCGGTGGATCCGCAGAGCCGGTTTTTGGCCCTGCGGCAGAGCCCCGGCTTCTTCCAGCCAAAGGAAGAAGCCGTCCAGCACGGCCTCCGGCTTCAGGTTCCGGTCGCTGCCGGCGGCCAGGCGAAGGAAGAAACTGCCGTCCTCCCGCCACTGGGCCTCCTGGATCAACGGGCGGATGTCGCTGTCCGCCTCCCGGCTTTTGGTTTTCTGATGCACCACAATGGCGTCTTGGGCCAGGTACGATTCCCAGTATCCCAGGCAAGACGCCCGGGGAACCCACTCTTCCGGCTGCAGCCAAACCTGGTAGTCCGCCGCGGCAATGGTGGCCATGGCATTTGTCTTGCCGGTGTCCGGGAGGCGCCGGAAGCCGAGCACCTGTATGCCCTCCGCCATCACCGCGTTCAGCCGCTCCACCATCTGGGCGGAAGGCTGGCTGCTTCCCACCTCAATGTCCACATACTCCCCTTCCGACGTCTGCCCCAGCCCCAGAGGGGACGCAAAGGACATGACCGGATGGGGGCTAAACCCCTGGGTATAGGAAATGTCCACATGGGCCCGGCGCAGCGCCTTCTGGAAGTACCGCATGACATCCAGGTGACTGATAAAACGCAGGTCCTCCGTCTTGGAAAAACGAATCCTAATTTTCATGGCAGATTCCTCCCCCAAACACCGCGGCGCCGCAGCCGCTGCAGGACTCCCGGCAGTTGGGCGTTACCAGTCCCTCCATGGCCCTCTCCCACTCCCGGCGCAGAAAACGCTTGGTTACGCCGATATCAATAAAATCCCAAGGGAAAAGTTCCTCCGCCTGCCGGGGCCGCCGGGTATAGAAATCCGGATCCACCCCGGTCCGGCGGAAGGCCTCCCGCCATTTTTCCATGTCAAAGAACTCCGACCAGGCATCGTAAATGGCCCCCAAACGGTAGGCTTCCAAAATAGCCGCCCCCACCCGGCGGTCTCCCCGGGCCAGCACCCCCTCCAGCACCGTCACATCCGCCTCGTGGTACTGGAAATGCAGGGATTTCCGGTTCAGCTGCTCCCGGAACGTGTCCTTTACCAGCCGGGCCCGGCGCAGGTATTCCTCCTCCGTCTCCATGGTAGCCCACTGAAACGGCGTAAAGGGCTTGGGCACAAAGAAGGAGGCGCTGGCCGTAATCTGCACCTTTCCCTTCCGCTGCTCCTTGGGCACCTCCGCGTAATAGCACTTGGCGATCTTTTCCGCCAGTTCCGCAATGCCCCGCATGTCCTCTTCGGTCTCCGTGGGAAGGCCCAGCATAAAGTATAGCTTTACCTTATTCCAGCCGCCCCGGAAGGCCTCCGCGGCCCCGGAAAGGATCTCCTCCTCCGTAAGGCCCTTGTTGATCACGTTGCGGATTCTCTGGGTGCCTCCCTCCGGGGCAAAGGTCAGGCTGCTTTTTTTCACGTCCTGGACCTTGCTCATCACATCCAGGGAAAAGGCGTCAATCCGCAGGGAAGGCAGGGAGATATTCACCTTCCGATCCCGGCATTCCGAAAGCAGCCCGTTGAGCAGCGGCCCCAGCTCGGTGTAATCGCTGGAGCTAAGGGAGCTTAAAGAAATCTCATCGTAGCCGGTGGCGTCCTGCATACACCGGGCGGTATCCAGCAGCTTCCCTACGCTTTTCTGGCGCACCGGCCGGTAGATCATGCCCGCCTGGCAGAAACGGCAGCCCCGGATACAGCCCCGCATAATCTCCAGCACCACCCGGTCCTGGGTGGCCTTTAGGTACGGAACCACCGGCTTTAAAGGATAGGGCGCCTCGTCCATCTGGCTTACAATCACCTTCCGGATCTTCCGGGGCGCCTCCGGGCACAGGGGAACAAAATCCGCCAGGGTGCCGTCCTCATGGTATTCCGGCCGGTACAGGGAGGGCACATAGATCCCTGGGATTTCCGCCGCCTTCCGCAGGAAATCCTGCCGGCTGCCGCCTCTGGCCCGGTTTTCCTTGTACCCATCCAGCAGGGCGTCGTAGGAAACTTCCCCTTCCCCGATATAAAACAGGTCAAAGAAATCCGCCAAAGGCTCTGGGTTGTAGGCGCAGGGGCCGCCGCCGATGACAAGCGGCATGTCCTCCCCCCGATCCGCCGCCAGCAGGGGGATCCCGGCCAGATCCAGCACCTGCAGCACATTGGTATAGCACATTTCATACTGGAGGGTAATGCCCAGAAAATCAAAGTCCTTCAGAGGGTCCTGGGATTCCAGGGCAAACAGGGGAATCCCCTTTTCCCGCATCTGCCGGTCCATATCCATCCAAGGGGAATAAACCCGCTCACACCACACATCCGGCCGGGCGTTAAGCAGGTGATACAGAATCTTCATCCCCAGGTGGGATTCCCCAATCTCGTAGACGTCCGGGAACACCATGGCAAAACGGACCGCCACCTGCTCCCGGTCCTTGATCACCGCGTTGATTTCCCCGCCGGTGTAACGGGCCGGTTTCTCTGCCTGCAGCAAAATATCTTCACTCAAAGCCAATTTTCGCATTGTATCCGCATCCTTTAACCTACAGTTTCGCCCCGACCCACTCTGGGGCTTGATGCCAATTTTACTATATGGCAGGGGATCTGTCAAAGGCAAGATGTCAAGAGTACCCGTTGCAGACCCATCGAAACTCGTAGGTGCTTTTACCATATGCTTCCCCGCAGGAAAAACAGGTCAGCGTGGTGATTCTCCGCCGCCGCTGCAGGTAATCGCTTCCCAGCCAGTTGTGCGCGCAGTCTTTTTCAATCTTCTGTGTGGCCCAGGCGGTATACTCCACTGCCCCCGGGAAGTAGCTGCCGCCGCAGGCACAGGGATTGGGATTTTCCGCCGCTCCGGCCAGAACGGCCAGATAACGCGCCAAATCCGCTATTTCCACGGTCCCGCCGCAGGTCCAGCGGTTTTCCACGGCTTTCACAGAATAAGCGTTCCCACAGCCACACAGATAGTTCCGGGTAATAATCCGCCGCTCTTCCTGGTCCTGGCCGTACCCCAGCTGGGAGCAGGACTGCTCCTCCCCGGTGGGGCTCCAGGCAGCCGAAAACATGCTCACCAGCTTCCCTTCTTCCTTTCCGCAGTCCGGGCAGGCATTCCCCTCCGCCTGCGCCGTGCCGG
>CALWEC010000072.1 GCA_944376945.1 uncultured Lachnospiraceae bacterium | reverse complement strand
GAATTGGAAGAAGCGGGGATCACGGTGGTGATGACCCGGGCCGACGACTCCGGCCTGTATCAGGAACAGGACCGGAATAAGAAAATGGCGGATCTAAAGGCCCGCTGCAGGCTGGCGGAACAGCAGGGTGCGGCGCTGGTGGTGAGCATCCACCAGAACAGCTACCACGACGGCAGCGTCCGGGGGCCTCAGGTATTCTATTACAAGGCCTCGGAGGAGGGAAGGCAGCTGGCCGAGTCCATCCAGGAGGCCTTTGAGCCGGTGACCCCGTACAACCGGACGCCCAAAGCCAACGACAACTACTACCTTCTGCTGCACACGCCGTGCCCGGCCGCCATTGTGGAGTGCGGGTTCTTAAGCTGCCCGGAGGAGGCGGCGCTTTTGGGGACGGAGGAATACCAGCAAAAGCTGGCGGAGGCCATTGCCGGCGGGATCCAGGCCTACCAGGCAAAAAGCGGTTCCGGCCCCTTGTCTGCCGAGGCCGGTTGGGCTATAATGGAACCAAGAAACCGATTGGGAAAACTCTCCAAGGAGACAGTATGGACCGGATGGAATATTTGACGGAAGCTGCCGGGCAGGGGGCTTCGGATATTTTTATCGTAGCCGGGCGGCCGCTTTCCGCGAAAATCAACGGCGTTTTTGAGACGGTATCCCCGGAACGGCTGACGCCGGCGGATACGGAAGAAATGATCCAGGGGATCTATGTCCTGGCCGGGAACCGGGATATGGGCCGGTTCCTGCGCACCGGGGACGACGACTTTTCCTTTGCCATTCCGGGAGTCTCCCGGTTCCGGGCCAGCGTGTACCGCCAGCGGGGCAGCATGGCGGCGGTGGTGCGGGTGATTACCTTCCAGATCCCCGACCCGGAGAAGCTGGGGATCACCCCCCATATTTTGAGCCTGGCGGATTACAGCAAAGGCCTGGTGCTGGTAACCGGGCCGGCCGGCAGCGGCAAATCCACCACCCTGGCCTGTATTATTGACCGGATCAACAGCAGCCGGGAGGATCACATTATCACCCTGGAGGATCCGCTGGAGTTTCTGCATCCCCACAAAAAGAGCATTGTCAGCCAGCGGGAAATCAGCTCGGATACGGAAAGCTATCTGACGGCCCTGCGGGCGGCGCTGCGCCAAAGCCCGGACGCCATCCTCCTGGGGGAAATGCGGGATTACGAGACCATCCAGGTGGCCATGACGGCGGCGGAAACCGGCCATTTGATCCTGTCCACCCTTCACACCATTGGGGCGGCCAACACCATCGACCGGATTATCGACGTCTTCCCCAACAACCAGCAGCATCAGATTGCGGTACAGCTGTCCATGGTGCTGCGGGCGGTGGTCTCCCAGCAGCTGGTGCCGGATGTGGAAGGGGGGCTGATCCCGGTTTTTGAGCGGATGACGGTCACCCCGGCCATCCGGAATATGATCCGGGAAAACAAGATCCATCAGATTGACGGGGTGGTCTACTCCTCCAACTCGGAGGAAATGGTTTCCATGGACCAGAGCCTGCTGAAGCTGTGCCAGGCAGGGCGGATCCACCGGGACGTGGCGCTGCAGCATGCCTCCAACCCGGAGATGCTTTCCAAGCGGCTGTAGCGGCCCTACGGCATCAGATTCAGTGAATTATCCGGTTCCCACGCCTGGCTGGCTTTGGTCTGCCAGGCGTTTATTTGGTAGAAGGGCTGGCCGGCTTCCGGCTGGGCGGGGATGGAAAGGGCGACGGCCAGATGCTGCTCCTGGGTGATCTTTTCCTGGAAGGAAAACAGCAGGTCCCCGGTTTCCGGGTCCTCCGCCAGGGTCCCGTCCAGGGAGGACAGGTAGGAGAGGCAGGCGACGCGGTAGGAGGCGTCCTCCCCGGCGGCCGCGTCCTTCCGCGCGCTCTCATAGAGGGCTGCCAGCTGGCGGTCCAGTTCTTCCAGCCGCTGCTGTCCCTTTTGGCTGGCGGCGTAGTAGGCGGCGGTGCGCTGGGCCAGCCGGTCCGCCAGCTTAAAACCGGCGTTGGCGCTGACCAGGGAAAGCACCGCAAACACCACCAGGCACAGCAGGACAAAGATCATCAGCAGGGAGGTGGTGCCGGTTCCCATGCCGAAGGAAGCGCTTTTTCTTTTCATGGATTGGATCCTCCTCTGCCGGTTGGTCTACGCGGCCTGGGGGCCTTCCGCCTCCGCCGCCTTCCGGGGGGTTTGGACGGCTGCCGGAATGGAAAAAATGGTTTCCTGGGCCCCGCCCAGGCGGCTTACGGTTACCTGGGCCTGCCGGAGGGAGCTGCCGGAGGCAGGCTCCTCCAGAGACACCGAAAGCCGGTAGGCCGCCTCCGCCGGGCTTTCGGACGTCCCAGCCGCCTCACCGGCCTGGGCCGGAACAGCCAGCGGCTCCCAACTGCTTTGGTAATAAACGGTAAAAACCTGGCCTCCGGCGTCCAGGCTTCCCTCCGGGAAGATTTGGACCAGCTGGCTTAGATCCCCGCCGGCGCTTTCAAAAGCCGCCGCGGCGCTTTGGGCCAGGAAAACCCCCTGGTTTAGATCCTCCGTGTCCCCTCGCAGGGTGTGGGACCGGGCAAACAGCCGCATACAGACGGCGCTGGCCAGGGCAAAAAAGAAAATTGCCAGGATCAGTTCCATCAGGAACAGGCTGGACTTGTGGTCGTTTTCCAATGCGGATCCCTCCTTGCATAGGCGCCTTCAGGCGGCGCGGCTACGGCGTTCCGTTTCCTTCCTATCCGGCGGCCCGGGGGGCCACCAGCAGGGAGACGGTTTCCCTGTCTGTCCCGGAAACCGAGATTTCATAGAGGGAACCGGCCTTTGGCTCCGCGGAAAAGCTTTGGATTTCCAGCAGCCGCTGGCCGCTTTCCGGGCGGAATTCCTGGCTTTCCCGAATCAGAAGCTCGGTGAGCCATCCTTGGTATTCATAGATATAGAGGCAGGAATTTTCCTCCCCGTACTGGGTCAGGCAGAGGCGGCTGCCGTCTGCCTCCACCGCCCCTGCCACATCGTTCTGCCGGAGCTTTTCCGCCACATAGGCCAAGGCGGTGTGGGTGGTATAGTTTTGCTCCATGGACGCGGCGGTGCTCCGGTATACGCGGGCGCCGGTGACCACCAGGGCCAGAGCCGCCAGGGCAAAGAGGGTAAACAGCGCCAGGGTAAAAAGAAAATCGGTTTTGGGACGCATAGGATTCTCCCTTTCAGCGGATTTCCAGGACCGTCATATCCGGCATCAAGTTGGAGCCGACAGGCTGATAGTCGATCCAGTACCGGCTTTTGTCATAGGTAAGGCCGTAGTGCTCTTCCAGGTATTCCAGGCTGGGCGGATAAAACCCTTCGGTGGCGTAGCAGTGGACCACATCCCGCAGCAGCGCCGTCTCCAGGCTTTCCAGGCCCTTTTGCCCGGTGGTTTCGGAGACGGAAGAAAGGCCCTCCACCGTCAGGATGGCCACCGCCAGGAACAGGAGGGCGGAAAGCAGGAGGCCCAGCGGAAAATTCCGGACCGGCCGGCCCATGGCGAATCGGTTCATGGCAGCTACCTCCTTAGCCAATATTGGACATAATGCCCATCAGCGGCAGCATAACGGACAGCAGGATGATTCCTACCAGCACGGACAGCAGGGCCGCCAGGGTAGGCCCCAGCCGGGCTACCGCCCGGTTGATGCGCTGGGACGCTTCCTCCGCGTACTGCTCCGCCACCTGGGCCAGCACCGTGTCCAGGGAACCGGAAAGGATCCCTACGGAAACCATTTTGCCGGCCAGGCCGGAAAACAGGCCGTTTTCCCGGAACGCCGTCCCCAGATCCGTCCCTTGGGAGGCCTGCTGCCGGCAGGCTTCAATTTTATCCCGCAGCTCGGGGGATTCGGTGACCCGGCCAGCCAGCTCCAGGCTTTCGTCTGTGTCCAGGCCGCTGCGCAGGGTAATGGCCATGCCGTCGGCAAAGCGGCTGAGGGCCGTGGCCCGGGTAATCTGCCGGATCCCTGGCAGGCGGCGGCTTAGGACCGCCAGCCGCCGCTTGCCGGAGGCGGTTTTGGTAAGCCAAAGCAGCGCCAGGACTAGGGCGCACGCTAGGATCAGGAAGGCTAGGCTGTAGCGGCTGAGCCAGGCGCCCAGGTCCAGGACCCCGGCGGAAAAACGGTTCATCTCCGTTCCCAGCTGGGCGTAAACCTGCCGGAAAATGGGCATCACCTGGATCACCAGCACCAGGATCACCGCCAGCATCATGGCGATCATTACCAGAGGGTAGGCCACGGCGCTGCGGATGTTCCGGGAAAGGGCGTCCTGCCGGCTGTAGTAGTCGGCCAGGGAGGAAAACACCGCGTCCAGCTGGCCCGCCCGCTCGCCGGTGTCCGTCATATCCAGGAAATACCGGGGGAAGGCCCCTTCCGGGGCGGACAAGGCCGCAAACAGGCTTTCCCCGGCTTCCAGGGAATCGGAAACCTGGCCGAGGATCGCCTGGGCCCCTGGGTCTTCCAGCCCCTCCCGCAGGATGGACACGGCTTCCATGGCGGAAATGCCGGCGGAAAGCATAAGGGACATCTGGCTGCAGAATACGGAAAGCTCGCGGTAGTGTAACGGTTTGGGGGATGTGTGTGCCATAGGTTCCTCCTGACAGGTCACGGTGTGCCCTAATAACGGTACTTGGTCTGATAGTTGTCGCCGTTTCCGATAAAATCCTTCAGGTCGTCCGCGGCAGAGTTGGCGGCAAAGGTGGGGTCCATCAAGGTCCAGGTGGAGCCGTCGAAATGGATAATGCCGTTGACCCAGCCTAGGCCGTCTATATGGGTGCTGATCCAGGCATGGTAGGCGGTACCGGCGTAGCCGATTTCCAGCCGGGTCGGGATCCGCTGGCTTCGGAGCATGGCGGCCATCAGGGCCGCGTAGTCAAAGCAGATGCCCCGGCCCCGCTCCAGCACCTGGTCCACGTCCGGCAGATAGCCGCTTTGGACCGTGGCGGCCAGCTCCGAGTCGTAGGCGATATTTTCCGTGATATACTGGTACACCCGGGAGACCACCTCCAGATCGTCCGCCGCCCCCTGGGCCAGCTCCGCCCCTTTGGCCACCGTCTGGCTGTCCGCGGTAAAGTTTACATACTGGTTGGGGTACAGGTACACCGAAAACTCATTTTTCAGGGAGACGGTAAGCTCCTGGGAAAAGGCGCTTAGATAGTCGTCTGTGGCCGGGCGGTATTCGTAGACGGTCACCTGGTAGGAGCCGTCCCCGCCGGTCAGGGGGAACACCTCCCAGCCGCCTGGGTGCAGGGTGTAGGTGTACAGGGTTTCGTCCGGCATCTGGATGCGCATTTTAACTGGGGAAGCGTCCCCGTCGTACCGGAGCATTACATACCCCTCCTCCGCGTGGGAGGCGTCCAGGGTGGCCGGCTGGCCGCCGTAGGTCACTTGGCCGGAAGCCTCCGGCACCAGCACTTCCGGTGTATTGTCCCGGGGCTCGGCCCCGGAAGAGGGGCTCTCCGCGCCAGGCGTCCCTTCTGGGCCGCCGCCTCCGCCGGCGCAGCCGGCCGGCAGCAGGCCGGCTGCCAGCAGGATACAAAGGCTCAGCGCCACGCGCGGAAGCCTCTCGCTCCAAAAATGTTTCATGTAAAATCCCTCGAAATCAGACGATCTCCTTGATATCCACGTGCAGCTGGATCCCTGGGTTCCGGCGGTCGGAAAGATAGCGGTCCCGCACCCGGTTGATGGCAATGTGGCAGCCGGATTCCCCGGGGACCGTCAGGATCAGGGAATACTGGGAGTAGCTGGACTGGGTGAACACATCGTTGCGCCGCAGGTTGTGCTGGATTACGTCCCGCAGGACCTGCATCTCCTCCCGAAGCTCGTTGGTCAGGATCCCCGGGCTTTCCGGGTCCGACAGGGTCATCAGCACCAGATACCGTTTGCTTTTGACCCGGTGCAGGGCCCTCATGTTGATCTGGTAGATGTTTTTAAAGATATCAAAGTTGCAGTAGAAGCTGCCCCGGGAGTTTTTATCCTCCTTTAGGTTGGCCTCCAGGTCCTGGATGTTCAGCTGCCGGTTCTGGGACGCCCGCAGGATGCGGCTGTAGATATCCGCGAAGGATTCGGACACGTCCACCCCGTAGCGGGTGTTGAACAGGTTCAGCACCGAGCGGTAATAGTCCAGGGCCCGGTGGGACTGGCCCAGCTGCAGGTAGGCCTCCAGGATTTCCCGGTAGATGGATTCGTTCATCAGCTCCTTCTGGTTGGCCTGCTCGCAAAGGTCGATTACCTGCTGGAATTCCCCGGCCTGCCGCAGGTGGCGGCACAGGTTCAGCACGCACTTAATGTACAGGTTCTGGTAGTAGGTGCTGCGGAACATGACCCATTCCTCCCGCCCCTGGAGCGGAAGGAAATTCCCTTGGTAAAGCTGGAACATTTCCCGGTAGCAGCGCAGCTGCTCCGCCGGGTCCGCCTCCTTCTGGGCCTGGTTGTACAGGGTTTCAAAGCGGTCGATGTCCGTGTCGCAGTCAATGGCCCGGTTCCACATATAGGCGTTCCGCCGGAACAGGATACACGGGGAATGGGTGTTGGGAAAGAAATTGTCCAGCTCCTGCCGGGCCCGGTAGATCAGGTTGCGCAGGGCGCCGGTGGGGTTGGAGATTTCCTCCTCCGGCCACAGGATGTCCACCAGCTTTTCCTTGGAAACCTCTACGTCCTTATTGGCCAGCAGGTAGGTGATCAGGGTGGTCACCTGCCCTCCTTTGCTGGAGCGGGGGACGTACTGGTAGTAATCGTTTTTCATATGGAATTCGCCAAACATCTGGATGTGAAGACGTTCTGATTTCATAATTCCCTTCCTTAAAGCACAGGGTCCATACTGTTTCGGGCCAGCCGCCGGCCGGCTAAAATCATTATAGCAAGGGGGCTCCAGAAGTACAAGGGCTGCCCGGGGAACCGCCAAAAAAATTTGGAAAAATAGAGGTTTTGTGACGCTGGTGTGACACCTATGTTGTACACTATACTAAATCAGACTGAAAATGGGCCGTGCCTGCGCGCACGGGACAGTTTGTTTGGGGAATAGATGGAAAAGTTTGGAATAGGTTCAGAGGGAGGTTTGTATGAACAGAAAGGGAAGAAAGCTAGGAAGCCGTAGGTTTTTGGCTTTGTTTCTGGCGCTGCTGATGGTGGCGGGCGTAGCTGCGCCCAACTCCTACAGCGTGAACACCTACGCCGTAGAGACAAGCCAGGAAGCGTCCGGCTCGGGCCAGGAGCCGGAGAGCTCCGGGGCGGAATCCTCGGAGGCGGCCTCCGCGGAAGCAGGCTCTACCCAGGCGGAATCCTCGGAGGCGGGCTCTGCGGAAACAGGCTCCACGGAAGCGGAGTCTTCGGAGGCAGAGAGTTCCGAAGCGGAATCTGTGGAGGCGGAATCTACCGAGGCGGAATCCACGGAAGCGGATCCGGAAGGAAACCGGCTGCCCCAGGTAGACCCGATGCCGGCCGGTACTTCGGAGCCGGAAAGCACGGAGGCGGAGGAAGTGCAGCAAGAGAGCACGGAGGAATCCCAGGCCGCCGGAAACGTGCAGGCGGAGGAAGGGGAAGGCGTCATTGGCAGCGCCAGCCTGAGCCTGGCGGCGGACATTACGCTTCCGGAGCACGAAGGCGAATACGTAATCTCCGGGGAGGACTTTTCCCTGCGGGTTACCTTTACGGTGCCGCCGCTGGCGGAAGGCGGCAGCTACATGGCCGCCACGGTATCGGTTATGCTGCCCCAAGGGGTAACGGTGGATACCAGCAAGGTGGTTTCGGATGTGGTAAAAACCTGTGACGTGGTGGATCTGGGGATTGGCGGCCTGAAACAGCTGAACATGACCCTGGACACCTCCCTGGAGGCAGGCATTGCCCGTTCCATCGCCATCCCGGTACATACGGAAAACTTTAAGCTGGCGGACGGGACGGAGCTGGAGTTCCCCATTACCTTCCAGGCCACCTACAACACAGGCGGCGGCACGGAAGACGTGGAAGCCAACGCGGAAGCCAGCGCCCTGGTCCATGCCAACGATGGCTGGCGGCTGGACAAGGCGGTGGAAACCCGGGACGGCAAGACGGTCATCGACCGGGTTACCGGGGACGATGGCAAGGAATATTTTGAGGTGGACTACACCCTGGACGTAATCAACCAGGCGTCCGCCCAGGATCCGGCGGAAGGGGAGGCGGAAGGCTATGTGGCCAACCGCACCGGCCGTCTGGACTTTGCGGATCACAACGGAGACGGCAAGGCAGATTTCCTGCTGGTGGACAACCTGCCGGACAACACGCCGGAGGGCGGCGGCGCTACGGTGGTGTCGGTGAGCACCAAGGGCCGGGGCGTCCTGACGGAGGGATCCGACTACCAGGTGGTGACCAACGCCGCCGGGGAAGCCACGGCCATCCAGATTTACGCCCTGGACAGCCTGGACGACCCCCAGGGCCAGAACCAGTACCTGTACAACGGCGCTCCGGTGGACACCCAGTACACGGTAACCCTCCGCTACCCGGTGGAAGCCTACCAGGTGCCGGCGGACGTGGTGCTGGAGCCCTGGGTGCTGAAAAACACCGCGGAGCTGACCTACACCCTGATCGGCGAGGAGGAGGTCCGGAAGAATGACGCGGCGGAGATCCAGCTGGGCGAGTACGACGGCAACGTAAAGTCGGTGGACCTGACGGTGGAAAAGCTGGTGCAGATCGGCGGCCAGACCTTCTCCCTGGGAGAGGGCGGCTACGGCAGCGCTTCCTTCGCCCTGTTCCGGGACGCCCAGGGTACGCAGGTGGCCAACGACATCCACGCCCAGCCCATTGGCAATGTTACGGAGACCAACCAGGACGGCCAGGTGGTGTTTGACGAGCTGCTGGTAGGCCGCACCTACTACCTGGAGGAGGTTTCCGCCCCTGCCGGCTTTGCCAAGGCCTTTGAAGGCCGGCTGGCCATTACGGTGGACGCGGACGGGAACGTAACGGCAGCGGCGGCCTCCGGCGTAACGGTCAGCCCTTCGGGGGAGATTACGGTGACCAATACGGCGGATTCCGTGGGCAGCCTGGAATTCTATAAATATGGAAAAAGCTCGGTGGGCGAAACCTCCCCGCTGGAAGGCGTAACCTTTACCCTGACCAGCAAGGAGGACGGGCAGCGGGTTTACACCGCCGTGTCCGATGAAAACGGCCGGGTGTACTTCCCGGCGGTGCTGGCAGGAGATTACACCCTGGCGGAGACCGGACTGCCGGACAACCTGCAGAACAGCTACGTGCTGGCGGCCTCCCGGGACGTGACCGTGACGGCCAACCAGCTGAACCGTCCGGTGTGGAAGGATGAAGGAAGCACCCCGGAGAAGCCGGTATTTTTAAATACCTCCCCTTATGGCCGGCTGACCCTGGTAAAAACCTCCAAGTTTCCGGATGCGCAGGGAGAAACCATTTATCTGGGCGGGGCCCAGTTTGCCCTGTATCAGAATGAGGACTGCACGGAAGCCGTCCTGGACAGCACCGGCAAGCCGGTGACCCTGACCACAGAGAATAACACCGGCCGGGCGTCCAGCGGCCAGATCCCGGCGGGAAGCTACTGGCTGAAGGAAGAAGTGGCTCCGGAAGGCTACGCCCTGCTGGAGGCTCCGGTGCCGGTGACCATCACCGCCAACCAGACCACGGAACTGCTGAAGGAGATTCAGAACCAGCCGCTGCTGCCCCTTTCCATCAATAAGGTAGGCGTCCTCAGCGATGGGGAAAACCAATCCATCTTTGAGCAGCCTCTGGAAGGGGTAGAGTTTGAAATTTATGACAGCCAGGAAGGCGGCACCCTGCTGGCCACGCTGGTGACCAAGCTGGACGCCACCGGCAACGCGGTGACGGTGGACAAGGAAACCGGGAAGCCCTTTATGGTGGCCCCTGGCACCTACTGGTATAAGGAAACGGTAACCCCGGATGGCTTTACTCCCATTGAGGGACGGCAGCCGGTGATGGTGGACAACGGCCAGACGGAGACCAAGGTGGTCAACACCACCCTGTACGGCCAGATTAAAGTGACCAAGGTGGACGCTTCGGCGCCCGATAAGGGGCTGGCCGGGGCCACCTTTGAAGTGTATAACAACGCGGACTGCACCGGCACGCCGGTGGACACCTTTACCACCGGGGAAAACGGCGAGGGCCTGTCCAAGCTGCTTCCGGTGGGAACCTACTGGCTGAAGGAAACCAAGGCCCCGGACGGCTACACGGTTATGACCTCCGTCATTGCCGGGGTGGACGGAACCGGCATGGGCACGGAGACCGGCAGCGGCCTTACTGTGTCGGAAAACCAGCAGACCGCTGTGACGGTGAAAAACGCTCAGCAGGTGGGCGTCCGGGTGGTAAAGCAGGATTCCATAATAACCGGCGCGAAGCTGGAAGGCGCCAGCTTTACCCTGTACCTGGACGAAGACTGCCAGCAGCCCAAGGAAACCAAATCCACCGACGCCAACGGCGCGGCGGTGTTCAGCGGCCTGACGGCAAACACTACCTATTATATTAAGGAAAACAGCGCTCCCAGCGGCTATACGGCGGATACGGAGACCGTGTATACGGTAACCACCCCTTTCGCCGCCGAGACCCAGAAGATTGTGGAAGTAACGGTGGAAAACCACCGTCTGGGCAAGCTGGTAATTGAAAAGACCACCACCATGGACGCGGAGGGCGGCCAGGGTACGCCGATGGCCAACGTGCCGTTCCGGCTGTACCAGGCGGTGGAAGACGCAAACGGCAGCTACACCTTTGGCGATACCAAATACCGCCAGGGCGGCCAAGTTACCGATAAGGCTGGTATGACCAACGGCGTGGCCACCACAGACGCGGCAGGCAAGGCCTCCATTGACGGCCTGGAGCCGGGGCTGTACATTCTGGTGGAGGAGGAGCAGGAAGGCTACCCGGCCTGGTCCGCCATCCTTCAGGTAGTGGCTGGCCAGAACCAGGGAGAAGGCTACCCTTCGGCTTCCACTCAGGTGGTGAATAAGCCGGACGAAGGCAAGTTCCAGATCCAAAAGGTCAGCTCCCGGAATGCGGCTACCGGCCTGGAAGCTACCTTTGACATTTACGACCAGAATAACAATAAGGTCGGCACCATCACGACCGATGGG
>CALWEC010000071.1 GCA_944376945.1 uncultured Lachnospiraceae bacterium | reverse complement strand
CCGGCGGGGCTTTCGGCCATGGGCTACGGCCCGGAGGAGATCCAGCGGCTGACGCAAGCGGCCGCCGGGGAGGCGGCTTCGGACTGCGAGAGCCGGGAGGACTACGACGCAGGCCTCCGGCTGTACCGCTTCCAGAAGAACCTTCACGGGCTGGCGGAACAATATATGTGGAAGGGGATTGCCGCCAACCCGCAGATCCACGGCTCCCATCTGATGCTGGTGCTGGCCCAGGAAGGGCGTTGGCAGGAGTGCTGCCGCCTGTATGAGGCGTATGCCGGGCGGTACGCGGAGGACAGCCGCTGCCGGCAGCTGTATCTGATTGCCCGGCTGCGCCGGAACCCGGCGGCGGATACCCAGGCCTATGTGCGGGCGCATCTGCAGGACTGCCTGTGGATGCTGGATACCGTGCCGCTGGTCCAGGCGGCCTTCCAGGAACTGGCCCAATCCGAACCGGATGGGATCCGGGACTTCTACGGGACGGTAGGGAAGCTGCGGGGATATCTGGAGGATCCGCTGCTCAAAAGCGTGGTGATCCTGGACCGGAACCTGCGGGAGTACGCGTCGGAGGCCTATGCCCGGGAACAGGGGGTCCCGGAGGCTTTGGCCCGGAAGGTGGGAGAAGTGTACCGGGCCGACCGCTATCCCAAAGGGATGGACGCGGTCAGCCTGGCCCAGCGCCTCTGCCAGTTTGTGGGAACCTACCGGGGGGCTTCGGAGGCTTTTGCCCGCTTTGCCCTGCCGGATCCCCAGGCGGCTGGGATCCTGTGGAACCTGTACCGGGAATTGGGGGAAGAGGAGGAAGCCTTCCGGCTGATGCGGACGTACCCGTCCCTGCGGGAAACTCACCGGGAAGAATACGGGGCCATGCTGTTCCAGCAGGGAGCCTACGGGGAGTTTCTGGAGAACTGCGCCCCGGAGGCGGACCGCTGGAGCCAACAGCTGGAGGCTTTCACTGCGGAGCTCAAGCTATATCCGGAGACCCGGACGCCGCTGCCGGCCCTGCCGGACCTGCGGGAGCCGGAGGCCCTGGAATGGTTCCGGCGCTGGGGCGGAAGGCTCACCGCCGCTTTGGCGGAGGCTGGCCGCCGGCCGGACCTGGAGCGGCTTTTGTTTGACGGCTTTTCCGCCTGGCTGGACGGGCTGCCGGAGGAAGCCCTCCGGCAGGTGGTGACCGGCGAAGGAAGCATTCCCGCTGCTTTGCTAGAGCCCCTGCAGCAGGACGCTCTGGAACAGGGGCAGGAGGAGCTGGCCCTGTATTTGTACCAAAACCTGCAGGTGGGGGATTTGTCCGGCCGGGCTCAGCAGTTCCGGGAAGCGGCGCTGGCCAGGCTGGAGGAAGCCCCGGCCCGTGAGCGGCTTTCCGGGCTGCGGCGGCTGCAGCGGCTAAACGGCCAGGACGGAGCCCCGGACAGCCGGATGGCGCGGCTGGAGCTGCGCCTGATCCAGGAGGACCCGTCCCTGGACCCGGAGCAGGAGGCGGCGGAAATGGGCCGGATCCTGGAGCGGTATCCGGCGGAGCCGGAGGCAGTGGAGGCGCTGCTGCCGCTGTTGGAGGATCCGGACCGGCTGGGCCGGTACCCGGTGTATGCGGGCCTGGCCCGGCTGGCGGAGAAAACGGAGGATCCCCGGCCGGTGCTGCGGTTTTTCCAGCGCGCGGCCCGGATGCCGGAGACGGAGAACAACGGGGAATTCCGCGGCTTTGTGTGCCGGCTGTCGGTAAAGGCCTTTGTGCAGGGGCAGTTTCCGGAGGAACTGGCGCCGGAGACGGCGGAGTGGTGCGCCTCCTACTGCCGGCAGTACCAGACCGCCGAGGGCTTCCTGTGCCTGTACTTTGTGGAAAAAGCCCTGGGGCAGGACGCCTACGCCTTCTATCTGCTGCGGAGGCTGGCGGACCGGCCGGCGGACCAGCTGGGCGAAGAAATGGGACAGATCCTGGCGGACCAGCTGCAGTCTGTGTGGGGCGCCAGCCTTCCCAGCTATTTTGAGCTGTTCCGGGATTATCTGCTGCAGGCGCCGGTGGAGGAGGCAGAGCGCTATCTGGCCTTTGCCAGCCTGGCCTGCGGGGAGGAAGAAAAGGGGACGCCGGGCCCGGCCCTGGAACGGGAGGGGGAAAACCGGATGCTTTCCGAAAGCGAAAGCAACGCCCTGCTGCGCCAGCTCTATGCCGATCCCCGGGACGCGGCGGTGTGGCGCTCCTGCACCCGGCTGCCGCTGCAGGACAATCCGGTGGCATACGCCAAGCTGCTGTTTTTGGCCTGCGCCCGCGGCGCCTTTGCCTGGCAGGAGTGCGCGGAATACGGTGAAAAATACGAACAGTGGGATCTGCTGCTGCGGACGCTGCTGTTTTGGGCTAAATCCGCCCCGGCGGAGGAGGTGGCTGCCTGCCGGATCTTCCTGGAGCAGCGGCTGACCGCCCACCCGGACTACTTTGCCCGGTGGAGCGGCCGGGAGGAACTGCTGGCACTGTCCGGCGTCCTGGGCAGCCGGGTTCCCCAGACGGAAGTGGAATACCACGCCACCCTGCGGTCCGTGTCCCTGATCGCGGTCAAGACCGGCTTCCCGGAGGCAGTCTCCCATCTGATGGACCGGTTTGGCAAGGCCCTGCTGGGCAGCTGCTGCAACCTGGGCGTGGTGACGGCCGTCCACCTGCTGCTGGAGGGCCGGTACGCGGAGGCAGGGAACCTGCTGGGGATGCTGCGGAACGTGCTGGGAAAGATGAACTACCGGGAACTGGTGGATTCCCTGGCCGGGCTGAGCCCGGAGGAACTGGCCCGGTGGACGGCGGACGCGGAAAACCACATTATGCTGAATATGGTGCTGCCGGACGGGAACACCCCCAACCTGCAGCAGATCAACGCGCTGGTGGGAGAGGGCATCCAAAAGGGCCGGGCCCGGGAGACCGCCCACGTGCTTTGCCGGATGCGGAACATGTTCCCGGACGATTATGGGATCTACAACGCCCTGTACGACCTGTGCTGCACGGAGTTTGAGGGCTTCCTGCCCATTCTCCACCAGTGCCTGCGCGGATTGGCGCGGCTGCAGCCGGCCCGGAACTCCCAGTCCTACTACCGGCGGGAGCCGCGGCAGTACGCCCGGATGCTGGCGGCCCTGGACGCCCTGTTGCTGGCCAACGGGCTCACCGGGGAGGTGCCGGACTACGACTTTACCCAGGACACCGGGGAATTTTACCGGCGGGTGGGGGCGGCGTCCATGCCTTACAGCGAATCGGTGGAGGTTTCCGCGGTGCGGGAGCAGGTGCTTTCGGCCCTGAGCAACCGCAGCCAGGGAGAGCAGGCCCGGCTGAGCCTGGGCTACCGCAGCTGCATTACCGGCAACTGGCTGGAACTGCTGCGAGGCGCCTGGGAAAAGCAGGAGGAGATCCAGGCGGCCCTGGGCTGCCAGATCCACCAGGTGGAGGACATCGGCTTTGGCCGCAGCGTGCTGCGGCTGCTGCTGGAAACCGAGGAAGGACAGCGGGACGCGGTCATCCAATGGCTGCGCCGGGAGCTGGGCCTGCCCCGGGGGGCGCGCCCCCAGAGCCAGCGGCAGAAGCAGCTGCAGTTTGCGGAGGACTTTGTAAGCGGCGGCTGCTTCCGCCAGCTGGAAAGCCAGATCGAATTTGGCTCCCTGGCGTCCATCCTGGAAACGCCTTTTGAGGACTACAGCCTTTCGGTGTCCGTGCGGGAGCGGTATGTGGACGCGGCCATCCGCAAGGATTCGGAGCAGCTGTACGCGTTGGCCCTGCTCACCGGCGCTCTCATCTGCCACAGCGGGTATCAGACGGAACTGTCCAAGAAGGCGGACAGCCTGTTTGAACAGGGGGACGACCGGCACGCCAGCGGCCTGTACCGGGCCATGCACCAGCTGCAGCTCCGGTTTGGCCTGACCCATATCGACTTCCGGACCGGCAAGAACATCTCCTCCCCCCGGAAGGCGCGGGAGGAATACGAGGCCCGGTACCGGGTGACGGCCCTGTTCTCCCGGAACCGGGAGGTCATGGCCAAGGTGGGCTCCTCCCACTTTCATGTGTGGAGCTGCATCAACCTGGTGCTGACCCTGGCCTACTCCCCCCGGGCCGATGAGGTGGGGCGGCTGATTATGTACCTGAATAAGGAGAACGCCCAGCTGGCCCAGGCGGTGATGCGGGGCCTGGATCCTACGGTGCCGGACGCGGAAAAGCTGGAGGCGGTGGACACTCTGTACAGCGACGTGGCCAAAGCCTACTACTGCTATGTGGTCAAGTATCCGTACAACCCGTACCATAAGGACGGCCCGGTCCTTAGCTGCGCCTCCCTGGCCGATACCCGGCGGGCGGACGAAATGAACCGGCGCTACCAGAGCCTGGCCCAGTCCCTGGTGAGCCAGCGGGATACTTCCATTGGCTCCCGGCTGATGCCCGCCCATTTCCTGCTGCTGGATTCCAAGGGGGCAAACGCCAAAATTTCCCGGCAGCGGGATCCCCAGCTGTGGAATGTCTCGGAGGAGACGGTGGACAGCGGGGAGACGGACCCTTCCCAGACGGTGCCGTTTTTCGCGGAGGGGAAGGAGGCCCTGTACGGCCCGGAAAGCCTGGAGAGCCTGGAGGAGGAGCACCGGGGGATCCAGCGGCTGGCCGGGACGGTCCAGGCCAAGGCGGCCCTTTCGGAAAAGATTTACCGGCGCTGCCTGGCGGACGGCACGGCGGAGCAGCGGCAGGACGCCCTGCTACTGATGGGAAGCGACTGCTACTATAGGGCGTTTTCCAGCGGGGATACCCAGACGGCCAACCAGGCGGTGCTGGCCCTGGCCGGGCTCCTGAAGCACAGCCAGGCCGGCGGCTACGGCTGGGAGGAGGCCCGGAAGGCCATGCCCAACGCCCTGTACGGCCTGCTCCAGTCCTTCCAGACCCTGGGCGGACTGCTGGAATGCTACGGGGAGCACCGTTCCCTGTTCCACTATATGCGCGGCCTCCTGAACGACCCGCTGCTGATGGCCTGCGTGGGGCAGATCTACCGGGTGCTGGACAGCCTGCGGAACAGCTATGCCTCCGCGGCCCGGGAGAACCCGGAGATTCTCCGGGAGGATCTTTCCGTCGGCTACCGGCAGCTGGAGGACATTGAGACCAACCGCTGGATGGAGCTAAAAAACCGGGTCCAGAAGCTGATCAACGACGCCATCAACGAGCTGGACCAGCGGCCGGTGCTGCGGTTTGAGGTTTTGAATCCCCGATATGCCGCGGCCCAGCGGTCCTTTGGGAGCCTTTCTGGCCAGGTCCGCAACATTGGCCAGGCGCCGGCCCGGGAGATAGTCATCCAGGCCAGCTACAGCGACAACACCCACCGCCGCCCCTATGCCCTGAGCAGCCTGGCCCCGGGCAGCCAAGCGGTTTTTGAACTGGATTACGACTGCGCGGCGGATACGGAACGGCTGGGCTACCTGTTAAACGTAACCTTCTCCCACAACGGAAAACAATATGCCATGGTGGCGGACAAAGGGGAGATCCGGTTAGGCCAGACGGAACCGCCGGACTATCCGGCAGACTTGCTCTGCCGGGAGGCCAACGGCATCGCCTTCCAGACGGATCCGGAGACCGGGGAGGTGTACAGCCCGGACTTTGTGGGCCGGAAGGAGGAGACGGCCATGCTCCGCTCCCTGGTGGAGGGGAAGGACTTTGGCTCCTACCGGAGCGCGCTGGTTTACGGCATCCGCCGCACCGGAAAGACCACGTTGCTCAACTACCTGAAGGCTTATATCCAGTCCCACTGCCCCCAGGTGCTTTGTGTAAAGACCGACTGCCAGACGATACGCGGCAGCCATCCCATCCAGTTTGTGTTTGTGGACCAGGTGCTGGACGAGGCGGAGCTGCAGCTGCCGGCGCTGGAGTCGGACAGCCGGTGGGCGCAGCTGAGGGAAAAATGGAGCGGTTCCGCCTACTGCGCGGACCGGGAACCGGAGAAGCTGAGCCTGTTCTACCGGAAGCTGAAGCAGGTCTTGGAAGGCCGGGGGCTGTATCTGATCATCGATGAGATCGACCGGCTGTTCCAGCGGGTGGAGGAAAGCCGCCCGGGGGACGGGCACCGGAACCTGGAGGGCCTCTTTGGCGCCCTCAGCGGGATGCTGAACCAGGCGGAATGCCGGGAGGCGGTGCACTTTGTGTTCTGCGGCTCCAACTGGCTGATCCGCTACAACCTGAAGGGAGAAAAGAACAACCAGCTGTTCCAGCGCTTTGGGCAGCAGGGGATCGAGGTGGGCAAGCTGCCGGAGGCCGATATGCAGGAGGTCATCCGCCGGCCCTACCAGGCGTACCCCCAGCTTCAGGTAACGCCGGAGGCCATGCAGTGGATCTGGAATTACACCGGCGGCCTGGTGTGGCACACCAAGCTGCTGGCCCAGAAAGCCATTGAGCGGGCCCGGAAGGACTGGCGCGGCGCCGTGTATCCGGCGGACGTGCAGCAGTCGGCGCCCAGGGTGGTAACGGGCGAGTGGTGCAAGCAGTTTTACGAGGGCTGTGAAAGCGGGGAGGAATACCGGCTCATCGACGCCATGCAGAGCCTGGCCTCCCGCCGGAACGCGTTTATCCATATCGACCGGATCCGGGAGCTGCTGGGGCAGGATCCCTTGGAGCTCCAGCGGACCATGAATACGCTGCTGGCCTTAAAGGTGGCGGCCCGGCATCCGGTGAACCAACAGCTGTACGGCTTCGCCCAGGATATTTACCGCCGGTACTTCCGGACGCAGCCCAGCCGGTTTGAGCGGGCGCCGGAGGATCCGGAGATCTTCCAGGCGGCGGCGTGGAAGGAGCCGGAGGGCCTTCCGCCGGCGCGGACGGAACCGGAAGCCCAGCGGCCGGAGACGTCCCAGGAGGATTACAGCGGCCTGTTTTGACAGGCCCTGGTGAGAGGAGGAGGGAAAGTTGAATCCATTTATGAGCCGGTTCCCTGTGGAGAACCGGGAGGAATGGTTTGGCAGCCAGCGGTATTTCGAGGAACTGGCGGCCTGTATCGAACAAAAAGTCAACCCGGTGATCCTGGGGGTCCAGGGGTGCGGAAAGACGTCCCTGCTGCGCACGGCGTTTTCCTTTGATTACTGTGAGCGGCTGGCCGCGGAGCGGAAGATCCTGGCCTGCGAGGCGGATCTTTCCGCCCAGCAGGACGGCAACGCCATCTGCCATTACCTGGCGGAGCGGATCCTGGACGCGGCGGAGCTGTATCTGCCGGATTCGCAGAGGAAGGAGGCCCTGCTGGGGGAACTTAGGGGGGTGGCCGGGGAATCCGGCCAGGACCGGCTGAACCGGCTGATTACCCGGCTGCACCGGAAATATGGGTATTTCCCGGTGCTGCTGATGGATCATTTTGAGCGCTTTACTGCCTCCCCCCGGGTGACCATGGAGCACCATGAGGTGCTGCGGAGCTTGATTGAGAACCGGATGCTTCTATGCGTGGCCGCCACCAATTTTGACCTGTCCCAGGATTCCCTGCCGCCCCATATGCCAGGCTCCTACCTGCTCCAGAAGTTTACGCGGCCTATCTGTGTGGAGCCTTTGTCCCGGGAGGACGCGGCGGCCCTGCTGCGGCGGCGGCAGGAGCGGGCGGAGTGGAAGCTGCCGGACAAGCTGGTGGACGCCCTGTACGATTTAAGCGGCGGCATCCCCTGGGTGCTGGAAGCGGCGGCGGAGCAGGTGTACGACAATCAGGAAAAAAATGGGGGGACCTTGGACATGCCCAAGGCCCGGGACGCCATCTACTCTGCCTGCGAGCCCTTGTTCCGGGGCTGGTGCAAATATCTGACCCAGCCCCAGGCGGAGGTGCTCCGCCTGCTGGCGGAGCGGGCGGAGAGCGGGGCCTACGCGGTCCGGGATTTTTCCGGGGCGCAGGGGGATTGCCTGAAAGCCGCCGCCGCCCTAAAAACCCGCGGCCTGCTGCGGCAGACCCAGTATCCCACCGCCAGCGGCGTCCTGCGGCCGGGCCCGGACTATGAGCTGCGCTTCAACTGCCTGCTGTTCCAGCGGTTCTGCCAGGAAGGGCTGGCGGGAAAAGCGGCGGAGGAGAACCCCTTGGCCATCCTGCGGGGGGAGGAGGAGGAACGCCGGCTCCAGGAGAAGGCCCAGAAAGAGCACGACGACGCCATGCGGCAGCTGGAGGAGGAGGAGAAGAAGGCCCAGATTGAGCGGGCCCGGCGGGAACCGGCCCAGGCCGGCGGCAATATCTACTACAATACCTTCCATGTAAACCAGATGCAGGTGGTCCAGGGCATCAGCGCCGGGCAGCTGCTGGACATCCTGGAGGCTTCCGGGGATTCCCGACAGCTGTTCGCGGATCGGCTGTCCGGGGAGCTGCGGAAAAACTTTTCGCTCCCGGCCCTGCCGGCGCAGGAGAGCCTTCCGGATATCAGCGAGGCCCAATGGGCCCAGCAGTGGGACGAGGCCTGCGACCAGGCCGGCCGCCAGCTGCTGCAGGATGTGCAGGTGGACGAGGAGCAGGATCTGATCGACGTCACCCCTTCGGAGCTGCGGACCTTGGACGCCCGTTTCCAGGAGGCCCGGAGCCGCTGCCGCCGGGAACTGACGGACGTGATCCTGGAGAGCCAGAGCGAACGCTGCCAGTTTTACCTGAAGCTGTCCGTGGTGGTGGAGGACGCCCTGGATTTCCCGGGGATCCGTATGGAGGATTATTCCGCCCAGCTGGTCTTTTACGGCAAGGCCTTGGAGCGGGCCGTGCGGGACAACCTGTACCCGCTGTTCCACCGGGATCCGGAGCTTTCCGTGTACAATCCGGTGACCCATGTGGACGCCCCGGATTCCCCGGAGGCCTTCCGCAACCAGCCGGAGGAAAAGACCTACCT
>CALWEC010000070.1 GCA_944376945.1 uncultured Lachnospiraceae bacterium | reverse complement strand
AGGGGCGGGCCTTCGGTACCGGATGCAGGCGGCGGCCAATTCCGCCCTGCAGTCGGTGTTTGCGGAATTTGACCGGGCTCTCTGGGAGCGGTACCGTCTCCTGTTCTGCCCCGCCGGGGACAGGAGCGGGGCCCTCCTGGCGGAGCGGATCCAGGAATACGCATCCCTCCAGGGGGGAGGGGGCCTTATGGGCGGCGACTGGCTGCGGCCCGAGCCGGTGCAGGCACAGGTCACAGGAATCGTTTTTGCCACGGATCAGTCCGGAGCGGTTTTTGAGCAGGCGGTGCTGGATTATATGGAAACCGGCGCGGTGGATTTGGCCTGGGACAAGCTGCTGGAGACGCTGGAGGGGGACGGCGGGGCGGTGGACCCTCTGCAGGAAGCCCAGGACAGCGCCGGCAAAGGGGAGTTTGATTTTCAGGAGGTAGAAGAACAGTACAGGGAGTGGGAGGAGCAGGCGGAGGAAGCGCTGGAGGCCGAAAGCCAAAGCGCGGAACCACAAAGCACAGAGGCCGAAAGCGCGGAACCGCAAAATTCCGGCGCGCCGGAGGGTGGGGCGGCTCCCTCCCCGGAGAGCGCAGAGGAGGCTCCCTCCTCGGAGAGCACAGAGGAGGCTCCCTCCTCGGGGAGCGCGGAGGCTTCTTCCTCGGGGGAGGCGGCCCGGGAAAGCATCCTGCCAGAAGGCAACCTGATTGAAAAGCTGAGAGCGTTATTTTCCCACGGGGTGTTGGCGCTGGTACTGGAAAATCCGGAAGATGTTTCCGAAGCCCAATGGGGAGAGGGCTTCCTGCCTTCCCAGATGCCGGCGGAGGAGCGCGGCCGGGCGGATCCGGCCAGCCCGTTTTCGGAAGAGGCCGGTGTAAGCGGCCTGTTGGATACGCTGTTGTTCCAGGAATACCTGCTTCGCTTTTTGGATTGCTATACCTCGGAGAACCCAGGGGAGGGGCAGCGGTATCAGCTGGAATATGTGGTGGCGGGAAAGGGGACGGACCGGGAGAACCTGTCGTCTGTCATCCACCGGCTTCTGTGGGTGCGGGAAGCCATGAACCTGGCGTACCTGGTTTCCGATCCGCCCAGCCGGACCCAGGTCCGTACGGCGGCTGCGGCGCTGGTGGGCTGGACGGGACTGCCGTTTTTGGTTACCGGCCTCAGCGCGCTGCTGCTGGCCGCTTGGAGCTACGGGGAATCCCTGGTGGACGCCCGGGCCCTTTTGGCAGGCGAATCGGTGCCGTTGCTGAAGGATTCGGAAAGCTGGCGTCTAAGCTTAAGCGGGCTGGCCAGTCTTTCCGCGGCGCAGCGGACGGAGGAGCAAAAGCAGGAGGGGCTTTCTTATGAGGACTACCTGCGGCTGCTGCTTCTGACCGTGGGGCAGGAGGAGAAATCCTACCGGGCCATGGACGTTATCCAGCGGCAGATGGAACAGATCGAGCCAGGGTTCCGGCTGGACTGCTGCGTTGCGTTCTGTGAGGCCCAGGTGCAGGGGGAAAGCGCATACCTGTTTACGCCGCAGATGTTCCTGCCGGTTTGGGGAGGGCAGAGCGGCGGGGTCCGGCTGGAGGCCCGGAGCCGGTATCAATATTAAAAGAAAGGAGGTGCGGCCAGATGACCTTCCTACGGGAGAATAAAATTCTATGGATTGGAAAGGAGTTCAAAAAATCTCTCACGAAACATTCCTCACGATTTGTAAAATCCCCAAGACCCCAAACAAATCAAAACCCCACACGCCCCGTAGGGAGGTTGTCTGACCGCATCTCCCGGCAGGGAAGCCTGACTGTGGAAGCCGCCTTGGCGTTGACGTTGTTCCTGCTGGCAGCGGCCAGCTTTTGGGGCCTGTTCCCAGCCATGCAGATTAGCATGGAAATCCAGGCCGCCTTGGAGCAGGCCAGCGAGGAAATGGCGGCGGCCGCCTACGGCGTAGGGAAAATTACCGGTTCCCCGGAGGCGGAGGAAGAGGAGGGGGCGCTGCTGCGGCTGGCCTCCGGCGGCCTGTCCCTGGCGTATGCCAGGCAGCGGGTGATTCAGCTGGTGGGGGCGGAACGTCTGGAAGAATCGTGTGTCTGGGGAGGGAGCGGCGGGCTCTCCTTTTTGGGTTCTTCGGTACTGGAAGAAGAACGGGTGGATCTGCGGGTCTCCTATCGGGTGCGTCTTCCTTTTTCTGTAGGGCCGGTAGGCTCCCTGGCAGTAAGCCAGCGCAGCTGCCGGCGCGCCTGGACCGGGCAGTTGGCGGCGGAGGGCGGGGAGGAGGCGGAAACCAGCGGGACAAGGGTGTATGTAACGGAAAACGGGTCGGTATACCATACCACCCTGGACTGTACCTATCTGAACCTTTCGGTGACGGCGGTTTCCAGGGGCAGCGCCGAGTCCCGCCGGAACCAGTGGGGAGAGCGGTACACGCCCTGCCAGCGCTGCGCCAAATATGAGGAAAGTGCGTCCGTAGTCTGGATTACCAGCCAAGGGCAGCGCTATCACACGGATCGGGATTGCGGCGGCCTGTCCCGGAATGTAAGGGTGGTACAGTTGGAAGAAACGGTCCTGCCCCCCTGCAGCCGCTGCGGAGGGGCAGGAGGATGATCCAGGAGGGAATCTTATGGGGAATCTTAGGGATATTTGCCTGGCAGGATTTTCGGAGCCAGAAACTTCCTATGAAAGGGCTGATCGCAGCGCTGGCGGCGGGAATCGGATCCTGCCTGTGGGAGAGCGGAGGGAATCCTCTTCCTCTCCTGGGCGGGCTGCTGCCGGGGCTTGGAATCCTGTTTCTCAGCCGGGCGACAGGAGGAGCCATAGGGGCCGGGGATGGCTGGGTGCTCTTAGCGGCAGGCTGCTTCCTAGGCGGCTGGCAGGCAATCCGGCTTTTCTGGGGCGGGCTGCTGCTGGCCTTTGTCTACGCGGGTGCTCTTTTCTTTCGGAAGAAAGAGAGGAAAAGGACCTTTCCCTTCCTTCCTTTCCTGTGGCTGGCCCACTCTCTGGACATCTTGGGACGCCTGGCAGGATGGTAGCAATCCCGAAATCCGGGTGGGGTTTGGGACAGGGGCCCGCCGGGCCTGAGGAAGCTCCAGGGAAGGTTTTCCCGGGCAGGCCCGGGGCAGTACAAGGGAAGATCCGCCTGGGTGGGCCCGGGGCCTCTCGCGGCGGTTGCCCGGCCAGCTTTACCGTGGAAGCTGCTCTGGTGATGCCGTTGGTTTTGGGAGCCGTGTTTTTTGTGATTTTGTATACTTTTTTACTTCACGACCGGGTGACGGCGGAAGCATGGGTCTGGGAAGAGGCGGAGCAGCTGCAGCTTTATCCGGAGGAAGAAAGAGAAGGTTCTTTGGCAGAGGGGGAACCGCGGCTTTTGTGGACGCCGTTGCAGGAGATCTCTGTCCGGCAGGAGGGAAGGAACGTAGAAGTTTTCCTGCAAAGCGGGACGGCGGCGGCTGGTCTGGGGCGGCGGCTTTCCTTCCAGGCGGAGGCAAAGCGGACAGCCTGGGATCCGGCTTCCTTGCTGCGCCTGTTCAGCCTACTATTGGAATAAGCTGCCGGATGGCGGAGCTGAGGGGGCAGGGACAGCATAAAGCCGGAGCGGACAGTCGAGTTAGAAGGAAGGGCAGGCGGCAAAACTGGGAGGCAGGAAGCAGGACCGGGAAGAAGGACCGGAAGGAGGAAGACGATGGAGGTACGCTATCGAAGGGAATTAAGCGACACGTTCTTGATATTGGAGGGAGCGGAACAGCCGGACGTCTACACGGCACGGATCCTGAAGGAAAACCGAATGGGAAGCATCCTGCCTGGCCAGATCCACTGGGCGGAAGGCCGCCCGGAATATTGGTTTTCGGTTTCCGGCTGCCAAACCTTGCGCCGTCTCTGGGAGAGCCGGCAGCTGCAGGCAGAGGAGGTGCGGGAGCTTCTTTTGGGCATTCACCGGGGCTTGGAGCAAATGGAGGAATATCTGTTGGATTTTGACCGGGTATTGCTGGAACCGGATTTTCTTTTTGTGCCGGAAGCTGGGGCCGGGCAGGTAAGGCTGTGCTGCCATCCTGGATGGAAAGGAGATTTTTTTGAAAAGGTCCGCTTGCTGGTACAATATTTTTTGAACAAAATGGACCATGGGGACAGCGCCAGCGTGGAGATGGCTTACCGCCTGTTTCAGGTGGTGGGAAAAGAATTTTTTTGTTTTGAGGAATTGCTGGAGGCCATGGAAATGCCCGGGCAGCCGGCGGAAAAGGCGCCGGAGGATGCGCCTCCCTGGGAACCGCAGGAGGATTGGCCGGAGCCGGAAGCGGGAGAAGCCTTGACAGGCCGGCGCGCCGGAAAGGCGCCGCGCAGGAGGCGGGGGGCCTGCTTCGCAAGATGGGGAGGCCTTCTGGCCATACCGGCGGTAGCCGCTGTCTTTGGGCTCCTGTATCATTTGAAACTTTGGCAGCCGCCGGAAGGGCCCGCCGCCCTGGGATTGCTGCTGCTGTCTATCGGGTTGGCCGGAGCGGCGGCCCTCTTTCTTCAACGGCGGGAAAAAAGAAACGCACAGAAAAGGAAAACGGACAGCCCGGGTGTGGAATATGGCCGTCCGGGCCGCTCAGATATGGAACGGCCCTGCCCAGGCCGCCCACATAGGGAGCACGTTTCCTCGGGACAAGCGTCTGGTAGGGAGAAGTCTTGGTGGAAGCGTTCATCCGCCGCGGAAAAGCCCTACTGTTCTGGAAAGCAGGAGGAACGGCTGAAAGCACAGTGGGATGGAAAAGAGACGGTAACGGAATTTTTGGAGGGAGGATTTGAGGAACGTGTCCGGGAACATTGCCTGATTAGCCAGAATTCTCTCCGCCACGACACCATCCGTATTCGGCAAACGCCATTTATCATAGGCAAAATGGAGGACGTCTGCGATGGGCTTCTGCGGGAGCCGACCGTCAGCCGGATCCATGCCCGCCTGGAGCAGCAGGACGGCCAAATCTATTTGGTGGATTGCAACTCCACCAACGGCACTTTCCTCAATGGGGTACGGCTGGAGCCAAACCGCCGGTACCCGGTGCAGGCAGGGGATGAGATTATGCTATCGGATTTGAAATATCTGTTCCAGTAAATGAGAATGGGCGTTCTGCCCGTAAAACGAAAGGCGGCGCAGGCAGGAGAGCTTCCTTTAAACGAGAATGCGGCGCAGGCAGGAGAGCTTCCTTTAAACGAGAATGCGGCGCGGAAGGATGGCCCCCTTTAAACGGGAATGCGGGTGTAAAGGCGGCAGGACAAAAGCAACAGGGCTGCGCAAGAATTCTACAAATATAGGTCAGAAATATTTTTGCCGATAGGAGACAAGCCATGTCAGATTTGCGGGAATGCTTATATAAGGAACAATGCCGCTTGGAAGAGATTCTTCAAAACGCGGAGGAACGGCTGAAAAATGCGTCCAAGGGAACGCTTCGCCTCTCGAAAAGCGGGAAACAAATGCAGTATTATTATTGCCGGCCGGGAGGAAAGAAAAATGGCGTATACATACCCAAGGCGGAGAAAGAGTGGATTCAAAAACTGGCTCAGAAAGCCTACGATGAAAAAGTAGTCAGGCTGGTAAGGCGCAGGCTTCCTCCAATCCGAAAGCTTGCGGAGCTGTACCAGGAAGATCCGATAGAAACCTTATTCCTTTCACAGTGTAAGGAAAGGCAAAGATGGATTCGGGCAGCGGAGCCCACATGGGAACAGCGGGTTGCCGAATGGAAAACGGAAGCATACATAGGCAAAGGATTCCAGGCGAACACGCCGTTTTTTGTGACAGAGCAAGGCGAACAGGTACGATCCAAATCGGAAAAAATTTTGGCCGATTACTTTTTCAAAAGAGGGATCGCGTACAAATACGAGCGGCCGCTGCAGCTGAAAGGGCTGGGAACCGTTTATCCGGACTTTACCCTTTTGTCCGAGAAAACCAGACAAGAAATATATTGGGAACATTTTGGACGGATGGGGGATCCGGCCTATGCACAAAAAACAGTCTGGAAAATTCAGGCCTACGAAGAAAACGGAATTTTTCCCGGGGAAACCATTCTGTTTACATTTGAGACAGATAAAAGCGTGCTGGATATGCGGCTTGTAGAAGCGCTTACCGACAAGTATCTGGCACGATAGGAGAATATTATTGGGAAATATTAGATTGAGAAGCCCCCTCCCTGCCAGGTACCCGGCAGGGAGGGGGCTTTGGGCGGGAAGGGGGCTTTTGGCGGGAAGGGGGCTTTTGGCAGGGAGGGGGTTAGGCGAGAAAGGAGTTAAGCGAGATGTCTGGACAAGAAACGGCTTTTTAACACATTTTTGCTCAAAAAGCCGTATGGCTTGAAAGGAGCACCGCTTTTTTAAACAAAGCGGAGAAAAAAGCGGTTTACTTCCTCGTGGCGAACGGTTCAGGGGAAAAAAGAGGGTAAAAAAGCCGAGTTTGCGGAGGGGGAGGACGGTTCTAATTTCAAAAGCTGTAAAAAAATCCGTTTTGAGTTTGCCAGCAAACCGCTTTTTTGAGGGGATTTGATAAAAAAGCCGGGCAGTCGGAAAAGAGAAACCGACTAAAATGAAATTTTTGAAGAAAAAGCCGTTTGCTGCCGCCGCGAAGCATGCTGAAACCGCCGCCGCGGAGCATGCCGCCGCCTGCGCGGCCTTTCTATTGGCGGCGGAAGCCTCTGCGGGATTTGCGGAGCTTGCCTCCGCAGGCGGAGGTTTCCTTGACAACCGAGGGAGCGGGTGCTACGATATTTTAAAATCGTTTTGGCGGACTTTTGGCGGGAAGGGGCAGGACTTGAATATCCGATATTATTGGAAGAATTATCCGGTTTTTACAATTATTTTGGTGGCGCTTAACGGCCTTCTATTTTTGGGGCCGGATTTGCTGGGACTTCCTTCGGATTTGTCCTCGGTCCTGGAAGCAGGCGGGCTGATGCTGCGGGATGTGGAAAACGGGGAAATTTACCGCCTTCTTACCGCCGCGTTCCTGCATTTTGATATACAGCACTTGATGAGCAATATGCTGGTGCTGGCGGTGATGGGTTACCGGCTGGAGCGGATTATAGGCCATATCCCATTTCTGATCCTGTACTTGGTCAGCGGCATAGGGGCCAATCTGATCTCCTTCTTTTCCTATTATGTCAATGAGGAATATTTCGTAATCTCGGCCGGCGCTTCCGGCGCGATTTTTGGCGTCTGCGGCGGTATGTTTTCGGTGGCGCTGGCAGGACGGGAGGCGGAAGGGATTACGGCTCAACAAATGCTGCTTTGGATTGTGCTGACCCTGCTCTCCGGCTATATGTCTGCGGAGGTCAACAACCTGGCCCACCTTTCCGGGTTGCTGTTTGGCCTTGTGCTGGGAATGGCTTCCTATCTGCTGGCCCGGCGCCGCCGCCCCCGGAATCCCTGGGGCTAACGGCCAGGGAAAACCGCGGTGAGCGGGAAAACTCCCCTGGGGCTAACGGCCAGGGAGAACCGCAGTGAGCGGGAAAGAAAAGAATAGAATCCCCGGGAATTTCCTGTTGCGGTTCGGCGGGTTTTGCGGTATGATAAGGGCGAAAAACAGGTTCCTTCCAAAGAGGGGACCGGGTGCCGCGGAAAGCCCGGCAAGAGAGGAGAAAACGCTATGGAATTATTCATCGACACTGCAAATATTGAGGAAATCCGGAAAGCCAACGATATGGGCGTGATCCGTGGTGTCACCACCAACCCGTCCCTGATCGCCAAAGAAGGGCGGGATTTTAAGCAGGTCATCCAGGAAATTGCCGGCATCGTAGACGGCCCCATCAGCGGGGAAGTGAAGGCTACCACCATAGATGCGGAGGGCATGATTGCGGAAGGCCGGGAGATTGCGGCCATCCATCCCAATATGGTGGTGAAAATCCCGATGACCGCAGAGGGCCTGAAGGCCTGCAAGGCCCTGACCCAAGAGGGGATTAAGACCAACGTGACTCTGGTATTTACGGCCAATCAGGCGCTGCTGGCAGCCAACGCCGGCGCCACCTATGTGTCGCCTTTCCTGGGACGCCTGGACGATATTTCTATGCCGGGCATCGACCTGATCCGCACCATCGCGGAGATGTTTGCGGTACAGGGCATCACCACCAAGATTATTGCCGCCAGCATTCGGAATCCTATCCATGTGACGGACAGCGCACTTGCCGGCGCGGATATTGCGACGGTTCCCTATAAAGTAATTGAACAGATGACCAAGCATCCGCTGACGGATCAGGGAATTGCCAAGTTCCAGGCGGATTACAGGGCTGTGTTCGGCGAGTGAGAAAAAACAAAGAAGGGGAAAAGAAAATGAAGAAGTATGGGATGCTGCTGTTGGCCTTGCTTGCCTGCTGCATGATGGCCCTGGGCTGCTCCTCCGATGAGGAAAAGACCGAAGCGCCGGAGACGGAGGAAGTAACGGAGGCGGAAACCGAGGAAGAAACGGAAGAAGAAACCGAGGAAGCGACGGAAGCGGAAACCGAAGAAGCAACGGAAGAAGTAACGGAGGAAGCAACGGAGGCGGCTACCGAGGCAGCGGAAGAAACCACGGCTCCGGCGGAAGAAGGCGGAGCGGCCGGAACGGGCGACGAGGCGTCCTATCTGGCTTGGACTGCGGAGGACTGGAACGCGGCTTCCGATGAAGAAAAATTTGCGGTGGCGGAACTGTTCCTGGAGAAAGTAGGCAACATGATGTACGACGATTTCTCCGCCATGATGGAGCTTGCCAAGACGGATGAGGAGATAAAGGCGGAGCTGGATACCCAGATCGAGGAGCTGATTCCCACCATTGACGACATGTATGCCTCCAGCACCGGAACCGAGACGCTGCAGGACATTATCGATTTGTTCGAGTCGTTCCTGGCTGAGGAAGACACCACGGCCGCGGCGGAATAAGGACACGGGCCCCAATAGAGGAAACAATCAGAGGGACCGAACAGAAAAACCGAACAGAGGGGCCGAATAGAAAAATCGAAAAGAAAAACCGAACCGTGGAACCGTACAAGGAAGGCCCGGGGGATTTCCCCCGAGCCTTTTTGCATGGGAGGCCAGGCTAAGCAACGCGGGAGGCCGGGCCAAATACCGCGGGAGGCCAGGCTAAACGCGGAAAGCAACCGCAGCCTTACTGCTCCGCCATCCAGTCCTCCATATAACTTTCGATCACGTCAAAGGGGGCGGGCCCCATGTCCAGCAGGAACCGGTGGAATTCCTTTAAAACAAAGGCGTCCCCCAGGGTTTCCTCCGCCGTGTCCCGCAGCTCCTCAATCTCCAGCCAGCCGATGACATAGGGCAGATAGGCGCCCGGCTCCGCCACCACGTAGTCGAAGATTTCCTGGGCCACCGCAGGGTCGCTGAAGCCATAAAGCTCCAGGAATTCCTGCAATTCTTCCAGGGTATAGCCCTCATAGTTGACGTACAGGTCGGCCAGGGCGGACAGCTCCAGGGACAGGGAGCTGTTCAGCTGCTGCATCCGGATGGCAGAATCGCTGGCGCTGTCGTTGTAGCCGTAGGAAAGCTGTTCCACATAGGTAGCCCAGCCTTCGGTGTAGCCGACAAAATTCAAAAGGTGTCGCAGCGGACAGGGGTTGGTGCGGGTAAAGTACACGGTCTGGTACAAATGCCCCGGATAGCCCTCATGGGCTAGGGTGGTGTACAGGCCGCCGGTACTGCTGCTGCGGTTGATGTAGATCTTGTTGTCCGCGTCCGTATCAATCGGCGGCGTCAGGTAGAACGCCGGGCTCATGCTTTCCTCCAGGGATTCGTGGACATAGTTGACCGTATAGCGGGTATCCGAAAGCTCCGGGAAATCCGAAAGGATTTTCTGCTGCAGGTCTTCCAGCATATCCTCCGGCTCCGTAAAGCCAAAGTCGAAGCTGTTAAAGCTGGCCTCCCAATCCTCATCGGCCTGCACGACCAGCGCCAGCGCCAGCATATCGGAGGCCATCCGGTCGTTCAGCTTTTGGATCATTTCCTCCGGCGTCCAGGAAGAACCGGTATCGGAGGCGGCCAGGTAGGCGTAATACTCCTTCCCTTCCGGGAACGCCGCCAGCCCCTGCTCGTTGACGCCGGTGCCCAGAAGGCCAGTGAGGCCGTCCGCCAGCAGCCGGTAGGCCGGGATCACCGAATTTTCCACGGCCTCCGCGTTCCGGGCTTTAAAATCCTCCCGCTGCGCTTCGTCCAGCCCTTCCAGGGCGTCCACCTTGTCGTTAAAGACGTCCAGCAGATAATTGTTTTCCGGGTCCGCGATAAAGTTTTCGCAGGAAGCAATCACATCCTGGGCGGTGGTATCGGAAAAGAACAGCCCTGCCTCCGATTTCCGCTGCTCAAATTCCAGAAGGGAGGCAAAGTAGTCCGGCAGGCAGTCCAGCAACTGCAGGTAGGTTTCCACATCCCCCGCATCGTAGAAGGTATACTCCGCCAGCAGGACCGGCAGCTGCGCCTGGATGCCGGTGGTGGGGCCTAAGGCTTCCTGGTAAAGCTCGTAATCCGTCCCTTCCAGCTCCACCGTCAGATAGTTCATCAAGATATCGTAGGTCAGCTGCTGCTCCACCGTCAGATCCTCATAGGAAAACGCCGCCAGCTGGGCCCGGGTTTCCTGCAGGTCCTGGCAGGCCTCCTGGAAAGACTCCGCGCTGAGGGCGCCGAAGGTAATGGGGATCTCCGTAATGCCGTAGGCTTCCGGGTCGGAGAGGGTATAGTGGAGGGAGATGGTATCGGAGACCACGGAATCCAGGAACAGATCCTGGGTAAAGCGGTCAAAATCCTGCCGGGTCTGTTCCGCCTCCGGGGAAGCGCCGGTGGCATCGTCC
>CALWEC010000069.1 GCA_944376945.1 uncultured Lachnospiraceae bacterium | reverse complement strand
AGCGGCAGCCGGAAATAAAAACCGGCCCATCCAAAAGTCTGGAAATCGAAAAAGAAGCCTGTATGAAAAAGGAGCCTGTCCGGCCGCGGGAGACGCGGTGGGACAGGCTCCTTTTTCGATGGAAATTTTTGGGTTCCGAAAATGCGAGAGGGAAACGGACCGGCACCGCCGCCGGTCAGTAGCAGCAGAAAAACCGCCCGTAGCCGCTGCAGCACAGGTTCAGGGCGCAGATGCTGCAGCACAGGGTGTTTAAGTCCATGCCGCCCCGGCCATACTGCTGCCCTTGCTGCTGATACCAGCGGCCTCCGGACTGGAGCTGCTGGATCAGCTGCTGGTACTCCGGGTTGTCCGGCTCCATGTTGGCGGCCTGTTTGGCGTAGGAGAGGGCGTTGACGTTGTTGCCCATGCCGGCGTGGCAGACGGCGCAGAAATAATACCACCGGGCCGGCCGGTCCTCCATGCTGTCCAGCACGTTTAAGGCTTCCTCGTACCGCCGGGCGTTGATGTAATTGGCGGCGGCCTGCAGCCTCCGGCCGGTTTCCCCGGCGTACTGTTCCTGGCGCTGCTGGCTCTGGCCCTGGCTGCCCCAGAATCCGCCGCCGAAGGGTCCCCAGAAACCGCCGAAGGGCCCCTGGTCCTGCTCGGCGTAGCCACGGCCATAGCTTCCCTGGCCGCCGGCGCTTTGGCTGCCGGCGCTTCCGCCCCGGTAGCCCTGCTCCCGCATCTGCATAATCTGCTCGTAGGCCTGCTGGACTTCCTTAAATTTTTCCTCTGCCTGGGCTTTGTTGGGATTGTTGATATTGGCGTCCGGATGGTATTTCCGGCTAAGTTTGCGGTAGGCTTTTTTAATTTCCTCATCGGTGGCGGTGGAAGGGACCCCCAGCACCTGATACGGGTCAGACATGTTTCCGGTTCTCCTTGATTTTTTCGTACCTGCTCCAGACGCCGGAGTACAGTACATTTCGTAGTATAGCAGTATTTTGTAAAATAGGCAACTGTTCAAAGGCCAGGGAACATTCGCCCATCATCATATTCAGGACGCCCTCCACGGTTTCCTGGAAATCCTCCCGCCCGGACAGCGGCAGCCAAGGGTTGTACAGGCCCTTTTTCCGGTCCCCTTCCAGATCCTCGTAGGCGTCCATCAGATAGATAAATTTTCCCAGGAAAAAGCCCATGCGCCGCAGGCGGGGCGCCCAGACGTCCTCCTTCCAGACAAAGATCTCCCCCAGCATCTCCCCGGTAAGGCCGGCCACATAGTCCAGATCCCCGGAGGCCTTCCGCTCGCAGTCCCGCAGGGAGCGGAGATAGCGGCGCACTGCCTGCCGCTGCCGGGGATACCGGCGGGCAATCTCCCGGACGGCTGGGCGGAGGGAAACCGCCAGCAGGCGGCTTTTGGCCTTCCGTTCATCCAGCCAGTCGTCCATTAAATTATAGTAGGAAAGAAGCAGATTCATGTCTGCCGCGTAATCCAGGCAGGCGTTTTCCATGGTAGGGTGCCGGCGGGCCGGGTGCAGCAGGCAGATCCGGCAGGACTTCCGGGTCCGAGGCTCGTAGAGCCCGGTCAAAAGCAGGGCCAGGAAGGTCATATCGTAGGAAAGGGTCAGCTGGGCCCGTTTCCCCAGCCGCTCCTTCAGCGCGTGGCACAGGCCGCAGTAGTAGGCCTGGTAGGTGTCCAAATCTTTGACCAGCAGTTCCGGTTTATGGATGGCGATATATCCAAACATGTGGGAAGGCTCCTTTAGGTCCGCTTGATAAACTCACGCTTGCACTTGGGGCAGGTAATGGCGATTTTGCCCTTCCCCCGGGGAACCCGTACCTTCTGGTGGCAGGAGGGGCAGCGGTAAATCCGGTAGTTTTTGTCCCGGGGCCGGGCGCCGGAGGAGCGGAACCGGCCCAGTACCTTCTCCCGCAGCTCCAGGTACCGCTGGTTTTCTAGGGCCCGCTTAGAGTGATTGCGGGAAAAAACCCGGAAATAGTTCCAAACCAGGAATACAATGGTCAGCCAATACCACAGGCTTCCCCGCAGGATCATGTACAGGATCAGCGTGACCACGCCGCAGCCCATGATAAAGCGGGACAGCTGGTCCGCCCCATAGCGGCCCATCATAAACTGGCGAAATCTTTCTTTCATACGGCGATAAACCTCCCAATCTGCGCCTCTGGAAAGGCTCTTTTGATTCTTCTACCATTATAGCGGGTAAATATAATGAAAGTATGAAATCCTTCCAAAAAATCCGCGTATTTCCCCTAAAACTTTCAGGACAGCCGGGCGGGCATACGCATCCAGTATAGGATAACAGGGGAAAGAATGCAAGAAAAAACGCAGATTTTATTTGACCTGTAGCGGAAAATAGGATATGCTGTAGGAGTATGAAAAAACCATAAAAAAACCATGAAGGAGATATAAAGTGTCGGAGGAACTGGAGCGGACGGAGCGGCTGTTAGGCCAGGAGGCCATGGAGCGGCTGCGCCGGGCCCGGGTAGCGGTTTTTGGAATCGGCGGCGTGGGAGGCTACGCGGCGGAGGCTTTGGCCCGCAGCGGCGTAGGGGCCCTGGACCTGGTGGACCGGGACGTGGTGTCCCGCAGCAACCTAAACCGCCAGATTATCGCCCTTCACAGCACCCTGGGGCGCAGCAAGGTGGAGGTGATGCGGGAGCGGATCCTGGACATCAACCCGGCGGCCCAGGTGCGGGTTTGGAAGCTGTTCTATCTGCCGGAGACGGCGGGGCAGTTTGATTTCCGCCAGTACGACTACGTGGTGGACGCGGTGGACACCGTCACCGCCAAGCTGGAGCTGGCCCTGCGGGCCCGGGAGGCTGGGGTGCCGCTGATCAGCTGCATGGGAGCCGGGAACAAGCTGGATCCCACCGCGTTCCGGGTGGCGGACATTGGGGAAACCTCCGGCTGCCCCCTGGCCCGGGTCATGCGCCGGGAACTGCGGAAGCGGGGGGTGGAGCATCTGAAGGTGGTTTACTCTCCGGAACCGCCCCGGAAGCCCCGGGCGGAAGCCGGGGAGACGGCGGAAACGCCGGAAGGCCGCCCTTCGCCAGGCAGCGTGGCCTTTGTGCCCTCGGTGGCGGGGTTGGTGGCCGCCGGGGCGGTGATCCGGGAGTTGGCCGGAGAGTGGGAATAGAAGAATCCCGCAGGGAAATCCTGCGGACAGGAAAAGAGGAAGAACCGTATGGCAAGGAAAGTATTGATTTTAGGGGACAGCACCTGCGATCTGACGCCGGAGATGCGGCAACAGTACGGGGTAGGCTTTATGCCGCTTCCGGTGAACGTAGGGGATGAGCCCCGGCGGGACATGGAGAACGTGTTCCCCCAGGAGATTTTTGACTACTACCGGAAAACCGGGCGCCTGTGCACCACCTCCGCGCCCAATCCCAGCGACTACCACGAGTTTTGGGGGCCGCTGCTCAAAGAAAACCCGGATGCGGACCTGATCCACTTCCACATCAGCTCGGAGATGACCAGCACCTACCAGGCGGCCTGCACGGCGGCCCAGGAGTACGGCTGCGTCTATCCCATTGACACCCGCAGCGTCTCCATCGGCGTGGCCCTGCTGATCCTGGAGGCCTGCCGCCTGCGGGACCAGGGCCTGGAGGCCCAGGCGATTGTGGAGGCCATCCACCAGATGAAGCGGCAGGTGCAGGTAAGCTTTGTGGTGGAGAGCATCGAGTATCTGTGGAAGGGCGGACGCTGCAGCAACCTGGCCGGGTATGGGGCGACGCTTTTGAAGCTGCGCCCCGGCATCGACATGGTGGATGGGAAGCTGGTGGCCGGCAAAAAGTACCGAGGCGGCAACCTGGCCGTGTACCGCCGGATGCTTCGCCAGGCCCTGGAGGGGCGCGGCGATGTGGATCCCCGCCGGATCTTCCTGGCCAATACCAGCTTTGACCCGGAGGTAAACCGGCAGCTGGAGGAGATGGTGCGGGAGTTCCAGCCGGAGGTCCAGGAGGTGATCACCCTTCAGCCAGGCTGCTCCATCTGCGTCCACTGCGGCCCGGGCACCGTAGGCGTGGCCTATCGGACCAAGGACGGAGCCTCCGCGCCGGAGGAGGGATCCCATGATTGAGGTGCGGGAAGTACGGACCAAACAGGAGCGGAAGCAATTTGCCCTTCTCCACGAAGAAATGTACCGGGACGTGCCCCAGGCCACGCCGGAGCTGATCTCCGATGAAATGGACAACTTTAACCCCCGGAAGAACCCGGCCTACCAATTCTGCCAGGTCAAGCAGTGGCTGGCCTGGAAGGACGGGAAGCCGGTGGGACGGGTGGCTGGCATCCTGAACCAGGCGGCCAACGAAAAATGGGGCTCCCGGCGGGTCCGCTTTACCCGGCTGGATTTTACGGACGACCCGGAGGTTTCCCGGGCCCTGCTGGAGGCGGTGGAGGACTGGGGCCGTTCCCTGGGCCAGGAGGAAATCCACGGGCCTTTGGGATTTTGCGATATGGACCAGGAAGGGATGCTGGTGGAGGGCTTTGAGGAGGAAGGGATGCTGATTACCATCCACAACGCCCCCTATTATCCGGCCCATATGGAAGCGCTGGGCTATGGGAAGGACGTGGATTGGCTGGAATACCAGATCCAGGTGCCGGAGGAGACCATGGAAAAAATGCAGCGCCTTCAGGAACGGGTACTGCAGCGCTGCCGCCTGCGGCTGCTGGAGCCCCGGAGCAAGCGGGAACTAAAGCCCTATATCGAAAAGGCCTTCCAGCTGCTGGACCGGGCGTACCGGGATCTGTACGGCACCGTGCCGCTGACGCCGGCGCTCATCCGGAAATATTACCAGCAGTTTATGCTGCTGATTCACCCAGCCTACGTCAAGCTGATCCTGGACCAGGCGGGAGAATTGGTGGGCCTGGGCGTGGCGGTCCCCTCCGTAAGCCGGGCGGTCAAAAAGAGCCGCGGGCGCCTGTTCCCCCTGGGCTGGGCGCGGCTGCTGCAGGCCATCTACGGGAAAAACCCGGTGCTGGACCTGTATCTGGTGGGCGTGGACGCGGAGTATCAGAAAAAGGGCTTGCCGGCGGTGCTGCTGCACTCTATGACCGAGGAGGCGCGGAAACGAGGGGTTCAAGTGGCGGAGACTGGGCCGGAGCTGGAAACCAATACCTCCGTCCAGGGGCTTTGGAAATATTATACGGCCCGCCAGCACCGGAGACGCCGCTGCTGGGTGAAGAAACTGTAGGAAACGGGAGGCTTGACGGAAGTTGGGCCAGTGATTATAATTGAGGGAAGAAAAAGAGGATGCC
>CALWEC010000068.1 GCA_944376945.1 uncultured Lachnospiraceae bacterium | reverse complement strand
CCCCTGCCGCACCGGTAGCTCCGGTAGGTCCGGTGGGTCCGGTGGCTCCGGTAGGTCCGGTAGGCCCGGTAGCTCCGGCAGGTCCGGTGGCTCCGGTAGGTCCGGTGGGCCCGCCGGCGGGTCCAGTAGGCCCGGTGGGGCCGGTGGGACCCTGACGGCCCCGGGGGCCGCGGCAGTCTTTCTCCCCGCAGCAGCCCCAGACCGAGGCGTATTCCTGGGCACGAAGCGGGTCATCCGTATGTTTCTTTCGGAAAAACATGAAGGCAATCTCCTGGATTTCTTTCTTACCAGGATATGCGCCGGGCAGGGGAAGGTGCCATTTTTCTTGGCCGGATGCGGAAGCGCTCTGCTTTCTTTCGGGAAAACGCGGCCTTAAGAGGAAATTTTCCGGCGATTGTGTGAACTCTTTGTGAAATCCCTCTTTTTTCCTTAAAAGGGCTTGACAACGGTGCTATACTGGAGGTGTAGCAAAAAGACCTACTTGACAAAACCTATTTGCGCATACCCAATCGTTACACAAATGGAAGGCTGTCGGGCGATCAGATTTTGGAGGAAAAGTCAAATGAATACTTTAAAAGCTGAAACAAGAGACAGAGCCATCAAAGCAAAGAGACTGAGACGGGAAGGCTACGTGACGGGCAACGTGTTCGGCCGGGAGATCGAAGGTTCTATCCCGGTGAAGATCCACAAACAGGAACTGGAGCGGGTTCTGAAAACCAGCGGCAAAGGAAGCCAGCTGCTCCTGAACGTAGACGGCCGGTCCATGAACGTGCTGGTGAAGGAGATTGCGTACAACGCCATGAAGCGTCAGGTGGAGGAGATTGATTTCCAGGCGCTGGTCAGCGGGGAGAAGGTCAATTCCGTGGCGGAGGTGGTTCTTTTGAACCACGAGAAGGTATCGGAAGGCGTCCTGCAGCAGCTGCTGGAGGAGATCCACTACCGGGCCCTGCCGTCGGCCCTGGTGGAAAAGGTAGAGATTGACGTAGGAAACCTGCGTGTAGGCGATTCCATCCATGTCAAGGATCTGGAGATTGCCAAGGATACGGAGATAGAACTGCTGACGGATCCGGAGGCGATGGTGGTCACGGTTTCCGAGGTGCACAGCCAGGCAGCAGAGGAGACGGAGGAAGAAGGCGCTTCCACGGAAGCGTAAGCTCCTCTATCAACGGAATAGGCCGGAAAGCGGAAGGGGCCGCGCCAAGATTGGAAAGGGATCTTGGCGCGGCCCCTTCCCGCTTTTATTTTTCCCGCAGCCGCCCTGCCAGCTCCTTGGCATACAGCAGGAAGGACAGCAGCATAAAGGCGCTGCACACCCAGGAGCAGGCGCGGGAGACGCTTAAGGGGATTTGATACCACAGTACATGGAGGATCAGCAGGGCGTCCAGCAGCACCGTGGAAATCTTCCCGTGCCAAACCGCGCCGTAAATCTGGCCGCTCCGGCGGAACAGCACGGTGCGGGAGATAAGGGCGAAGGATTCCTTGACGGCCAGCAGGATCAGAGGCAGCCACATGGTGGAAAAACGGCTGACCAGGCAGATGAGCATAATCCCCTGGGTCAGCTTGTCCGCAATGGGATCCAAGGCCTTCCCCAGGGCGGTGATCATGTGGAACCGCCGGGCGATAAAGCCGTCCGCCAGGTCGCTGAGGGAGGAAACCACCAGGACCACCACGGTGGCCGGATAGTTTTTCTCCCACACGTACAGCCAGACAAAGACCGGGATCAGCGCCAGCCGGAAGAAGGACAGCACGTTGGGGATAGTCCAGATCTTGCGGCTGATGTTTTCAGAAGGCGGCGTGTTCATCTCTTGTCTCTCCTTTTCTCATGTTTGCAGAGGGCAAGCCGCGGCGTCCTGCCGCAGCCGGTTTATTCCGTCCGCAGCGCGGTGACCGGGTCGCTCTTGGCGGCTTTTCGGGCCGGGAAGAGGCCTCCCAAAAGGGTCAGCAGCACGCTCAGCACCACCAGCACCGCGCCCTGGAGCACCGGCAGCTGGGCGCTGATATCCGGCTCCCCGGTAAGGGAGTGGATCACCGCGTTGCCGGGGATCAGGATCAGCAGGGTCATGCCAATGCCCACCAGGCCGGCGGCCAGGCCAATGATAAAGGTCTCCGCGTTAAATACCTGGGAGACATTCCGCTTGGACGCGCCGATGGCCCGCAGGATGCCGATTTCTTTCTTCCGTTCCAGCACGCTGGTATAGGTCAAAATCCCAATCATAATGGAGGACACCACCAGGGAGATGGAAACAAAGGCTACCAGCACATAGCTGATAATGTCCACAATGTCCGTCACCGAGGACATCAGCGTCCCCACCAGATCGGTGTAGAGAATCACTTTCTCGTCCTGGCCTGATTCTTCCATCCGCTGGTTGTATTGGTCCAGGATATTTACGATGGCTTCCTTGCTTTCAAAATCCACCGGATAGATGTCGATCTCGCTGGGGGTTCCCAGATCCGCGTACCCAAAATTTTGCAGGTTGTTGTCATAGGAGGCGGCCTCCGCCGTCATCATGGACATCAGCAGCTCGGAAAGCTCCTCCTCGCTCATGGTTACCTGGATGGCTTCCCCGAAAGCCTCCTCGTCCACCTGAAAGGCCTCCGGCAGGCGCTCCGCCAGCTGGCCCATGGCGTCCTCCAGGGCGGAGGAAAGCCCCTGTCCCAGCTGCTCCGCCAGCTGGGACATCGCCGATTGCATCATGCTCCCCAGGTATTCCTCCAGGGCGGCGGACAGGGCGTCCGCAAGGCCGCTGCTCTCCATCAGGGAGCCCAGGGCGCCGGTCAGCTGCTGCTGGGCTTCGGGGGTGGCCAGGTAGGCGGAAAAATGCTCGTCCATCCGGTACGGGTCCGGCAGGCCGTTGGCCACGGCATACGCCTGGTAGCCGTCCAGCAGGGCGGCGGCAAAGGCTTCCAGATCCTCCGGGGAGAAGGAGAGGGACTGGCTGTTTTCCAGGATCTCCGCGGCCCCGGCCATCAGCAGCTGCTGGGCCTCCGGGGTGGAAAGGTACGCGGCCAGGTAGTCCTGGAGCTGGCTCGGGTCTATGGAGGTGATCCCCTGGCTGGCGGCCCACTGCTGGAAGCCCTCCGCCATCTGGCGGATCAGCCGTTCCAACGCTTCCGCGGAAACGGTGACAGCCGGGTTATCCTGCAAAAACTTCTCCAGCTGCTGGGCCAGCAGCTGCCGGGCTTCCCCGGTCTGCAGATAGGCGGTAAAGGTCTCTCCCAGCTGGGAGTAATCCGCCTCCGGATGCTGGGCCGCGTAGTCCTGGTAACCGGCCAGAAGGCCCTCTGCCAGGGAGGACAGCTCCCCGGCGGAGAGGGAGAAATCTACCTCTGCCAGGACGGCGGACAGATCCAGGCTTCCCAGCCCCGGAAGCTCCAGGCTGCCCAGATCCAGCAGCTGGGAAAGGTCGGACAGGCCGCCTAAATCCAGGGACAGAGCATCCTCATCAAACTGGAAGGCGTCTGCCAGCGCCTCCTCGTCCACCTGGAAAAGGGAAGCCAGGTCAAAGCGGCTCTCCTGGCTGTCCTGGCCAAAGGCATTTCCCGTCAGCACATTGGTGTGGGGGTCGGCCAGCTGCTCCTGGACAATGGTGCTTTCGGCGGCTTCCTGGATGACATGCTCCGTCAGGGAAGCCGGGTAGCCGATGCCGGAAGCCAGCATGGAGGCCACGGCCCCTTCCGCCGGCTGCACCACTCCCACAATCGTCAGTTCCTCCCCTTCCGCGGCCAGCTGCCGGATAAACGCCTCGTTGTCGGATTTGTCCCGCCAAATCTGATACTGGCTGTCGTACTCATAGAAATCGGTGTCGTTGACCAACTTAAAGGAAATCCCCAGCAGCTCGTCGTAGGAATAGGAGCGGATGTCCTCCGGCACCGTAACCTTTTCCTCCGCCGCAAACTGTTCTACCATATGGTCCAGCTCGTCCCCGTCCCGCAGGCCCAGGGTGTACAGCAGGAAATCGCTGATGCTGCCGTGGGGGGTCAGGACCAGCACGCATTCCTGGTAGTTTTCCGGCCAGCGTCCCGCCTGGACCTCATACTGGTCCTGATACAGCTCCGCGTTGGACGGCAGCTCGTAGAACACGTTGGTGCTCATCATGGAGGACATCATATTGCTGGTGCCGGAGGCGGTGCCCAGCCCCAGGGGGGTCAGGGATTGGTCCGGGTTGACCTGGCGCACGCCGCCGTCCTCCTCCTCCAGGTAGATCCGGGGCGTAACGCTGTAGCTGTACTCGATGGCGCGGGCGTAGGGCTCCATGCCGCTTTCCCCGCTTTCCAGATACTCCTTCAGGGCCGCCAGGTCGTTGGTGTCCACCGTGGAAAACATGCTGGTCAGCATCTCCGAAACACGAACCTCTCCGGCGGATTCCTCCTGGGAGCCTTCCTCCTGGGATTCTCCGGCATCCACGTCCTCCGCCATCCCGGACATGAGGGAAGAAAAGTTCATGCCGGTGTTCTGGATCTGCAGCGGGTATTCGGAAAGGGTATCCTGTTCAATGGAGCGGATGTATTCGTTGACCCCGTTGGACAGGGACAAAATCAGGGCAATGCCAATAATGCCGATGGAACCGGCAAAGGAGGTCAGGATCGTCCGGCCTTTTTTGGTGCACAGGTTGTTGAA
>CALWEC010000067.1 GCA_944376945.1 uncultured Lachnospiraceae bacterium | reverse complement strand
CCTGATCCTGCTGGTCCAGAGCGTGGCCGGGGCCGTAGGGAAAATTTTGGGTTGACAATCCGCCAAAACCCCTATAAACTATTTGTATTAGATGACTAATACACAGGGGGGCGCAGGAACCGCTGCGTCCCCTGTATCCATGTCAGCGGAACGAAAGATTGAGGGAGGAGGGCGCGGATGGCATGGAAGTTTACGGCGGGCCGGCCTATTTACCTGCAGTTGATGGAGGAGATCGCGCTGCGGGTGGTGACCGGCGTCTATGAGCCTGGGGACAAATTGCCGCCGGTGCGGGAGCTGGCGGCGGAAGCGGAAGTAAATCCCAACACCATGCAGCGGGCTTTGGCGGAGCTGGAAGCTACCGGCATGGTCAATGCCCAGAGAACCAGCGGCCGCTATGTGACCGAGGATCAGGGCCTCCTGGAGCAGTACCGGCGGAACCTGGCGGAGGGCTATATCCGGGAAGCGCTGCAGAAGCTGAAGCCTTTGGGCTATTCCCTGGAGGAGGTAATGGACATGCTCCGGAAGGTACAGGAGGAATTCTGATATTTAAATCCAAAGGAAGAAAATGGGGTCGGACAAATAAAGATGTCCGGCCTTTTTGCTGCTTTAAAATAAAATATAGAATTTAGAAAAAATATTACAAAAAAGCTGAAAATATGATATATTAAAAAAATCCTAAAAATGTAGAACTTATAACGGAAGAATGGAGGGAGTTGCGTATGAAACCTAGTAAAAAGAACCTTTTTCCGGTTATACAGTGGATCATCCTTTATCTGGGATATGTCCTTGCCAACATTATCATATTGGTGTGGGGCAATTTGCCCAAATCCATGGAAAGCTTACCATTCGCCAGTAGCATGCATTCCTTATATGGAAAATTCCTGTGGCTGTCTTTGCTCTATATCGCGCTGCTGGTCTGCGACAGGGCTTGGTGGAAATGGATTTGCGGCGGGGTGCTGTTTTTAGCGCCAGGGGTAGTTTTTGTCATATGCTGGCGGCGCTGGGGCGAAAATGGCGGGAGGAAATCGGGCCGTGGGAAAAAGAAAACAACTTGGAATGGAATGAAGGCTTGGCCAGTGTGCAGGAGCGTATGTCAACTTGGGCTACTAATCTTGCAGGAATCCTGTTTTGGAAAACCATATTACAAATACGGTCGTATATGTGAACGGGTGTAAAGCGGCATAGATCGAATAGGAAGGGTGAAGAAGCAAGATGAAGAAAAAGAAAATTTTCACGTTTGCCATCATTCTTGCAGTGGTGCTCCTTATCGCGGCCGGAGTCGTGCGATACCTGTGGACGGTTCCTGCAGAGTCAGCCGTAGACAAGACCTATTCCGGATGGCTGATGTTTCCGGATGGGCGGGAGCCGGTTTCCTGCCAAGTGCGGCTCGCCGGAACCTATTACCACTACCGTTTGGGCAACGATATGGATCGCTTAGACGGAGGGTATGAAAGCGGTCTGTTTGTGGACGGCGTTCGGCCTTTCGAGTATTTCCTTATCTATTTCCGTGAAGGAGAAGACTATGAGGCAGTCTCCATCCTGCACTCAAATGTGGATTCGGGGCTACAAAACATGGCCGTGAGCAACGCATTGGATATGGTGGTGGCGGAAGTAAGCTATGATACGCAGCGGGAAAAGGTGGTTCCCTGGGGCTCCGGTGACAAGTGCCTTCTAGTAGCGCCTGCGGACAATCTGGAGGAGGTAGAATACCAGATTTCCCGGATGAGCGCCGATTTCCAGGAAAATGACTGGGATACGGAGTGGTTTGAGTATCCGTTTATCCATACAGGCGCAGGCGGAACCAGGCTCCTTCTTCTGGATGATCCATCAGTTCCAGCTGGCCGCCATGCTTTAAAATGATTTCGTAGGCCAGGTTCAGGCCGATGCCGGTATTCCTTCCATTTGTCTGGGAAGGCTCGGAAGAAAAGCGGCGGAAGATCTCTTTTGACTCCAGTGTACCACAGAAACCTGACAAAGTCCTGACAGGAAGGCCGGTTAAAGCCCCCACTTTTTCATCTTACGCCATAGGGTAGAGGGATGGATGCCAAGGTAGGCGGCAGTCTTGGCACGGTTCCCATGAAAACGCCGCAGGGCTTCCAGAAGCTGCTGCTTTTCTTCTGGAAGCGCTTCTTGCTGCGGAGAAATGGACAGCTGAAATGCGCGCCGCAGTTCGTTTTGGATAAAGGATGCGTCTAAGCATTCCTGATCCGCTACTACAATCAGCCGTTCGCAGAAATTCCTCAGCTGCCGGACGTTTCCCGGCCAGGAATATTGCTTCAGGACCTGACGGGCCTCCTCGGTTAGAAACAGGTATTTTTTTTCTTGATGGCTCAGCTTATGGAAATAGTAATCAAATGTAGGAAGAATATCCTCGCGCCGCTGCCGGAGCGGTTCGATTTCCAGTGACAGTACGTTTAACCGATAGTATAGGTCCGCCCGGAATTTATTTTCCTGGACCATCTGCAGCAGATTGCGGTTTGTGGCAGCGATTACGCGCACATCCACCGTTCGGACGGTGTGCTCGCCGACCCGCATTAAGCTTTTCTCCGCCAGGACCCGGAGCAGCTGTGCCTGCGCTTCAAAACTCATTTCGGATATCTCATCCAGAAAGATGGTTCCATAATTGGCCGCTTCAAAAAGCCCCTGTTTCCCGGTACGGCTGGCGCCGGTAAAGGCCCCTCCGGCATAGCCGAACAGCTCGCTTTCGATAAGGGAGGAGGGAATGGTGGAGCAGTTGATGGCGACAAAAGGCCCTTCTTTGCGGAGGCTTTCGTTGTGGATGGATTGGGCGAACATTTCTTTCCCGGTTCCGGATTCTCCGCAGATCAGTACAGAGGAATTGTAACGGGAAAAATGCTGGGCATATTTTTTGGTCTCCTGCAGAGAGGCGGAGGAACCGATGATGTCGGAAAACTGGTAACGGGCGGTATGCCCGTGGCTTTCACCGGTCCTTCCGTAAGGATGGTTCCCTTGCTGTGTGCTTAGTTCGCTGAAATGGAAGATAAATTCTTGGCTTTGCGGAAAGTAGGAAGAGCGAACCGTAAAGGGCCGGTCCTGGATCAGCAGGGAATACCCCAGCAGGTCCTTTTTTTCTGCAATGGCATTCTGAATGGTGAGCTGATCCTTTTCCGGGAAAAAACTCCAAAGGGCGGTTCCCAGAAACTCGTGGGACGCGCGCGGAAACAGATATTCGGCGTACGCGTTCCAAAGCTGGATATTGCCCTTCTCATTTAAGCAGAAGACAGCGGAGAAAGATTGCTTCATCATCATTTCCGTGCGGCTGTTCAGCTTTTGCTGTTCCTCCCAGAATTGGATAATCTGGGAGATATGGTTCAGAGTCAGGACAATACATTCTTCCGCCAGTGGATAAAAAGTGGATTTGTAAACAGGAACCGGCAGGTTCTGTAGCTTCTTCTCCAGGATCAGGGGGCCGATTACCGCGTCACAAGATTCTTCCTGGACGATAGAAAGAAGTTTGTCTATGGAAAGGGACTGGGATTGGATTTCTTCCTGTGTCATAGGGAACTCAAGGATCCGGATATGGAAGATATCCTCCAGCGCTTGGACAAATTTCGGTTCCAGCTCCCAGGAAGGGCAGAGCAGCAGGGTAGGATGCGGCTTGCGCAGGTCCCGGGTGATCTCATAAAGGGCGGACCAGTAGGTAGAAAGTGTGGTCATTTCTTGTACCAAGGGGATTTGGAGCTTTTGCCCCTGCAGGACGTCATACTGAAAACCTGCGGCAACCAGCAGGAAGCTGCCGTCCGCCTCGGCTTCCCGGGCCAGCTGCAGATAGTTTTCATAAGTGGCAAACTTTTTTTCAATCTGGAAATCGTATTTTTTCTCTTCCCGCAGCAGAATGCGGAGCTGTTCCTGCGTGGTATACAAATAGGTGAT
>CALWEC010000066.1 GCA_944376945.1 uncultured Lachnospiraceae bacterium | reverse complement strand
GTACACGGTGAACACCGAGTACCAGCAGAAGGTGGAAGAGCTGACCACCATGACCAACGACCTGTCCAACTTCCTGTCCTCCACCATGATCGGCATCCTTTTTGTGGACGGGAAGCTGAACATCCGGAAGTTTACGGAATACATTGGCCGGGAGTTCCAGCTGATGGACCACGACGTGGGGCGGTCCATCCAGATTTTCGCCCACAGCTTTCCCTACGAGAAGATTGTGGAGGACGCCCAGAACGTGCTGAAGAACCTGACGCCCATCGACCGGGAGGTGGTGGCCACCAACGGCCAGTATTACACCATGCGGATCGCCCCCTACCGGACCACGGAGAACAGCATCAAGGGACTGGTCATCACCATCATCGACAGCCTGGCCACCGGCCGGCCCAAGCGGGAAGGCCAGGGGGAACGCCACCAGTAAGATATGAGATCATAGAAGAAAAATTGTTTGTAATCCATACAAAAGTGCTTGAGTTTCCGCAGTCCCGTGGACAGAACTGCGGAAACTCAAGTTATCCTGTTCTTGCGTTTTCGGCGTGTCCAGTGTATACTGTTGTTATAGTTTCACTGCTTGTAATCTGTGATTGTGTTACTGCTTTTATGACGTAAAAGTTCAACATAATGTCTACAATATTCGCAGAAAAACGGACAGATGGAGATGATGAAGAATGGGCGACCAACAGGGGCTAATCCCGTATGAAACCAGAGAAATCCTCTTTTACAAGACCGAAAGCGGAGAGGTGCGGGTGGAAATCCTGCTATTTCAGGAAAATCTTTGGCTGACACAGGCAAAAATGGCAGAACTGTTCGAGGTACAGAAAGCGGCCATTTCCAAACATTTGAAAAACATTTTTGAATCTGGAGAACTGAGGGAGGATACAGTTGTTTCCAAAATGGAAACAACTGCGGCGGACGGAAAACGGTATCAGACGAACTATTACAATCTGGACGCCATTATCGCTGTGGGGTATCGTGTGAACTCCCAAAAAGCGACCATGTTCCGCATTTGGGCAAACCGGGTGTTGAAAGAGTTCATCATCAAAGGCTATGTAATGGATGACGCACGGATGCGGGAGCCGGAGAATTTTTTCGGCAAGGATTATTCCGAGGAACAGCTGGAGCGTATTCGGGACATCCGGGCCAGCGAAAGAAGATTTTACCAGAAAATTACGGACATCTATTCTCAGTGCAGCGCCGACTACGATGTGGAAAGTCCCATCACAAAGGAGTTTTTTGCCACGGTGCAGAATAAACTCCACTATGCGGTCACCCATCATACTGACGCCGAGATCGTATATGGCCGTGCCAACAGCACCAAGCCCAATATGGGGCTGACCACGTGGAAAAACGCCCCCAAAGGCCGCATCCGCAAATCGGATGTCACCGTTGCCATCGCCAAAGCTTTTGCTGAAAAAGAGTTCGAAAAGTTCCGGGTATTGCAGGATAGGAGCTATCAGAGCGACTTTGACAGGCTGGTGGCGGAAACTTCGAATGATCTGACAGATATATGAAAAGCCCACGCTTCCGGTTCTGCCTTGCCGGCTGCGTGGGCGATTTCACAGATTCAGGCCAGCGCCTGCCGGATCCGCTCCATGGCCTCCGCCGTGTCCTCCGGGCTTCCGAAGGCGGTAAGGCGGAAGAACCCCTCCCCGTTTTGGCCAAAGCCGCTGCCAGGGGTGCCTACTACCTGGGCCCGCTCCAGCAGGAACTGGAAAAATTCCCAGGAGGACTGGCCGCCGGGGCAGCGCATCCACAGATAGGGAGAGTTGATGCCGCCGGTGTGCCAGATATCCAGGCTTTCCAGAACTTGGTGCATCCGGAGGGCGTTGGCCTGGTACTGGCGCACCGCCTGGCGGCAGGCGGCCATCCCTTCCGGGGTGAACACTGCCTCCGCCGCCCGCTGGACCGGGTAGGAGACGCCGTTAAACTTGGTGCTCTGGCGGCGCAGCCACATGGCCTGGAGGGAGAGGCCGTCCCGGATCAGCTCACTGGGCACCACGGTGTAGCCGCAGCGGACGCCGGTAAAGCCGGCGGTTTTGGAGAGGGAGCAGACCTCAATGGCGCACTCTCTGGCTCCGGGAATCTGGTAGATGCTGTGGGGAAGCGCCGGGTCCTGGATGAAGGCCTCGTAGGCGGCGTCAAAGAGAATCACCGCTCCCTGGGCCCGGGCGTAGTCCACCCACTGCTGCAGCTGTTCCCGGCGGTACACCGCCCCGGTGGGATTGTTGGGGGAGCAGAGGTAGAGAATGTCCGCTTTCTGCCGGGGATCCGGCAGGGGCAGAAATCCATTTTCCGGGGTGGCGGCGGCGTAGAGGATCCGCCGGCCGGCCATCTGGTTGGTGTCCCGGTACACCGGATACACCGGGTCCGGAATCAGCACCGTGTTGTCCGAGTCAAACAAGTCCAAGAGATTTCCCAGGTCGCTTTTGGCCCCGTCGCTGACAAAGATGGCTTCCAAGGGAAGCTCCACGTCTAAGCTTTTATAATATCCCTGAATTTTTTCCTGAAGAAATCCGTAGCCCTGCTCCGGGCCGTAGCCGCGGAAAGACGAGGCCTGGCCCATCTCCGCCGCGGCCTTGGCAAAGGCCTCCGCTACCGGCGCCGCCAGCGGCAGGGTCACGTCCCCGATGCCCAGGCTCAGCACCTTCTGGCAGGGATGGGCGGCTTCATAGGCCTCCCGCCGGGCGCGGATCTGAGAAAAAAGATAGCTGGTTTCCAGAGTCTTATAATGTTGGTTTATTTTCATGGTCTGGTTTGCTCCCACGCTGAATCAATAAGGTAAGGAGGACAGCGCGGAAAGCGCCGGCCTCCAGGGAAAAACCCGGCGGGAAGCAACTGGCCTTCCCAGCCGGAAAAAACAAAAAACAAAAACGCCCGAAACAGGATTCCCCTGGGGAGAGGGAATGGGAATCCGTCCGGAACGCCTTTGTTCATTTGGAAATATAACACAAAGGGAAAAAGAAGTCAAGGAAAAAGAGAAAAAAAGTTGCTTTTCCTTCGCCTACACACATATACGCAAAAGAAAATAAGATTTCACTCGTGCTCCCCCATATCCATCCCTTCCGGCGCCTTGGGCAGGCGGAAGATAAATTCCGTGCCGGCTCCCTCGGTGCTGATGACGTCGATATTTTCCTGATGGGCCTGGATGATCTCCTTGACAATGGAAAGGCCCAGGCCGGTGCCCCGCTTATCCTTGCCCCGGGATTCATCGCTCTTAAAGAACCGGGTCCAGATTTTCTTCAGGTTGGCCTTGGGGATGCCGATGCCGTGATCCTTCACGGACACAAAGACCTTCTCGTTTTTGACGCTGACCTGGATGTGGATGGTGGAATCCTCCCGGGAAAATTTGATGGCGTTGTCCACCAGGTTGTAAATCACCTGCTGGATTTTTCCCATATCCGCGTAGACCCGCACGGAATCGTCCGGGAAGGTTAGGTTGAAGGTTATGCCCTTCTGCTGGCAGGTGCCCTCAAAGGTTTCGCAGGTGCGCTTAATAATGGCGTTGATGTCGAAGGCGCTTTTGTCCAGGTGCATGTGGCCCCGCTCCAGGGAGTTAAGGGACAGCAGCCCCTCGGTCAGCTTGTTCAGCCGGTCCGTCTCGCTGATGACAATCCGCAGGTACTTTTCCTGGCTCTCCGGCGGGATTACCCCGTCCGCCATGGCCTCCAGATACCCTTTGATGGAGGTGAGGGGGGAGCGGAAATCGTGGCTGACGTTGGCGATAAACTTTTTCTGATACTCCTCGGAGTTGGAAAGCTCGTGGGCCATGGCGTTCAGGGTGTCCGCCAGGTAGCCCATCTCGTCCTCCGCCGGCACCTCCACGGAAAATTTTAGGTTGCCGGCGGCATACTCCTGGGCCCCCTTGGTAATGGCCTTTAACGGCTGGGCCACGCAGATGCGGAAAACCAGCAGGATCACCAGGGAGAGGGCAAAGACTACCGCAAATGTCAAGTAGATGGGAAGCAGCATCCCATCGCTGAATTGCAGGATCAAGGAAAGAGGCTGGTGGACGACCACATAGCCATAGGTAGAAAAGTTTCCGGCAATGGCGGCGGAAACGGAGAGGCTGTTTTCCGAAAGGCTGCCGAAAAAGTTTCCGGTGCGGTAGGTGTAGCCGGAATCAAATCCGGAGATGGTTTCCCCGTCCAGGCGGCCGGCGGAATCGTAGGCCAGGGTGCCGCCGGTGTCGATGAGCCAGACGCGGGTATCCGTCAGTTCCGCCAGTTCCGTCAGATGGTCGAAGAGATCTTCGTTTTCCTGGGTGCTGCCAGTGTAAAAGCCCCGGCAGTCCTGGGCAATGCGCTCCGCCATGGAGCGGAGCTCCTGGGATTTCTGCTCCAGGCAGTACCGGTAGGTCATCCGGGAGGAAAACAAGGCGATAAACAGAAACGCCAAAACCGCGAAGATCAGATAGCCCAGGACAAATTTTAGGTACAGGGACTTCCGCATGGCGCGCCTCCCTTAGTTCCGGTTCCGGGATTTAATCTCAAAACGGTAGCCGATGCCCCAGACCGTGGACAGGGCCCAGGAATCGTTATCCTTCAGCTTTTCCCGCAGCCGCTTAATGTGCACGTCCACCGTGCGGCTGTCCCCCACGTACTCGTAGCCCCACACATGGTCCAGCAGCTGGTCGCGGGTAAAGACCTGGTTGGGGGAGGAAGCCAGGAAGTACAGAAGCTCCAGCTCCTTGGGGGGCATTTCCAAAGGCTGCCCCATGTAGGTCACCGAATAGTTGGTCAGGTTCACCGTCAGGTCCGGCAGGCGGACAATCTGGCTGCCGCTTTCCTTGGGCGCGGATTCCTCCACGTAGGTGCGGCGCAGCACCGCCTTGACCCGGGCCACCAGCTCTTTGGAGTCAAAGGGCTTAATCACGTAGTCGTCCGCCCCCAGCTCCAGGCCCAGCACCTTGTCGAACACCTCGCCTTTGGCGGAAAGCATAATGATGGGAGTCTGGGAGGTCTTGCGGATCTCCCGGCACACCTGGTAGCCGTCCATGCCCGGCAGCATCAGGTCCAGGAGGATCAGGTCCGGCCGGAAGGTGGAGAAGGCCACCAGGGCGTCTTCCCCGTTTTCCACGCACTGGGTCTCAAAGCATTCCTTGGTCAGGTACAGGGAAATCAGCTCGGAAATATTGGTATCGTCGTCTACGATGAGAATTTTCTGTTTGGTCATTGGAATCCCCTTCTATCTTTGCTGGCAGGCGGAAGCCGCCCCTTATTCCTTAAATTCTACCACGGTCACCCCATAGCCGCCTTCGTCGAATTCGCCGGGCCGGTATTTGGCCACATGCTTGTAGGTGCGCAGGAAATTGGTCACCGCCTTTTTTAAGGCGCCGGTGCCCCGGCCATGGATGATCCGCACGCTGGGCAGATGGGCCAGATAGGCGTCGTCCAGGTATTTGTCCAGCTCCGGCAGCGCCTCGTCCACCGTCTTGCCGATCAGGTTCAGCTCCGGCCGCACGCCGGCGGACTTGGACAGCTTGATCTGCCCGGAGCCGGTGTACTGCTTCCGGCCCTCCACGGAAACCGCGCTTTCCGGCAGCAGCTCCAAATCGGAGATGTTTACCTGGGAACGGAGGATGCCCATCTGCACAAACAGGTCGCCCTTGGCGTTGGGCAGGGTGCTGACAGTGCCCACCAGGTTCAGGGAAAGCACCCGCACCGAATCCCCGATATGGAAGTCCTTGGCCTGGTGCTGGGAGGCGGGGCGGGCCTTCTTCTGGGACAGGCCTTTTTCCAGCCCGGCAATCTGCTCCCGCAGGCCGCTGCGCTGCTGCTCCAGGTCCTTGCCCACCAGCATCCCGTGCTTGTGCAGATCCCGGATGGCCTTGTCCGCGGAATCCTTGGCCTGCTGCAGGATGTTGCGGGCCTCCTCCCGGGCTTCCCGCAGGACCTTATCCCGCTGTTCGTTGAGCCGGTCCTGCTTGCCGGCCAGCTCCTTCTGGAGCTTTTCCGCCTCGGCCCGTAGCCGCTGGGCCTCCGCCTTTTCCTTCTCCAGCGTCCGCCGCTGGGTCTCCAGGTCGGAGATTACGTCCTCGAAGGCTTCTTCCTGCTGGCCGATGGATTCCTTGGCTTCTTCTATGATTTCCGCCGGCAGCCCCAGCTTCTGGGAGATGGCAAAGGCGTTGCTCTTTCCGGGCACGCCGATCAGCAGCCGGTAGGTGGGCCGCAGGGTTTCCACGTCAAACTCGCAGCTGGCGTTTTCCACCCCAGCGGTAGAGAGGGCGTAAATCTTCAGCTCGCTGTAATGGGTGGTGGCCACGGTGCGGATGCCCTGGCGGTGGAGCCGGGAAAGGATGGCCATGGCCAGGGCCGCCCCTTCGGTAGGGTCGGTGCCGGCTCCCAGCTCGTCAAAAAGCACCAGGGAATTTTCGTCCGCGTTCTTTAAAATCCGCACAATGGTGGTCATGTGGGCGGAAAAGGTGCTGAGGCTCTGCTCGATGCTCTGTTCGTCCCCAATATCGGAAAACACGTCCTGGAATACGCCTAGCCGGGAGCCGGCCGCCGCCGGAATATGCAGCCCGGCCTGGCCCATCAGGGTAAAAAGGCCGATGGTCTTTAGGGAGACGGTCTTGCCGCCGGTGTTGGGGCCGGTGACCACCAGCAGGTCGAAATCCTTGCCCAGCCATACGTCCACCGGCACCACGGTTTTCGCCGGCAGCAGCGGATGCCGCCCTTCCTTGATGTGGATCTGCCGCTCGGTGTTAAAGACCGGCTCCGTCCCCTTGTAGGAGCGGGACAGCATGGCCTTGGCAAAGATAAAGTCCAGCTGGGTCAGGATATAGAAATTTTGCTCCAGCTCCCGGCTGTGCTCCGCCGCCTGGACGCTTAGCTCCGCCAGCACCGCCTCGATCTCCTTGCGCTCCTGGATCTCCAGCTCCCGCAGCTCGTTGTTCAGCTTGACCACGGACATGGGCTCGATAAAGGCGGTGGAGCCGCTGCTGGAGTAATCGTGGATGAGGCCGGGGACCTGGGAACGGTATTCCTGGCGCACTGGCAGGCAGTAGCGGCCGTCCCGCATGGTGATAACCCCGTCCTGCAGATAGGACCGGGCGCTGACCACCAGGGCGTTGAGCTGGGTGTGGATTTTATCATTGGCGCTGCGGATGGAACGGCGCACGCGGCGCAGTCCGGGACTGGCGTCGTCGCTGATTTCCTCCTCCGAGAGGATGCAGCGCTCAATGGCCTGGCGCAGCGGCGTCAAGGGTTCCAGGGCGGCAAACCGGTCCTCCAGGGAATCCGGATCCTCCCGGTCTTCCCGCCGGCCGTAGCCCTTGGCCCGGGCCGCCGCCGCCAGCAGGGAGCCTATCTGCAGCAGCTCCGCCGCGTTGAGGGAGCTGCCCACCTCCAGCCGCTTGACGGAGGGGCGGATGTCCCGGACGCCGGAAAAAGACAGGCTGCCCTTGGCGATGACGCGCATTTCCGCGTCGCTGGTTTCCCGCTGGGCCTGCCGGATGGCGCCGATGTCCGTCATGGGCGTCAGCTGCCGGCACAGCTCCTTGCCGGAGGGGGTGTGGGCCAGGTCTGTCAGTTTGTGCAGAATCTTATGAAATTCCAGGGTTTTTAAAGCTTTCTCATTCATAACGAAAGTATAGCACAGGACCTATACCCTGTCCAGTGCGCCGCAGGCAAGTTCCGGCGGATTTCTGGCTAAGGCGCCGCAGTTTCCGGTGGAAAATGCTTCACAAAGGGAGTAAAATCCACTATAATAGCCCCATGGAGGTGATGCGCTGTGGCGGATGTCCCCCGAGAGAATTCCCAGGATGAAAAAAACGAAAAACGAGAATTTATCCGAGAGACCATCGTAAGGCCCAAAGAGCCGCGCCGCCGGGGGCGGACGCTGCTTTGGACCCTGGCGCTGGCCTTGGTGTTTGGCGTAACGGCCAGTCTGGCCTTTGTGGTTTCCCAGCCCTTTTGGGAAGGGCGGTTCCGGGAAACGGAGCCTTCGGAGGATATTTCCCTGCCCCGGGATCAGACCACGGCGGCTGGGGAAACCGAGGGCGCGGAGCCTCCGGAGGAAACCACGGAAGAAGGGCTGGTGGCGGTGAACCGGGAGGAGCTGGAGGACCTGGTTCAGTCGGCGCTGGACCGGTACGGCGCGGATCTGGAGGATCTGACCGATGTATATAGTTCCCTGAACGCGCTGCTGGGAGAGGTGAACAAGAGCCTGGTGGTAGTGACGGTTTCCACCACGGATTTGGATTGGTTTGACAACGAGGTGTTCAGCGACCAGCAGGGCTGTGGGATGATTGCGGCCATTACCGGGCAGGAAGTGCTGATCCTGACCGAAGCGGATTTGGTGGAAGGGCGGGAGTCGATGCTGGTTTCCTTTGGAAACCATGGGGAAGCCTACGGCACCTGCAAGCAGACAGACGGCACCACCGGCATGGCGGTGGTTTCGGTGCCGCTCAGCAGCCTGGACGCCAGTACCCGCGGGTATGTGCAGGCCATTGAACTGGGGAACTCTTATATGGCTTCCCAGGGGACGCCGGTGATCGCGGTGGGCAGCCCTCAGGGCGTCATCCGTTCCATCGGCATGGGGATGATTTCTTCTATCACCACCAATGCCCAGGAGGAGGACAGCTTGGTGCGCCTGCTGTACACCGATATACAGGGCGCTTCCGCCGCGTCTGGGTTCCTGCTGAATCTGGACGGGGAGGTGGTGGGCTGGATTACCACCCGCTACAGCTCCTCGGAACGGGCCAATGTGATCCGAGCCCTTTCCATTTCCGAGCTGAAGGGGAAGATTGAAAAGCTTTTGAATGGGGACGCCATCGCCTCCCTGGGCATTAAAGGGCAGACGGTGACGGCGGAGATCGCGGAGGAGCGGCAGATCCCCCAGGGGGTGTATATTACCCAGTGCGTCAGCGGGAAACCGGCCTATCAGGCGGGGATCCAGAGCGGGGATATTCTGACGGACTTTGGCGGCGCGGCGGTAACGTCCCTGGAGCAGCTTCAGACTCGGCTGGAGTCCCTGCCGGCGGATTCCCAGGTGCGGGTGACCGTCCAGCGCAGCGGCCGGGGCGGGTACGAGGAGCTGACGGTAACGGTGCAGCTGGAGCCGCGGTAAGGCGGGCGATTCTTTTATTGGAGCCCCGATAAGGCTTACTGGAGCCGCGGTAAAGCGGCCGGCTATTTTAATATCAGGAAGGAGCGGGGCCAGCAGGCTCCGGCAGGACAGGACATGAAGTACATAGAGACGCTGCGCGAAGGGGAGCGGATTTCCGAGATCTACCTGTGCAAGAATAAAATCAGCGCCAAGACCAAGGCGGGGAAAAATTACTACTCGCTGACTTTGCAGGACAAAACCGGCACCTTGGACGGGAAGATCTGGGATCTGGGGAATGCCATCCATCATTTTGAGCCGCTGGATTACATCCAGGTGGACGGGGATGTGACCAGCTTCCAGGGGGCGCTGCAGCTGAACATCCGCCGGGTGCGGGTGGCGGAGCCGGGGGAATATCAGGAGGCGGACTATCTGCCGGTCTCCCCGTTTCCGGTGCCGGAGATGTACCGGAAGCTTTTGGGCTACGTCAAAAGCATTGAGGAACCCCATCTGCGGCAGCTGGCGGAGAGCTTTTTCTGCCAGGAGGACTTTGCCCGGCGCTTCCAGGCCCATTCGGCGGCCAAAAGCGTCCACCACAGCTTTGTGGGCGGTCTGCTGCAGCATACCCTGCGGGTGACGGAGCTGTGCGATTACTACAGCAAGGCCTATCCGGCGATCCAGCGGGATCTGCTGATTGCCGGGGCCCTGTGCCACGATATTGGCAAGCTGCGGGAGCTGGCGCCTTTTCCGGCCAACGATTACACAGACGATGGGCAGCTGCTGGGGCATATTATTATTGGGTATCAGATGGTGCAGGAGCATATCCGGCAGATTCCCGGTTTCCCGGAGCGGACGGCGGCGGAGCTGGGCCACTTGATTTTGTCCCACCACGGGGAGCTGGAGTACGGATCCCCTAAGAAGCCAGCCCTTTTGGAGGCCTTTGCCCTCCACTTTGCGGACAACACGGACGCCAAGCTGGAGACGGTCAGCGAGCTGCTGGATGGGGCGGCCCAGGGCAGCGAGGAATGGCTGGGCTATCAGCGGCTTTTGGAGACCAACATCCGGAGAACGTCCCGGCCGTAAGGAAAAGCGGGCGCGGCTTTGAACCAGGAAACAGGAGGGATGGGCGCAGTGGAAAAAAATCAGCGGGTAACCGTGACCATAGAAGATATGACAGATAAGGGCGAGGGTATAGGCAAGGCAGACGGCTATACCCTCTTTTTAAAGGATGCGGTAGTGGGGGACGTGGTGGAGGCCCAGGTGGTGAAGGCCAAGAAAACCTACGGCTACGCCCGGGTTATGGGAATTTTGGAGGCCTCCCCGGACCGGGTGGAGCCCCGGTGCCCGGCGGCGGGCCCCTGCGGCGGCTGCCAACTCCAGGCCATGAGCTACCCGGCCCAGCTGCGGTTTAAGGAGCGGAAGGTCCGGGAGCATTTGATCCGCCTGGGGGGACAGGAAAACCCGCCGGTGCGGCCGGTGCTGGGCATGGAAAACCCCTGGGAGTACCGGAATAAGGCCCAGTTTCCCGTGGGACGGGACCGGGAGGGCCGGATCACCGCCGGATTTTACGGGGCCCGGAGCCACCGGATTGTGGAGACGGAGCGGTGCTTTCTGGGCGGCCCAGTCCAGACGGAAATCTTGGGGGTGGTAAAGCAGTGGATGGAGGACTTCC
>CALWEC010000065.1 GCA_944376945.1 uncultured Lachnospiraceae bacterium | reverse complement strand
TTCCAGGGCGACAGCTGCGGCGGGGACTGCGGCGGCTGCCCGGGCTGCGGCGTGCCCATTACGGGTCCCAACGTAGGCAAGGTCTGCCGCACCCATTACCGGGGCACCTTTAACGATGGCACTCCGTTCGACTCCTCCTACGACCGGGGAGAGCCGCTGGAGTTTACCTGCGGCGTGGGCCAGATGATCCGGGGCTTTGACCAGGCGGTGGCCAACATGGAGGTGGGCCAGTCGGTGGACGTGCACCTGATGCCGGAGGAAGCCTACGGCATGGCGGATCCGGATGCCATCTTCACCCTGGAGATTGCCAGCCTGCCAGGCTCCGAAGGCCTGGAGGTGGGACAGAAGGCGTATTTGACCAACACCTACGGCCAGCCGTTCCTGGTCAAGGTGACGGAGAAAAACGACACCCACATCACCTTTGACGCCAACCACGACATGGCCGGGAAGGAACTGAATTTCCACATCGAGCTGGTGGAAATAAAATAAGAAAAGGGAGATAGGGCCGCCGAACGGAAGGAGGAGGAAGAGATGGCGCGGACTTTGGTACAGAGCCCCGGTGAGGGGGGCGATTGGATTTGTCCGTCCTGCGGAGCCCGGCATTCGCGCGAGAACCGGTTCTGCTCTCAATGCGGCCATCCCCAGCCGGCGTTTTTCCGGGAATCGCCGGAGCCGCCGGGACCGCCGGATCCTCCGGAGAGCAGCGCTCCCCGGACATTGGTGGTGCGGCTGGTGCCGGAGGGGCAGCAGCAGACCATTGGGGTGCCGGGGGATTTCTATCCCGAAGAGGTCATCGACGCCCTGAAGGAAATGGGGTTTCTGGAAATGGGAAAGCAATATGAATTTCTGGATTGGCCCAGGGAAAAAGGCCGCTGGAGCGCACCGGTGTGCCGCCTGCCGGGGATGGTGCTTCATCTGACGGGGCGGGAGCGGGATCCGTGGGAAACCGTGGCAGTCCTGTACGGGGCGCCGGCGGCCCGGGGCATGAGAACCCGGCAGCTGGAGCGGCAGACGGAGGTGCTGACCTATGAGTGAGCGGCGGCAGGGAGGTTCGGGGGAGCCGGCACCCTGGGCGCTGCGCACCCTGTTCTGGGAGGCCACCCTGAACTGCAATGCCCACTGCGCCTTCTGCGGTAGCCGGTGCGGGGAAAAGAGGCAGCCGGATCTGGACGCCGCCCTGATCCGCCGGGCCTTCCGGCAGACGGCGGAGGCCTACGATCCGGCTCGTATCATGATTCACGTCACCGGCGGGGAGCCGCTCCTTCGCCGGGATCTTTTTTCCGTCATGGAGTACGCGGACGCCCTGGGCTTTCCCTGGGGGATGGTGACCAACGGCACCCGGATCACGGAGGAAGCGGTGCGGGAGATGAAGCGGACCCATCTGCGGACCGTGTCCCTGAGTCTGGACGGCCCGGCGGCCTACCACGAGGCGGTGCGGCGTCTGCCCGGCGGCTTTGACGCCCTGGTCCGAGGGCTGAACCGGCTGCGGGAGGCGGATTTCCTGGACTGCCTTCAGGTGACTACCGTGGTGACCCGGCAGAACCTGCCCCTTTTGGAGGAGCTGTTCGCGTTTCTGTGCACCCAGCCCATTGACTCCTGGCGGATCGCGCCGGTGGACCCCATCGGCCGAGGACAGGACCAGCGGGACCTGCTGCTGGGCCCGGAGGAGCTGGGGCGGCTGTTCGCCTTTCTGGATGCCCATCAATTCTGCGAAAATTTTGCCGTCACCACCAGCTGCAGCCATTACCTGGGCCCCTGGGATACCCGGTACCGGGATCACCCGTTCCGGTGCGGGGCCGGGCGGCAGGTAGCCAGCATTCTGGCCAACGGGGATCTGTTCGTGTGCCCCAATGTGCCCCGGCGGCCGGAGTGGATCCAGGGGAACATCGAAAAAGACTGCCTGCCGGAGGTGTGGGAACGGGGCTACGGTTGGTTTCGGGACCCGGACAGCCGGAAAAGGGGCCCTTGTGCGGCCTGTCCGGCCTGGGAGGCCTGCGGGGCGGACAGCCTCCACACCTGGGATCCGGAGGCGGAGGAGCCCCGGTTCTGCCCGGCGGAGCAGCTGCCCCGGCCGGAGGAACACGGAACCGGGGAACTGTCCTGGCCGGAGGAACATGGAACCGGGGCCGCACCCTGGCCGGAGGACGGAGCGCCGGGGACTCGGGCCGGCTGGCCCCTGCCCCGGAAGGATACGGCGCTGCCGCCCAAGCTGCGGCCCGTGGTGCTGGGAGGGCGGAAGCCTCTGCGTGGCGTGAAGCTTTCCTACGGCTCCTCCTCGGAGCGGCTGGTGTACTGGCTGCCGGAGGCGGCGGAGCAGCTGGCAGCCTATTTTCAGTGGGGCGCGCGCCATCCGTCCAACCTTTGCGAGCAGATGGCAGGGATGATTGGCCACCTGGAGGGGAATACTGCCTATGTGGAGGGGCTGACGCCGGTGTTTCTGGAGAGCCGGGGCGCGGCGGAGGCGGCCTTCTCTGAGGAGAGCCGCCGGCGGACCCTGGAGGAGCTGGCCCTGTGGAACCGGAACCGGCCGGCGGCGGATTCCCGGTACCGGCTGTTTTCCGGCCCCTTCCGGCTTCTGGGGTATGTCCACTCCCATCCGGGGGATCTGCCGCCGGAGTTAAGCCGGCCGGACCGGGAATGGCGGCGGATTCTGGAGCCGGAGTTTCCGGAGGGGCCGATTCTGGGGATCGTGAACCCTCAAAGGCGGGACCTGTGCCTGTTCTGGGATTCGGCCTACGCGCCGGTGGACGCGATCCTGCTGACGGAGGCGGACCAGACGGACCGTTGGCAGTAGCCCGCCGGGCCCAAGGGAAAGCAAAGCCCATTGTAAGGAGGAACGCCATGTGCACTTGCATTACCTATAAAAACGGAGACTTCTATTTTGGACGCAACCTGGATTTGGACACCTCTTTCGGCGAGCAGGTTACCATTACCCCCCGGCAGTTTCCGCTGCGGTTTCGCCGGGCCGGGGAGATGGAACGGCACTATGCCATGATCGGCATGGCTTCTGCCCAGGACTCGTTCCCGCTGTATGCGGAGGCGGTCAACGAAAAGGGCTTGGCCATGGCGGGGCTGAACTTCCCAGGAAACGCTTTTTATCAGGAACCAGACGGGAAAGGGCTGGAACTGGCCTCCTTTGAGATCCTTGCCTGGATTTTGGGCCGGTGCGCCACGGTGCGGGAGGCGGAGGCATATCTGCCGGAGATGCAGGTGGTGAACCTTTCCTTTGGGGAGCAGATGCCGGCGGCGCCCCTTCACTGGATGCTGGCGGACCGGGAGAAATGCCTGGTGCTGGAGGCGGTGGAGGATGGGCTGAAGGTTTACGAAAATCCCTTTGGGGTCTTGACCAACAACCCGCCCTTTCCGTACCACCGGATGAACATGGCCAACTATCTGAACCTGACATCCGCCAGCCCTCAGAACCGGTTTTCGGAGCGTCTGGGCCTGCCCCCTTACTCCCAGGGCATGGGAGCCATAGGGCTTCCGGGGGACGCCTCCTCTGCCTCCCGTTTTGTCCGGGCCTCCTTTCTGAAAGAAAATTCGGCAGCGCCCCAGGAAGAGCAGGCCAGCGTGACCCAGTTTTTCCACATCCTGGACGGAGTGGCCATGGTCCGAGGGACCGTCGTTACAGAACAGGGAACCTATGACAGGACCACCTATTCCTGCTGCGTCAACACCCGGACAGGCCGTTATTACTACAAAACCTATGAGGACAGCCGGATCCGCGCCGTGGACCTGCGGGAGGCGGACCTGGAGGGCAGCCGGCTGGTGTTTGCGCCGGAGGAACGCGGGTAAGGGGATCAAATGAAAGCAAGCCAGGAAGACGTTTTTGAGAAGCTGCCTGTGGCCAAAGCGCTGCGGGTGATGGTGGTGCCGTCTATTATCAGCCAGCTGATCGTACTGATCTATAATATGGCGGACACTTTTTACGTAGGCAGGACCGGCAACCCGTATATGGTGGCGGGGACGTCCCTGATCCTGCCGGTATTCAACATTACCCTTTGCCTGGCCGGCTTGGCCGGCGTAGGCGGCGGCGCCCTGATCTCCCGGCTGCTGGGCCAGGGCCGGGAGGAGGAGGCCAGGAAGGTCAGCGCCTTTTCCCTGTATCTGGCCATGGGGATTGCGGTTCTGTTTTCCGCCGGCATGGGGATCTTTATGGAGCCGCTGCTGACGCTTTTGGGCGCGGGGGAAAATACATACGGGTACGCCCGCCAGTACGCCCTCTGTGTTATCGTGGCAGGCGGCGTCCCCACGGTACTCTCCAACGTACTTTCCAACCTGATCCGCAGCGTAGGGCGTTCCCGGCAGGCAGGCGCCGGTATTATCCTGGGCGGGCTGCTGAACATCGCCTTGGATCCGCTGTTTATGTTTGTGCTGCTGCCCCAGGGGTATGAGGTACTGGGCGCCGGGATTGCCACCTGCCTGTCCAACTGTGTGGCCTGCCTTTATTTTCTGGCGGTGCTGGCAGGGATGGGGCGGAACGCGGTGGTTACGTTGAGCCCCCGGGCAGGCCGCCCTCTAAAGGCCAGTGTGCTGGCAGTGTTTGCGGTGGGAATTCCTTCTGCCACAGCCTCCCTGCTGTTTGATTTGGATTATGTGATAATCGATAAGCTGATGGTTTCCTACCACGACCTGGCGCTGGCGGCCATTGGGATCGTGCTGAAGGTGGAGCGGTTTCCCTTAAATGTAGGCGTCGGCATCTGCCAGGGCATGATGCCGCTGGTAGCTTACAGCTACGCGGCCGGCGACCATAAGCGGATGCGGGAGACCATCCGGATGGCCCGTTGGCTAGGCCTGGGGATTGCGGCGGCCAGCATTGTCCTGTATGAGATTTTCGCGGCGCCCTTTTGCCGGCTCTTTATCTCCGACACCCAGACGGTGGCGCTGGCGGCGGATTTCCTGCGGGTCCGGGTGCTGGCCACTCCGCTGATGTTTCTCAGCTTTTTTACGGTCTATCTGTTCCAGGCCTTTGGCAAGGGGCGGGTTTCCCTGTTTTTGGGCGTGGCCCGCTGGCTGTTCCTAAACATTCCGATGCTGTTCCTGCTGGACGCCTTGGTAGGCATGTACGGGATTGTCTGGTCCCAGGTTACCGCGGACACCTTGAATGTAATCCTTTCCTTTTTTATCTATCGAAGGTTTGGACCCAAAGGGGAAGGAAAGCCTGCGGCATAATGAGACAGGAATTCTTTTCCCTGTGATACGGAATCTGTGAGAAAGGAAGATGCTTCCGATGGATAACTTTTTTAAACTCAAAGAAAACGGCACAACGGCAGGGCGGGAAGTGGTGGCAGGAATCACCACCTTTTTCGCCATGGCCTACATCATCGCCGTGAACCCTACGCTGCTCAGCGAGGCGGGCATGGAATGGGGGGCGGTATTCCTGGCCACCATTATTTCC
>CALWEC010000064.1 GCA_944376945.1 uncultured Lachnospiraceae bacterium | reverse complement strand
AAGACCGCCAAGGAAATCCAGGATATCCGGACCGCCTGCGATATTTCCTCCAAGGCCTTTAACTACATCTGTGATTATATCCGCCCGGGCGTTACGGAGAAAGAGCTGGAAGCCCGTCTGGCCGCCTACATGCAGTCCAACGGAGCGGACGTGAAGACCAGCCCCAATATTGTGATTTCCGGAGCCAAAACCTCCATGCTTCACGGGACCCCTTCCATGAAGGCGGTGGAGCACGGGGACCTGGTGCTGATGGACTATGGCTGCAAGTACAATGGCTACACGGCGGATATGACCCGCACGGTGGTGGTGGGACGGGCCACGGACCGTCAGAAGGAGATTTACGGCTACGTGCAGAAAATGCTGGAGGCGGGACTGGCGGCCGCCGGCCCGGGCGTTGGGGCGGAGGCCATCCACGACGCGGCGCTGCAGGTAATCGAAAATACCGAGTATCCCCCGTATTTTTATCACAGCATTGGCCACGGCTTCGGCCTGTTTGTCCATGAGAGTCCTTTTGTGCGGCCGGGCAGCCCGGATGTGCTGCAGGCCGGGAACACCATGACCATCGAGCCGGGAATCTATATTCCGGGCTGGGGCGGCATCCGGATCGAGGACGATATCCTGGTTACGGAGGATGGGATCGAGAACCTGATCTCCGCCCCGCACGATCTGATTGAGTTATTCTAAAGGGGACAGGAAAAGGAACAACCAACGCGAGTTGTTACAATACCAAAAGAAAGGGGTAAAAACATGAAAAGAGCAAGAAAACTGATGGCGCTGCTTCTGGCCGGCCTGATGGTAGTAGGCTGCGCGGCCTGCTCCACTCCGGGACAGAGCGAGACCACGGCGGCGGCCACCGGGGGAGCCTCCGGGGAAACCTCCGGAGAGACGGCCGGAAGCGGCGAAACCGCTGGGGAGGAGTCTGGCGGGGAGAAGATCTTCCGGTACTCGGTTACAGCGGACGTGTCCACCCTGGATCCTCAGAAAATGAACGACACCAACGGCGGTACCTTAGGCTACCATATGTTTGAGGGCCTGACCCGCAGCATCGGCGGCGAGGTGCATCCGGGCATTGCCGAGTCCTGGGATGTCAGCGACGACGGCCTGGTGTACACCTTCCATCTGCGGGACGCCAAGTGGAGCGACGGCGAGCCGGTAACGGCGGAGCAGTTCGCCTATGCCTTCCGGCGGCTGGTGGATCCGGCTACGGCCAGTACCTTTGCCTTTATCGGCAAGCCGCTGAAGAACGCGGAGGAGATTACCGCCGGTGAGGTGGCGGTGGAAGAGCTGGGCGTTAAGGTCATCGACGAAAAGACGCTGGAATGCACCCTGGCCTTCCCGGCTCCTTACTTCCTGCAGGTTCTGTCCATGTCCCAGTTCGCTCCGGCCCGGGAGGACTATGTGACCCAGTACGGCGCGGAGTTTGCCGGCGACGGGGAGAAGAACGTGTACAACGGCCCCTTCATGCTGAAGGAGTGGCGCCAGAACGACCGTTTCATCCTGGAGAAGAACCCGAACTACTGGGATGCGGAGAATGTACATCTGGACGGCGCGGAGGTAATTGTAGTTGCCGATACCAACACCGCTTTGGCCATGTATGAGCAGGGCGAACTGGACTACGTGGTGGTTCCCACGGACCTGATGCCCAACTATCCGGACGCGGTGGCCTCTCCCTCCGGCGCCTGCGACTTTATCCGTCTCAACACTGGCTCCGGCCCGCTGGCCAACCAGAATTTCCGCCTGGCCCTGAACTACGGCCTGAACCGGAATGAGTTTGTGCTGCTGTCCACCAACGGCTACTGGGAAGCGGCCAACCGCTTCGTGCTTCCTATCGTAGGCGGCGTGTCCTCCACCTACGGGGAAGAGTTCCCTTACACGGCGTTCCCGATGGACGGCGACCAGGCCAAGGCCCAGGAGTACCTGCAGGCGGCCCTGCAGGAGCTGGGATTAAGCGATGCGTCTGAGATTACCATGGAGATGCTGACCACCGACAGCGAGCGGACCAAGAAGGAAGCGGAAGTGCTGCAGGCCCTGCTGCAGGAGGCTCTGGGCATTAACATCAACATTACCCTGCTTCCTTTCACCGAGCGGGTAGCCCGTGAGGAGACGGGGGATTTCGAGATGGTGGTTTCCGGTATCCTGCCGGATTACCCGGATCCCATTTCCTTCCTGGAGTCCTGGGAAACCGATTCACCGTACAACCACATGAGCTACTCCAACGCCGAGTACGACGCGCTGCTGGAGAAAGCCTACGCCGATGGAAACGCGGAGACCCGTTTTGCCACCCTGTTTGAGGCGGAGCAGGTGCTGATGGAAGACGGCGCCATTGTGCCGCTGCAGTACCGGACCGACGGACGCCTGCTGAACCCGGCCATGACGGACGTTAGCTACTATTTCTGCGGTTATACCGTCAACTTTATTCATGCGGACAAGTCCGTGTAACACACGGAAGGGGGCCCTATGGGAAAGTATATCTTAAAGCGGGTGGCCGTTTCCGTTCTCACACTGTTTGTGCTGATTACGGTGGTCTTTGCGCTGGTGCGGCTGATGCCGGGCGATCCCTTCTCCGGGGAAAAAATGACCCCGGAGATCCGGGCCAACCTGGAGGCGTACTATGGGCTGGACAAGCCGCTGCTGGAGCAGTATATCACCTATGTGAAAAACCTGCTGCGAGGCGACTTTGGCTACTCCATGAAGTATCTCAACCGGACCGTTAACGATATCATCGCGTCCTCATTTCCATATTCCATTGACCTGGGAATGAGGGCGCTGGCCCTCTCCATTTCAATGGGGCTGGTGTTCGGCATTTTGTCGGCGCGGTACCGGGGGAAAAAGCTGGACTTTATCTGTATTGTAATCGCGATCCTGGGAACATCCATTCCGGATTTCATTATGGGCGCGCTGCTGCAGTATTTCTTTGGCATCCAATGGGGGCTGTTCCCGGTGGCCCAGTATCAGGGGATTCAATACACCATCCTGCCGTCCATTGCCCTGGGCTTTTACACCCTGGCCATGGTGTCCCGCCTAATGCGGGCCAGCATGCTGGAGGTGGTGACCCAGGATTATATTAAAACTGCCAAATCGGACGGGATTTCCAACGTCCGGATTGTCTGGAAGCATCAGATCCGCAACGCCATTATGCCGGTGGTGACGGTGCTGGGACCGGTGGTGGCAACGACCCTTACCGGGACCTTTGTCATTGAGTCCATTTTCGCCATTCCCGGCATGGGAAAGTTTTATGTGGAGAGTGTGCAGAAGCTGGATTACTCGTTGGTACTGGGAATGACAGTCTTCTACGGAGGCTTTCTGATTCTGGCCAACTTGATTGTAGATATCCTGTATGGGGTCATTGATCCCCGGATCAGACTGGCTGGAAAGTAGGTGAATGGTATGGAACAGACAAAGCAGACGGCCTTTGAAATTCCAGAAGTCCCGCCGGGCGGCTTTGAGCATGTAGGGAAAAACCTGAAGGGGATGGATGCCATTACCCGCCCCAACTTGTCCTACTGGCAGGATGCCTGGCGGCGGATCCGGAAAAACCGGGTGGCGTTTTTCTCTCTAATGCTGGTGACTTTATACGCGCTGCTGGCTATTTTTGCCCCCATCTTCAGCAGCTACGGCTACGCGGATGTGGATTCCCAGCATATGAGCGAGCTCTTTTCCGCCAGCCACTGGCTGGGCACGGATTCCCTGGGCCGTGACCTGTGGGTCCGGGTTTGGCGGGGCGGCCGGGTGTCCTTGAGCATTGGCTTTCTGTCGGCCCTGCTGAACGCCATTCTAGGCGCGCTGGTAGGCGGCCTGTGCGGCTACTACGGCGGCAAGCTGGACGCCATCGTCATGCGGATTATCGACGTGCTGTACGGCATCCCCAACCTGATCGTCACCATCCTGGTGATGGTGGTGCTGGGGCCTGGGATCTTCAGCCTGGTCATCGCCCTGATCGTGGTGGGCTGGATTGGCACGGCGCGTTTTGTCCGGGGCGAGGTGCTGCGGCTGCGGGAGCAGGATTTTGTGGCGGCGGCCAAAATGCTGGGCGTTTCGGATTTTGTCATTATTGTAAAGCATATTATTCCGAATATCATCGGATTGATTATTACCAACCTGACCATGGCGGTGCCCAACGCCATTTTCCGGGAGGCGTTCTTAAGCTACATTGGCCTGGGAATCGCGCCGCCGGAGTGCAGCTGGGGCATCCTGGCCAAGGAAGGGGTGCCGCTGCTGCGGATCTATCCCCATCAGCTGTTTGTGCCGGCGTTCTTTATTTGTACCACCATGCTGGCCCTGAACCTGCTGGGCGATGGACTGCGGGACGCCCTGGATCCCAAGCTGCGGGGCACGGAGTAAGAAGGGAGGAAGTCAGATGGAAAACAGCCAAAAGCCAGAAGAAATTTTGCTGGATATCAATAACCTGACCTTTTCCTTCCATACCTACGGCGGCGTGGTAAAAGCGGTGCGCGGCGTCAGCTTCCAGGTGAAAAAAGGGGAAATCGTCGGGATCGTAGGAGAAAGCGGCTGCGGCAAAAGCGTAACCGCCCAGTGTATCCTGAAGCTGAACCCGGAGCCTCCGGGATTCTTTGAGGACGGTTCCATCCGCTACAAGGGGGAGGAGATCGTCACCAAATCGGACCGGGAGATGCGGAAGATCCGGGGGATGGAGATCGGGTTTATTTTCCAGGACCCTATGACCTCCCTAAACCCTACCATGCGGGTGGGCAAGCAGATTGAGGAAGTGTTTGTAGGGCGGCCGGAGGTTTCCAAGGCGGAGGCCAAGCGCCGGGCCATTGAAATGCTGAAGCTGGTGGGCATCAGCGACGCGGAGCGCCGGTACTCCCAGTATCCCCATGAGCTGTCCGGCGGCATGAAGCAGCGTGTGATGATCGCCCGGGCCCTGGTGGGCAAGCCGGGGATTATCATCGCGGATGAGCCCACCACCTCTTTGGATGTGACCATAGAGGCCCAGATCCTGGATTTGCTGAAGCAGCTGCAGAAAGAGCTGGGAACGTCCATTATTTTTATCACACACGACCTGGGCGTAATCGCCAAGCTTTGCGACCGGGTGCTGGTGATGTATGGCGGGAAGGTGATGGAGCGGGGCAGCGTGCGGGATATTTTCTACCGCACAGGCCATCCCTACACCCACGGGCTGATGCATTCGGTTCCCCGTCTGGATATCTCCAAGGACACGGAGCTGGAGCCCATTGAGGGGACCCCTCCGGACCTGTTCGCGCCGCCGGCCGGATGTCCGTTCGCGGCCCGGTGCGAGTATGCCATGAAGGTCTGCTACGAGGCGCAGCCGCCGGAATTCCCGCTGGAGGAAGGCCATGCCAGCGCCTGCTGGCTGAAGCATCCGGACGCGCCGCCGGTAGAATGGGCCGATGGCGGAAAAGGAGGTGAGGCGTAATGGAAAAACAGGCTTCCCAGACAACTCCTTTGGTCCAGGTGAAGGATCTGTGCAAATATTTCCAGATCTCCCGCCGGGATATCCTGAAGGCCGTGGACCATGTTACCTTTGATATTATGCGGGGGGAAACTGTGGGCCTGGTAGGCGAGTCCGGCTGCGGAAAATCCACCACCGGCCGCTGCATTACCCAGCTGCATCCCCCTACCTCCGGAGAGGTGTATTATGAGGGGCAGCTGGTGGACGTAAGCAGCCGCCAGAAACGGCTGGCCTTCTGCAAAAAGGTGCAGATGATTTTCCAGAACCCTTACGCTTCCCTGAACGGCCGTATGACGGTAAAAGAGATTGTGGGAGAGGGAATGCGCCTGCATTTTTCCTATTCGGAAAAGGAACTGGACGAGCGGGTGGAGGAGCTTTTGAACCGGGTCGGCCTTAGCAAAGAGCATATGTCCCGGTTCCCCCATGAGTTTTCCGGCGGGCAGCGGCAGCGGATTGGCATTGCCCGCGCCCTTTCGGTAAGCCCGGAGTTTGTGGTCTGCGACGAGCCCATCTCGGCGTTGGATGTGTCCATCCAGGCCCAGGTGATCAATATGCTGAAGCGGCTGCAGCGGGATTTTGGCCTTACCTACCTGTTTATTGCCCATGACCTAAGCGTCATCCGGTACATTTCCGACCGGGTGGTGGTCATGTACCTGGGATCTGTGGTGGAAACCGGGGAGACGGAAGAGCTGTTTGCCCATCCGCTGCACCCTTACACCCAGTCCCTGCTGTCTGCCATTCCGGTGGCGGATCCGGACGTGGCCCAGGCAAACCAGCGGATCGCCCTAAAGGGGGAGATCCCCAGCCCTATCAATCTGAAGCCTGGCTGCCGGTTCGCGGACCGCTGTCCCCGGGCGCAGGAGCGCTGCCGCAAGGAGGATCCCCAGCTGCAGGATATGGGCGGCGGCCATTGGGTTTCCTGCCATCTGGCAGGGGAGCGGTAAAGGTTTTGGCGGCAAGAAAATTTAATAGGTGCAATTTGCGGAATTGTATGCTACAATAGCATTGGCAAGCACGGGCGCAGGACGCCCGGAGCCGTCCGCGGCAGTATGGGGGCCAAATCTTTTTTGGCCCCCATGTTATCAAGACGGAAAACATACAAGCAACGGAGGAAGAAAAAATGCAGCTGGACGCCCAGGAAAGCCAACCCTTATACAAACAGCTGGAATACAAGCTTCTTCAGGACATTGAACAGGGAGTTTACAAAAAAGGGGAAAAAATACCCACGGAGCTGGAATTGAGCCAGATGTACGGCGTAAGCCGGATTACGGTGCGCAAAGCCCTGGCGGATATTACCGAGATGGGGATCCTGGAGCGGTACGTGGGAAAAGGGACTTATGTGGCCTCCGTCAAGCTGAAGCGGTCGATTTCCACCTTTATGAGTTTTACCGAGTGCTGCGAGGCCCAGGGATTGAAGCCAGGGGCGCGGACCATCAAAAACGTCATAGAGGACGCTACGCCGGAGGACTGCCAGAACCTGAAGATCCCGGAGGACAGCAAGGTGCTGGCCATGGAGCGGATCCGCTACGCCGACGGCGTACCGGTGTCCTTTGAAATCAGCCGGTTTACCTCCGAGTATATGGGGCTGCTGCAGGAGGAACTAAACGACCGTTCCCTGTTTGTCATCCTGCGGGAAAAGTACGGGATCACCCTGAAAGACGAGCCCAAGGTGCTGGAGCTGGATTTTGCCAGCTTTGAGATTTCCCGTTACCTGGAGATCCCGGCGCGCTACCCTCTGCTGGTGGTTTCCGGCCTGGTTACGGACGGGGAGGGGAAAAGCGTTTTCTATTCCAAGCAGTATATTGTAGGGGATAAATTCAAGTTTTATCTGTAACGGTTCCAAACAGCGAGGCGGGGATGGGGATCCCCGCCTTTTGTGAAACCCAGCCTCCCAGAAAGGAACGCCTATGCCGCTTCAGCTTCTTTTAGGCGCCTCCGGCGCCGGAAAAACCCATCTGCTTTACGAAAAATTAATCGCCTCGGCAGCGGCCCATCCCCGGGTCCGGCACATTGCGCTGGTGCCGGAGCAGTTTACCATGGAGACCCAGCGGAAGCTGGTGCAGATGCACCCGTCCCACGCCATTTTGAACATCGATGTGCTGAGCTTTGAGCGGCTGGCCTACCGGGTGTTTGAGGAGCGGGGGCTGGGGGATTTCCAGATCCTGGACGACATTGGCAAAAACATGCTGCTGCGCCGGGTGGCGGGCCGGCGGAAAAAGGAGCTTTCGGTTTTCCAGAAAAACCTGGGCCGGGCGGGTTTTGTCAGCCGCATGAAGTCGATGCTCTGCGAGCTGTACCAGTACGGCGTAGGGGAGGAAGAGCTGGAACGGCTGGCGGCGCAGACGGAAGGGCAGCCTCTCTTGCACCGGAAGCTTTCGGATATCCAGGTGCTGTTCCGGGCCTTTGAGGCGGAGCTGGGGGAGAGGACCATCCCGGCGGAGGAGCTGCTGGCGATCTTGGCCAAAACCCTGCCGGAGGCCAAATTCCTCCAGGGGGCGGTGGTGGCCATGGACGGCTTTACCGGCTTTACCCCGGTGCAGGGGCGGATCCTGGAGGAGATGCTCCGCCAGTGCCGGCTGGTTTCCCTGGCCCTGACCCTGCCCCAGGAGATCCCTCTGGAGCCGGTGGAGGAGCACGAGCTGTTTGCGGTCAGCAAAAAGACGGTGCGAAAGATGCAGGCCCTGGCGGAAGCGGCAGGGACCGGCACGGAGATTTTTTACGCCCCCTGCCTGGCGGAAGGGCCGGTCCGGTTTTCCGGGAACCCGGAGCTTGCGTTTCTGGAGCGCCGGCTGTTCCGCTACGGCGGAGGCGCGCCGTGGCCGGAAAAACCGGAGCATATCTTTCTGCGCCTTTCCCCTACCCCTCGGGCGGAGGCGGCGCTGGCGGCGGCGGAGATCTGCCGCCTGGTGCAGGAAAAGGGGCTTCGGTACCGGGAGATTGCGGTGATCGCCGGGGACCTGGCCGGATACCGGCCCTACTTGGAGGCGGCCCTGGAAGCGGCGGGGATCCCCTACTTTATGGACGCCAAAAAGGGGATCCTGGGCAACCCGCTGGTGGAGCTGATCCGCAGTGCTCTGGAAGCGGTGGAAAAAAATTTCCCCTACGAGGCGGTGTTTGGGTATCTGCGGACCGGGCTGACGTCCCTTTCCCGGGAGCAGGTGGATGTGCTGGACAACTATGTCCGGGCCACCGGGCGGCGGGGGGCCGCCGTCTGGCAGAAGGCCTGGGACCGGGGCTACCGGGGCCAGGAAAACCTGGATTTTGAGGAGCTGAACCGGCTGCGGGAGCAGACGGCGGGGCCGCTGCTGCGGCTGCGGGAACGGCTGCGGGGAACCGTGGGGGAGGCTTTGGCCGGGCTGCGGGATCTGCTGGCGGAGCTGGAGGTTTCCGCCAAAATGGAGGCCCTGGCCCAGCGCTTGGAGGCGGACGGAGACTGGCGGCGGGGGGAGGAATACCGGAAGACGGAGGGCTGCCTGGAGGAGCTTTTCGGAAAAATGGAGCAGCTGCTGGGGGCGGAGCGCCTTCCCTTTGGCGAACTGGCAGATGTGCTGGACGCTGGGCTGGCGGAGGTGCGCCTGGGGGCCATCCCTTCCTGCCTGGATCAGGTGCAGGTAGGGGATTTGGAGCGGAGCCGGCTGACAGAGATCCGGGCACTGCTGTTTTTGGGCCTGAACGATGGGGTGGTGCCGGCGCCGGCGGCAGCCGGGGGGATCCTGACGGACGAGGAGCGGGAGGCCTTGGAGAAGCTTTCCGTGCCCTTGGCTCCCGGGGCCCGGGAACGGGCCTTTATGGAGCGGTTTTACCTGTACAGCGTGCTGGCCAAGCCTTCGGAATTCCTTTGGCTTTCTGCCTGCAAAATGTCCGGCTCCGGGGAGGCCCGGCAGGTTTCCACGGTGATGGCCCAGTTCCGCCGCCTGTTTCCGGCCTTGGAGTGGGAGGAGGAGGAACCGCCGGTGTACCGGCTGGACGGGGCCCGGGAACGGCTTGCCCAAAACGCCGGGCATCTGCGGGAGCGGGAGCCGGAGGACGGGTGGCTTTCCCTGTACCGGCTTTTAAGCCGGCAGCCGGGGGAGGAGGCCCGGCTGGAGAAGATCCTGGACGGCTGTTTTTACTTCCGGCCGGAGGGGAAGATCAGCCGGGCCGCCGCCCGGGCGGTCTATGGGGACGTGCTTTCCGGCAGCGTGACCCGGCTGGAGCGGTACGCCTCCTGCGCCTACGCCCAGTTCCTTACCTATGGCCTGCGCCTGGCGGAGCGGGTGGAGTACCAGTTCAGCGGGGCCGACCGGGGAAGCTTTTTCCACCGGGCGCTGGAGACGTTTTTCCGCTGCCTGAAGGAGGAAAACCTGTCTCCGGACCAGGTGACGGAGGAAAAACGCCAGGAACTGACAGCCCGCTGCATAGACGCCGCCTCCCGGGCGGCGGCCAGCGGGATCCTGGATTCCTCCGCCCGAAACGCCTACTATGTGGAGCGGTGGAGCCGGATTACCAACCGTACCCTGTGGGCCCTGTGCGAGCAGTGGAAGGAAGGGGATTTCCGCCCGGAGGCGGCGGAACTGGCCTTTGACGGCCGCCAGGCCTCGGTAATGAGCTGGGACCTGGGGGACGGGGAGCAGATGTACCTCCGGGGCCTGGTGGACCGGCTGGACGTCTGCCTGGACGGGGATCGGGTCTATGTGAAGGTGGTGGATTACAAGACGGGAAATCCGGAGGTGGATCTGAACAAGGTGTACTATGGGCTGCAGCTGCAGTTGGCGGTATATCTGGACGCGGTGATGGAGATGGTGGAGCGGCGGAACCCAGGGAAACAGGTGATTCCCGGGGGCGTCTACTATTATCACATTGAGGATCCTTTGGTGGATGGGGCTGGGAACCCTTCCCCGGAGGAACTGGACGGCCAGCGCCGCCAGGCCCTTCGGCTCCGGGGGCTGACCAACGGGGCGGAGGAGGCGGCCTCCCATATGGAGCCGGTGGCCGGTGAACGGATTTCCCCGGAGCAGTTTGGGACGCTGCGGAGCTTTGTGCGGCGGAAGGTGCAGGAACTGGGAAAAGAAATTTTGGAAGGGAACATTGCTGCGGCCCCGTACCGGTACAAAAGCCAGTCGGGCTGCGACTACTGTGCGTTCCAGGCGGTGTGTGGCTTTGACCGGCGGCTGCCTGGCTGCCGGGAGCGGAAGCTGGTAGGCCTAAGCGCGGCGGACATCTGGGGCAAGATCCAGGGAAAGGAGGGGGAGTAAATGGGAAGACAGTGGACCGAAGCGCAGCAGGCTGTCATCCAGGCCCGGGGCGGGAACCTTCTGGTATCCGCGGCGGCGGGCAGCGGCAAAACGGCCGTGCTGGTGGAGCATATCCTTTCCCGGCTCTCGGACCCGGAGCGTCCCCTGGATGTGGACCGGCTTTTGATTGTCACTTTTACCCGGGCGGCGGCGGCGGAAATGCGGGACCGGCTGACCCGGGCGCTGGAGGCGGCGGTGGAGGCGGGGAACACCCGGCTGGAGCGCCAGCTTTCCCTGCTGCCCCACGCCCATATTTCGACCATCGACAGCTTCTGCATGTGGGTGGTCAAGAATCACTTTTCCCTGCTGGATCTGGACCCGGTTTTCCGCATGGGGGAGGAGGGGGAGCTGGAGCTGCTGCGGGCCGGTGTGCTGGCGGACCTGCTGGAGGCCCGCTACCGGCAGCGGTCCCTGGAATTCCAGGCGCTGGCAGACGCCTATTCCGGGGAAAAAAATGGGGAGGCGCTGGAACAGCTGGTGCTGGGCCTGTACGATTTTGCCCAGAGCGCCCCGTACCCGGAACAGTGGCTGGAGCAGTGCCGGGCTGGCTTTGGGCAGGAACTTTCCGGCCTGGACGCCTTTCCCTGGGCAGGGGCCCTGCTGGAGGAAAACCAGCGCTGCCTCCGAAGCCTGCGGGAGCAGCTGGGGCAAGCCCTGGAGACGGCCCGGTCGGTGCCGGTGCTGGAGCCCTACGAGGCCATGTTCCAGGCGGAGCGGGCCCAGGTGGACGCTCTCCTGGAGGAAACGTCCCTTTCCGGCTGGATTCAAAGGCTGAGCCAGGTCTCGTTTGGACGGCGGCCGTACCGGAAAAACATGGCGGAGGCGGCAGAGATTAAGGAACGGCTGGACACGGTCCGGGACTGGGCCAAGGCGCAGGTGGTGCGGATGCGGGACCGGTACTGCCTGGGGACCCCGGAGGAAATGTTCCAGAACATCCGCCGTCTAGCCCTTCCCCTGGGGGCGCTGATCGACCTGACGGAGGATTTTGCAAAGGCCTACCAGGAGGCCAAACGGGAAAAAAACCTGGCGGAATTTTCCGATGTGGCCCACTGG
>CALWEC010000063.1 GCA_944376945.1 uncultured Lachnospiraceae bacterium | reverse complement strand
GGCGTCCCGGATTCTGGAAAAGCACGGGGCCCGTCTGGAGGTAGCCAGCCGGCTGGGAGAGGGCACGGTGATGAGCGTGTATTTTCAGCGGGAGACCGAGGAAGAGGAATAAGAGAAGCGCCCACGGAGGGCGGCGGTTGATGAGGAAGGAAGAAAAAAAGAGGGAAAAGGATAGGCAAAGAAACCGGCGAAAAAAAACTCCCCTGGCAGGCGCCGGGCGCGTGCGGGGCGGCCGCAGGGTTTGGTATGGGGCGGCGGCCTGCGCCGTGGCGCTGGCGGTAGCCCTGCCAGGAGCCTTGCTGCGTTTCTATGGGGAGCGGCAGGTGGGCCAGGTGCAGAGGGCGGACAATGCCTACTTTAGCCGGCAGCTGGAGGCCTACACCGGAGAATTGGACCTATACCGGAAGCTGCTGCTGCTCACCGGGCGGTGGAAATCGGAGAAAGAGCTGAAGGCGGCGGGAACCGTGTGGCTGTCCTCTGAGCTGGAAGAATATTCCGCCGCGGCAGATCCGGATCCGGAGCAGGAGGCCTGGGCGCTGCGCCGGGAAAGCCTGACCCAAGCCGTCTACCGGACCCGCTGGGCCTTAGCATACGGAGGCCTGGAGGCGGAGCTGATCCGTTCCAGCGGGGAACTGGCGGAATACCAGATCCGGGACGCCCAATTCGGCAAGTATGAATTTACCGTCTATCTCTGTTCTTTCTCCATGGACGTCCACATCTCGGGAACCCCGGAATCCCAGAACAGGAGCTGCCGTTTTACCCTTTTGCTGGACGCCGAGACCCAGCTAATCTTGGAACTGGACCAGGAAGGCGGCGGAGGACCGTTGGAGGAGGGAATGGGCGAGTATTGGTTCTGGTTGTTTTTCAGCCAGATGAACGGGCTGGGCGAGGACCAGCCGCCAGAAGAACCGGATGTTTCCTATCAGATGCCGCTGCATCCAACCGAGGAGCCTAGGGTGCAGGAGCGCTGGGCCAGCCGCCAGGAGGATCGGGCCGGCGAGGTTTACGCATGGGTGTATCAGCGGGAGGACGATAACGTCAGCCGGTTTTACGCCGGCCTGCCCCAGGAGGAGTGAGACAATGGGAAAGGTGGGGGGAAGAAAAAGGAATACGTTTCCCATGCTGCCGCTGCTGGCCGGCCTTCTGGCGGCGGGGGCCCTGGCCGCCTGCCTGCTTTTGCCGGAGACGGTGCTCCGGGCCGGAGCCCATCAGCGGTTTGGCAAGGTCCAGCAGGCCGACACTTGGTATGCCAGCCGGGAGGTGGCCTCCTACACCGGGGAACTGGATCTGTACCGGAAGCTGCTGCTGTTAAGCGGAGAGTGGGAGTCCCGTACGGTTTTGGTAGGGGAGGGGGATCCTTGGCTAAATCAGTCGTGGGGGCAGGAGGCGGATTCTGAGCTGGACGCTTCCTGGTGGGCGGAATGGGAGCCCCGGTGGCAGGCGGCGGAGATGGCGCGGATGCGCTTGCATGAATCCTTGCGGTATTTTGGGACGGAGCTGTCGGTTGATTTTTCCGGGCACTGGCTGGCGGAGTACCAGGTGGAGGACAGCCGCCTGGGGAAATACCGCTTTTCCTATTACATCTATCGCTTCCCGGCTTCCCTGACAGGGGCGGGCATGACCGCGGCGGAGGGGGTAGAGGAGGACGTCTTGCTGGTTTTGGACGCGGAAACCGGCCTGATTTTGGAAGCGGAATGGGGGCCGCAGGCGGTTTCTTTTTTCCGGGAGCAGGACGAGAATCTCTTTTGGCTGTGGCAGCAGCTGCTGTACGCCAACCAGATGGTATATGAGGAGCTCGACTTTTCGGCGGAGGAGGATCGGGAGGGCGCATACCAGGTGCCGCTGCGCGGGGGAGAGGAGATCCCGGTCCGCGAACGCTTGGTCAGCCTCCAGGAGGAGCGGCCTGGGGAGGTCTATGGGTGGATCTGCCAAGTGGAGGAGGACGGCGGGGCCCGGTTTTACGCCGGCCTGCCCCAGGAGGAATGAGGCGGGGGAATTTGGGAAAAGGCTTGTATTCCCAGAACGTATGTGCTAGAATAGAAACAGAACATACATTCGGGTGAAAAATATGCTGATACAAGAAAACCTTTCTCTGGGTCAGAAGCTGGAGATCCTGGCGGACGCTGCCAAATACGACGTGGCCTGCACCTCCAGCGGCGTGGACCGGCGGGGTCGGAAGGACGCGCTGGGCAGCGCCGTTTCCTGCGGCATCTGCCACAGCTTTGCGGCAGACGGCCGGTGCGTTTCCCTGCTGAAGATCCTTCTGACCAACGAGTGTATCTATGACTGCAAATACTGTGTGAACCGGATCTCCAACGACACGGTGCGGACCTCCTTTACGCCAGAGGAAGTTTGTACCCTGACGGTGGAATTTTACCGGCGGAATTATATCGAAGGCCTTTTTCTAAGTTCCGGCATTCTGCGCAGCCCGGACTATACCATGGAGCAGATGTATCAGGCCCTTTGGCAGCTGCGGGAGGTGCACCGGTTTTGGGGCTATATCCATGTAAAAGCCATTCCTGGGGCGGATCCGGCCCTTATCCAGCGGGTAGGGCATCTGGCGGACCGGATGAGCGTCAACCTGGAACTTCCCACCGGAGAGGGGCTGCGGAAGCTGGCCCCCGGAAAAAGCAGGGGAAAAATCCTAGCGCCAATGCGCCAGATCCAAAGGGGGATCCAGGATAACCGCCTGCGGCTGGAGGAGGTCCGAAACCGGAAAAAAATCTATCCAGGGCGGTTTTTCCCTGAGCCGCCCCAGGTTTCTGCCGCCCTGTCTCCGGCGGCCTCGTCTTCGCTGGCTTCCCCGGCGCTTTCCCAGTCCCCGGCTTCCCCGGTGCTTTCCCCGTCTCCGGCGGCTGCCCGGCCCCTTCGTCCTCCGGCATCCTCCGGCGCCCTGGGCTATGAGGAAAAGTCCCAGTTTGTCCCGGCAGGCCAGAGTACCCAAATGATCCTAGGGGCTACCGGGGAGACGGATTATCAGCTTCTGGCAGTGACCCAAGCCTTGTACCGGAATTTTGACTTAAAACGGGTGTTTTTTTCCGCCTACACGGCCATCAACGAGGACTCGGCCCTGCCGGCCCTGGGGACCCAACCGCCGCTGCTGCGGGAACACCGCCTCTACCAGGCGGATTGGCTGCTGCGTTTTTACGGGTTCCAGGCGGAGGAACTTCTAAGCGAGGCGCATCCCTTTTTTAACGAGGCGTTGGATCCTAAGTGCGACTGGGCTTTGCGCCATCTGGAACAATTCCCGGTGGAGGTGAACCAGGCCGACTATGGGACCCTTCTGCGGGTGCCAGGAATCGGGGTAAAATCCGCCCGGCGGATCCTGCGGGCCCGTAGAAGCTGCCGGCTGGATTTTCCGGATCTGAAAAAAATGGGGGTGGTGCTGAAGCGGGCGGCTTTTTTTATCACCTGCGGAGGCAAAATGCGGGAAAGCACGCCTTTGGAGGAGGCATTCCTGACCCGGGCCCTGATGGCGGCGGAGCCGAAAACGGCCAAGGGATTGGCCGGCGGTTTCCGCCAGCTATCGCTGTTTGAGGACTTTCATGTGGAAAACCCGAATCCAGGGCCGGAGGATATATGGAAAAGCCTCAGCGGCCAGCTGTAAGAAGCGGCTGCGGAGAAGGCGGCTTGCGGGAGGAAAGGATGGAAAACCAAGAGGAAAAAACCGTCTTTGTCTGCGGAGGGGATCCGGACGATATCCTGACGGCGGTGTACGATGCCTGGGCGTCCCGGAAAGGCCATTCCCGGGTGCGGCTGGAGGTAGAGGGAGAAAGCCAGCCGGAGCTTTTTTGCTCCTACGTGCCGGTGGAAACCGACCGGGAGAAGGCGCGGAAAGTGGCGGCGGCTGTAAAAAAGAAGATTGGCGGGCGGGCCTGGCAGATGGTGTACCGGGCGGCCCTGTCCCGGGAGGCAAGCCGGGCGGAGGATATTTACCGGTTCCTGGTAGGCGGGTTTTACTATGGGCCCCAGGCCCTGGATATGCTGGCGGAGCCGGCGGTGTACCGGCTTTGGGAGTTAAGCCGGGCGGTGGGGAACGAAGCCCATTTCTTTCGGGAATTCCTGCGGTTTGACCAGAGGGAAAACCGGATCCTGCTGGGGCGGATCCGGCCCAAAAACAATGTGCTTTCCCTGGTAACGCCTCATTTCGCAGACCGGCTGCCTCAGGAAAATTTCCTGATTTTGGACATGGGGCGGGGCTTGGCCGGTGTCCACCCGGCGGGAGGGGCGTGGGTGTTGGCCCGGCTGGAACCTCAGGAGGCAGAGAAGCTTCTGGCGGCCAAGGCAGACCCGTTCCGGGAGCTTTGGAAAACCTTCCACCGGGCCATCGGGGTGGAGCAGCGGAAAAACCCTAGGCTTCAGCAAAGTAGGATGCCGCTGCGCTACCGGGAATTCGCAGAAGAATTCCTGGAATAAGTCTGCAAATAAAAAGTCTGGAATATTTGCAAGACCCTTCTTTTTGTGGTAGACTATTTCCTAGAAAGGCAGAAAATAGCCGTGGGGCTTGGGAAAGGAAGGGCCGGGCATGAAACGTGTATTTTTGGTGGTTATGGATAGCTGCGGCATCGGCGCCCTGCCGGACGCGGCGGATTTTGGGGATGAGGGAAGCAATACCCTGGAAGCCGCCTCCCGGGGAGCCGGTTTTTCTATGCCCCATATGGCCCGCCTGGGCCTGTTTTCCATAGACGGCGTAACCTGCGGGCCGCGGCCGGAGCAGCCTGCCGGTGTTTATGGGCGTTTGGCGGAGGCATCCAAAGGGAAGGACACAACCATCGGCCATTGGGAGATCGGGGGCGTGGTGTCCCCCACGCCGATGCCTACGTTCCCCCATGGTTTCCCGCCGGAGCTTTTGAGGCGGCTGTCCCAGGCCACCGGCCGCGGCATCCTCTGCAACCGGCCTTATTCCGGGACGGAAGTGATCCAGGACTATGGGGAGGAGCATCTGAAAACAGGGGATCTGATTGTCTACACTTCCGCGGACAGTGTTTTGCAGATTGCGGCCCACGAATCGGTGGTGCCGGTGGAAACGTTGTATGGCTACTGCCGGGAGGCCCGGAGGATCTGCCAGGGAGCCTGGGCGGTGGGACGGGTCATTGCCCGGCCCTTTGTGGGGGAACCGGGACATTTTACCCGCACCGCCCGCCGCCACGACTTTTCCCTGGAACCGCCGGAGCCAACCATGCTGGACTGGCTGCAGGCAGCGGGAAAATCGGTGCTGGCAGTGGGGAAAATCCAGGATATTTTCGCGGGAAAGGGAATCGGGGAGTATGTCTATACCACGGGAAACCAGGATGGGATCGATAAGACCCTGGCCTGGATGGACCGGGATTTTGAGGGGCTTTGTTTTACCAATCTGGTGGATTTTGACATGCTGTATGGACATCGGAACGATGTGGACGGCTACGCGGCGGCCCTAACCGCTTTGGACCGCCGCCTGCCGGAGTTTTTGGCCCGGCTGCGGGAGGAAGACCTGCTGATTTTCACGGCGGATCACGGCTGCGACCCCTCTACGCCTTCCACGGATCATTCCCGGGAGTATGTGCCGCTGGTGATAGCGGGAAAGCCGGTCCAGCCAGGGATAAACCTGGGGACCCGGAGCAGTTTCGCGGACATTGGGGCCACAATCTTGGAATATCTGGGAGTTCCTGGCCAGAAACTGGCAGGCGTCAGCTTCTGGCCGCGGATTCAAAAACAATAGAAGGAGATGGCAAGGTATATGGAAAAGAAAGAAATCTTGCGGAAGGTGGATCATACCCTTCTGAAAACAACGGCTACCTGGCAGGAAATCCGTCAGCTGTGCGACGATGCCATCGCCTACGGGACGGCGTCGGTCTGCATCCCTCCCGCCTACGTAAAACGGGTCAAGGAATATGTGGGGAACCAGGTGCGGATTGGGACGGTAATCGGTTTTCCCAATGGATACAGCACCACCTCCGTAAAGGCCTTTGAGGCGGACGATGCCCTGAAAAAAGGGGCGGATGAACTGGACATGGTGATTAACCTGGGAAATCTGAAGGACGGGATGGTGGACTGCCTGCGCAACGAAATCCGCACCTTGAAGCTGCTCTGCGGACGCCGGGTGCTGAAGGTGATTGTGGAAACCTGCGAGCTGACCCAGGAGGAAAAAATCCTCATGTGCCAGGTGGTTACAGAGAGCGGGGCGGATTTTATCAAGACCTCCACCGGCTTTGGCCGCGCCGGCGCGTCGCCGGAGGATGTGGCGCTTTTCGCGGAACATATTGGCCCTGGGGTGCGGATCAAGGCGGCCGGCGGGATTTCCTCATTTGAGGAAGCGGAGCAGCTGATCCGCCTGGGCGCCAGCCGCCTGGGAACCAGCCGGCTGGTGGATTTGATGAAGAGGGAGGAAGCCCATGAATGACCGGGAACTGATGGAAGCCGCTTTTGCCGCCCGGAAAAACGCCTACGCTCCCTACTCCCATTTTCAGGTAGGCGCGGCGCTTTTGGCGGAGGACGGAACCGTGTACACCGGCTGCAATATAGAAAACTCCAGCTACGGCGCTACCCTCTGCGCGGAGCGGGCGGCTTTTGCCCAGGCCGTGGGCCAGGGGGCCCGGCGCTTTCGGGCTCTGGCCGTGGCAGGAGGCCCGGAGGGAGGAGCCACTGTGGAAACACCGCCCTGCGGCATCTGCCGCCAAGTGATAGCGGAGTTCTGCGGGCCGGATTTTCCGGTGCTGCTGGCGGCCTCCCCGGAGAGGATTTCCCGGTATACCCTGGGCCAGCTGCTGCCGGAGGCATTTACCCAGGCATCCATGGATCCAGGGAAGGCGTTTCCCTGAGATAAGCGGTTCCCAAGACAAGCGGCTCCTAAGATAGGCGGTCCGGCAAAGGAGGTACTGCCATGCGCATGTATGACCTGATTGAAAAAAAGAAGCGGGGGGAATCCCTGTCTCAGCCGGAAATCCAGTTCCTGGTAGACGGCTATGTGGAGGAGAAGATCCCGGACTACCAAATGGCGGCGATGCTGATGGCCATCTGTTTCCAGGGGATGGACCGTCGGGAAACTGCCTGGCTGACCCTGGCCATGGAGCACTCTGGGGAGGTGGTGGACCTGTCTTCCCTGGATGGCCCCACCGTGGATAAGCATAGTACCGGTGGCGTAGGAGATAAAACCACATTGATAGCGGCTCCCCTGGCGGCGGCCTGTGGGGCGGTGGTGGCCAAAATGTCGGGCCGGGGCTTGGGCCACACGGGAGGGACCATTGACAAACTGGAGTCCATCCCTGGTTTTCGGACGGCCCTAAGCCGGGAGGAATTTTTTCAGGTGGTTCGGAAGACGGGCCTTTCTGTCATTGGCCAGACAGGCAATCTGGTGCCGGCGGACAAAAAAATGTACGCCCTCCGGGACGTAACGGCTACGGTGGATTGTATTCCCCTGATCGCCTCCTCTGTCATGAGCAAAAAGCTGGCGGCAGGCAGCCAGGCGATCCTTTTGGATGTGAAAACTGGCAGCGGGGCTTTTATGAAGACCCCAGAGGAAGCCGCCAAGCTGGCAGAGGAGATGGTGGCCATCGGCTGTGCCGCCGGCCGCCGGACAGGGGCTTTGATTACGGATATGGACGTTCCCTTGGGCCGTATGGTGGGAAATGCCCTGGAGGTACAGGAGGCGGCGCAGGTGCTTCAGGGCCGGGGACCGGCAGATCTGACGGAGGTCTGTATCGCGCTGGCAGCGGATATGCTGGTTCTCTGCGGCCTGGCAGAACCGGAAGCGGAAGGATCGGAAACGGCAGAACCGGAAGCGGCGTGGGGGAAAAGGGCAGAGGCCGTTTCGCCGCGGCGGAGCGGGGTGGCTTTGGTACGTCAGGCTTTGGCGGACGGCAGCGGGCTGGAGCGGCTAAAAGCCATGGTTCAGGCCCAGGGCGGGGATCCTCAGGCGCTGGAGCATCCTCAGCGGCTGCCTCAGGCGTCCTGCCGTTATACGGTCCTGGCCCCGGCAGATGGCTATGTGACCCATATGGACACCGAAGGCATTGGGATTGCCTCCATGCTCCTAGGAGCCGGGCGAAGCCGGAAGGAGGACGCGCTGGACTACGGCGCCGGGATTGAGCTAAGGAAAAAAACCGGCGAGCCGGTACGGGCGGGAGAACCATTGGCCGTTTTGTACGCAGGAAAGGAGAGGCTGTTTCCCGAAGCGGAGAAGAAGCTTTTGGCCTCCTATGCCTTTGGGCCGGAGCCGCCTTCGCTGCGAAAGCATGTGCTGGCCCGGGTGACGGAAAAGGGCATTACCTGGCGGTAGAGTAAGAGAAAAATCTACTGTAAAAAAGGCAAGAATCCACTGTAAAAAATAGGTAAGAAATTTAGTTGTAGAATGGCGGCGACTGTGCTATACTATGTACTGTGAAAGCCCTCTGTGGGGCACGTAAAAATTACTGGGGTGTTCGCTTATTCCTGTATTTTTGAACCTACATTTTGACATACGGGATTCCTACATTGCCATGCGGATGTCAGGCCTCCTTGGAGTGGAAGGCAGAAGTATCGGCTGCGGTTACCCACCTAGCAGCGCTAGGGAGTCAAAAAACAGGAAACGGCACCCTGGTTTTTTTATAAGAGTCTTGCCAACCAGCCGCGCATCTGGGAAAAACGGATTTCCGGATGCGCGGTTATTTTTGGAACCGTACAGGGGTTCTACGATGCCGCTGCCGCTCATACTCTGTCGTAGGACAGGATGGGAGGCGGCGGCATGGGCAGATGGATGGGAAGATGGAGCGGAAGAACCAGAAGGACAGCTGCGGCGGTCCTTCTTTTATTGGGAATTACCGCGGCGGTCAGCCTTTTGGGAGGGCGCGGCAGGTTTACCGGCGCAGGAAGCTTCCCAGGGGAAGGGGAAACTGCCGCTGGGAATCCGGAAGGGGCGGGTGGACAGGAAAGCGGGGAAGGACAAGGAGGGGAAGCCGGTTCGGAAGGCGGAGGCGGACAAGGAGAGGGAGCCGGTTCGGAAAGCGAGGGCGGACAAGGGAACGGGGCGGATCCGGGAAGCGGAACGGAAACCGCCGGCCTCCCGGTAATCCGGGTGGCGCTTTTTGGGGACGATTACGGAAGCCTTTGGCAGGATACCGTGCAGGTTAGCTCTGCCGGCCCTTTTACGGTCCGGTGGAACGGCGGGGAGGAGCAGCTGGCGGGGGATACGGTATTGACCTTGACGCCGGAGGATCCCCGGCTGGCCGCGGGCTCCGTGTGGGTACAGGGGGAGGAGGGCCTTCAGCTTCTTACCTCCCATCGGGAATGCGGCTATCCGGATTACGAAGGGGAACTGGAGATCCGCCTGTCCGAGGGGCGGCTGGGGGTGGTCAACGAGCTTCCGCTGGAGGAGTATCTGTGCCGGGTCGTGCCGGGGGAAATGCCTGCCTCCTACGGCCTGGAAGCGCTGAAGGTACAGGCAGTCTGCGCCCGAAGCTATGCCTGGTGCCGGATGCAAGGCTATG
>CALWEC010000062.1 GCA_944376945.1 uncultured Lachnospiraceae bacterium | reverse complement strand
CCTGAGAGAAAAGGCGAAGAAAAAGGTGGAATGGACAGAGGCTGCCGGAAGGCGGGCCGGCTGTCTCCTTTGGGAGCGCCGGAACCGTCTGCGGCAGCTTTTTGGATCCTGGCGGCGCTAAGCGCAGGCTTGGCATCGGAGAAGGAGGAAGCGTCCGAACGGCGGGCCGCAGGGAAGAAGGAAATGTCCGAACGGCGGGCCGCAGGAAAGAAGGAAGCGTCCGAACGGCGGACCGCAGGAAAGGAGGAGCATGGGATGGAGACGCGGATTGCCTTGATCGGCATTGTGGTGGAGGATTTGTCCTCTACGGCGCGGATGAACGAGATCCTGCACCAGTATGGAAACTATATCCTGGGGCGCATGGGGATCCCGCGCCGGGAGAGAGGGATTTCCATCCTCAGTGTGGTGGTGGAAGCGCCGGGCTCCGTCATCAGCGCCCTTTCCGGGAAGCTAGGCATGCTGCCGGGCATCCAGACCAAAACCATCTATTCCGCGCACCGCTGGGAGGATCCGGAGGAGGCGCCTGCGTCCTCCGCCCAAGGCTTCCGGAGGGAAACAGTCCGCGGAAACAAGGAGGAGACAACATGAAAAAGGCAATCGCGTATGTTCTGGCATTGGCCCTGTCCCTGACGCTGCTGGCCGGCTGCGGAAGCGGCACGGGAAAAACGGTGGCGGAAAGCGCCGGGGCGTCTACGGCGGCCCAGACGGAGGAAAGCCAGGCGGCGTCTGGGGAGGCGGAGACCACGGAGGCGGCTTCTTCGGAGGCATCAGAGGCAGACGGTACAGAGGCATCCAGCGCAGAGACGGCTTCTCAGGAGGCTACCCTGCCGGCGGAGACCATCGCCCCGGAGGATGCGGTGGTGCGGGTCGGCGCTCTGAAGGGCCCTACCTCCATGGGGCTGGTTTCCATGATGCAGAACAACCCGGATATGTATTTCCAGATGGAGACGGCGGCGGACGCCCTGACGGCGGCCGTCATCCAGGGCGACCTGGATATTGCCCTGGTGCCGGCCAATGTGGCGGCCATCCTGTTTAACCGCACAGAATATGGCGTTTCGGTCATCGACGTCAACACCCTTAGCGTGCTGTATATGGTTTCCGCGGACACCTCCGTCCAGTCGGTGGCGGATCTGGCCGGGCGCACCGTGTACCTGACCGGAAAAGGCACCACCCCGGACTATGCCCTCCAGTACCTGCTTTCCGCCAACGGCCTTTCCACGGAGGAGGTAACCCTGGAATATAAGTCGGAAGCTACGGAGGTGGTTTCCACCATGGCCCAGGAGCCGGAGGCCATCGGCCTGCTGCCCCAGCCCTTTGTGACCGTGGCCACGACCCAGAACGAGAACTTGCAGATTGTGCTGGATATTGGCGCAGAGTGGGAGAAGGCGGCGGAAAACACCGACATGCCCAGCTCCCTGGTCACCGGGGTGACCATTGTCCGCAACGAATTCCTGGCGGAGCACAAGGATGTGGTGGAGCGTTTTATGGAGGAGCACGAAAAGTCCGCGGCGTTTACCAACGAGCATCCGGCGGAGGCGGCCCAGTTAATCGCGCAGCTAGGGATTGTGGAAAAGGCGGCGATTGCGGAGAAGGCCATCCCCTACTGCGGCATTACCTATCTGGACGGGCAGGATATGACGATGGCCCTGGCCGGTTATCTGCAGGTGCTGTATGAGCAGAACCCGGAGGCGGTAGGCGGAGAGATCCCTAGCAGCGAATTTTACGCGGCGGGCCTGCGGCAATGAAGCGGTACGGAAAGAAAATCCTAATCCTGGCATTTTGGCTGGCTGTCTGGCAGGCAGCCAGCCTTTTCATTGACAATTCCCTGGTTTTCGCCGGACCGGCGGATGTGGCGAAAGCCCTGTGGGAGCTGCCGGGGGACGCGGATTTCTGGCGGATCCTGGGCACATCCCTGGGAAAGATCGGCGGCGGTTTCCTGCTGGCCCTGGCGGCGGGGCTGGCTTTGGGCGGCCTGGCGTACCGGTTCCCGCTTTTGGGGGAGCTGGTATCGCCGCTGCTTTCCCTGATGAAAACGGTACCGGTGGCCTCCTTTGTAATTTTGGCCCTGATCCTGATGGGCTCGGCCCATCTTTCGGTGCTGATTGTGTTTGTGGTCACGCTGCCGGTAATCGCCGTCCAGACCCAGGCGGGGCTGGGAAACCTGGATCCGCAGCTGCGGGAGATGGCGGACGTATTCCGCATCCGGGGCTGGAAGCGCTTTTGGTACCTGTACCGGCCGGCCATGGCCCCCTTTCTCCTCAGCGCCCTGCGGCTGACGGTAGGGATGGGCTGGAAGTCCGGGGTGGCGGCGGAGGTCATCGGCGTTTCCTCCTACTCCATTGGAGCGGAGCTGTACAACGCCAAAATCTATTTGCAGACAGAGAAGCTGTTTGCCTGGACGGCGGTCATCCTGCTGCTGAGCTTCCTCTGCGAGAAGACGGTGCTGTGGCTGGCGGGACGGCTGCTGCGGGAAGGCTGAAACGGTTGCGGGAGGGAGAAACATGGTTCGTCTGGAAAAGGTTTGCAAGAGTTTTGAAGGGAAAACGGTGCTCCGGGACTTTTCCGCGGAATTCGCGGAAGGCTGCTGGTGCCTGATGGCCCCCTCCGGGGCGGGAAAAACCACCTTACTGCGGCTGATCGGCGGGCTGGAGACGCCGGACGCCGGGCGGGTGGAGGTGCCGGAGGGGGCCCAGTTTGGCGTGGTGTTCCAGGAGGACCGGCTTTGCCAGGGCCTTTCCCCCATCCAAAACCTGCGGCTGGTCTGCCCCCGGGAAAAGGCGGAACGCCTGCTGGCGGAGATCCTGCCGTGGGATTGCCTGGGCCAGCCGGTGCGGGAGCTTTCCGGCGGCATGCGGCGGCGGGTGGCCGTGGCCCGGGCCATGGCGGCGGAATCGGATATTTTGCTGATGGACGAGCCCTTTACCGGGCTGGATCCGGAGACCCGGAAAACGGTGATGGAGTTTGTGCTCCGCCACCGGCAGGGCCGCCTTCTGGTGGCGGCGACCCATCAGGAAGAAGAAGCCGCCGCGCTGGGCGGGCAGGTGGTGCGGCTGCCTGCTTCCTATCCCAGCCCGCTGGGAAGCGGAAGGGATACTGGGGAAGGGGGCAATGGAATCTAAAGCAAACGATAAAGAAAGGAAAGCATTCCCACACATCTTCTTTCTATTCTTCTGTTTTTCCAAATTGTAACAAATGATACACTCTTCCCCCTCAAGATATGTTATTCTTACTTCCAGAGCGGCGGGACGCCGCGAAAGAGTGGAGGAGTGCAAAATGGGAAAAATTTTTCGGTTCCACAACGATGTGGACACAGATCAGATTATCGCGTCCCAGTACCTGCTGTTTCCCACCATTGAGGAGATGAAGAGCCATACCTTTGAATCCCTGGACCCGGCGTTTCCGGAGAAGGTACGTCCGGGGGATTTTGTGGTGGCCGGGGAAAACTTTGGCTGCGGATCTTCCCGGGAACAGGCCCCCAGCGTGCTGAAGGCCCTGGGCGTGGAGGCGGTGGTGGCCAAGTCCTTTGCCCGGATCTTCTACCGCAACGCCATCAACATCGGCCTGCCGGTGATTGTCTGCCGGGAGCTGTACGACGAGGTGGAGGATGGGCAGGAGATGACGCTGGACATGCAGGCCGGTACGGTGACGGCAGGCGGCAAGGCCTACGCCTGCACCAGGCTGCCGGAAAAAATGCAGGAAATCCTGAACCAGGGCGGCCTGATCGCGTCCCTGAACCGAGAGGGGGAATAAGATATGGGAATGACAATCGCGGAAAAAATCATCGCGGCGGCCGCCGGCGTCCCGGAGGCCCACGCAGGGGAAATCCATACGGTGGAGCTGGACCGGATGATGAGCAACGACGGCACCACCCATCTGACCATTGATATGTACAACCAGAAGCTGAAGCACCCCCGGATCGCGGATGTTAGCAAGCTGGTGTGGATTGTGGATCACAACGTGCCGGCGGACAGCGTAAAAACCGCCGCTTCCCAGAAAAAAATGCGGGATTTTGCCCGGGAGCACGGCATTGCCTTCTGGGAGGGCAAGGGCGTCTGCCATCAGATTATGATGGAGCACTATGTGCGCCCCGGCGAGCTGATCTTTGGCGCGGACAGCCACACCTGCGCCTACGGGGCCCTGGGTGCCTTCGGCACCGGCGTAGGCTGCACCGATTACCTGTACGCCATGGTCACCGGGAAATCCTGGCTGATGGTGCCGGAAACCCTGCGGTTCCATCTGACCGGCCGGCTGCGGGAAGGGGTGTACGCCCGGGACGTGATCCTGACTATTATCGGGCGGATTGGGGCCAACGGCGCCAACTATAAGGCCATGGAATTTGTAGGGGAGGGCCTGAAGAGCCTGACCCTGGGGGACCGGATTGCCATCTGCAACCTGTGCGTGGAGGCCGGGGCCAAAACCGCCCTGATGGAGGTGGATTCGGTGGCCCTGGAATACCTGAAGGCCCGGGGCCGGGAGCCTAAGGCCCTGTACGCCAGCGATCCGGACGCGGTGTTTGCCGCCGAATATACGGTGGACCTGGGGGAGATTGAGCCCATTGTGGCCAAGCCCCATTTTGTGGACAATGTGGTGCCGGCCCGGGAGGCCTACGGGGTGAAGATCGACGAGGCCTTCCTGGGCTCCTGCAACAACGGCCGCCTGGAGGACCTGCGGGTAGGCGCGGCCCTGCTGAAGGGCCGGAAGGTGGCCCCCCATGTGCGGTTCCTGGTGGTGCCTGCCAGCCAGGAGGTGTACCGGGACGCCATGGAGGAGGGGCTGCTGGACGTTTTCATGGAAGCCGGGGCCATTGTGATGAACGCCAACTGCAGCGTCTGCTGGGGCAGCTGCCAGGGCGTGATTGGGGACGGCGAGGTGCTGATCAGCACCGGCACCCGGAACTTTAAGGGCCGGGCCGGCAGCCCCAGCGGCCAGGTGTACCTGGCCTCCGCCGCCACGGTTACCGCTTCCGCCATTGCCGGGGAGATTACCACGGCGGACCGGCTGTCAGGAGGTGCCCTATGAGCGAAGCATTTACGGCCCGGGTATGGGTGCTGGGGGACGACATCGACACGGACATCATCATCCCCACCGAATACCTGGCCCTCAAGACCATTGACGACATGAAGCCCTACGCCTTCTCCCCCCTGCGGCCGGAGCTGGCAGGGCAGATCCAGCCGGGGGACGTGATTGTGGCCGGAAAAAATTTTGGCTGCGGCTCCTCCCGGGAGCAGGCGCCGGAGGTGATCAAGGCCCTGGGCGTCCGCTGCGTAATCGCCAAGTCCTTTGCCCGGATCTTTTTCCGCAACGCCATCAACAACGGCCTGCTGCTGATGGAATGCGGCGGCGTTCAGGACGCGGTGCAGGAAGGGGAGGAAATCCAGGTGGAGCCGGGGCGCGCCATTACCTGCGGCGGGACCCAGTACCCGGTGGCGGCCCTGCCCCAGAACCTGCTGGACATCCTGGAGGCCGGAGGCCTGGTAAAAGCCATGCGGAAGCGGAACGGGCTGGAGTAGGAGGCGGATATGGGAAAGACGGTTATAGAAAAAATCATCGGCCGGAACATGGGCCGGGAGGTCCGCGCCGGGGAGATTGTGACGGTAAACGTGGATTGGGTGATGGTCCACGACATCTTTACCCCCTTCCTGGCGGAAAAGTTTGCGGAGATGGGCTTTGAGAAGGTTTGGGATCCGGACCGGGTGGTGTTTGTGTACGACCACATGGTACCGGCCAGCCAGGTAGACGACATCCGGCACTTCCGGGCCGGGGACGCCTTCGCGGAAACATACGGCATCACCCACGTGCACCGCTCGGACGGCATCTGCCACCAGCTGATGACGGAAGCCGGGTACGTAAAGCCGGGGGACGTGGTGTTCGGTACGGACAGCCACACCACCACCTACGGCTGCGTAGGCGCGTTTTCCACCGGCGTCGGCTACACGGAGATGGCCAGCATCCTGGGGACCGGAACCCTGTGGGTGAAGGTGCCGGAGACCATCCGGGTGGAGGTAGAGGGAACCCTTCCGGCGGGGGTAGCGTCCAAGGACGTGATCCTGCGGCTTTTAGGGGACCTGCGGGCGGATGGGGCCACCTATCAGGCCCTGGAGTTCGCCGGAAGCACCATCGAGGCCATGTCCGTGGCCAGCCGCATGGCCATGTCCAACATGGCGGTGGAGTGCGGGGCCAAGTGCGCGGTGTTTACCCCGGATGCGAAAACGGCGGCCTACTGCGGGATCCCGCTGACGGAGCGGGAGACCAGCCTGGCCGGGGATCCGGACGCCCGGTATGCCCGGGTCATCCGCTACCGGGCGGAGGAGCTGGAGCCGGTGCTGGCCTGCCCCTCCCAGGTGGACAACATCCACCCGGTAAAGGAACGGCTGGGCACCCCGGTGGACCAGGTGTTTATCGGATCCTGCACCAACGGCCGCCTGGAGGACCTGCAGGCGGCGGCCCGGCAGCTGAAGGGGAAAAAGGTGGCCCCTTTTGTGAAGCTGATTGTGACTCCTGCCAGCCGGAAGGTCTACCGGGATGCCCTGGCGGACGGCACCCTGGCGGTGCTGGCGGAGGCCGGCGCGATGATCACCCACCCGGGCTGCGGCCTGTGCTGCGGCCGGGCAGGCGGCATCCTTTCCGACGGCGAGCGGGTGGTGGCCACCAACAACCGGAACTTCCTGGGGCGCATGGGCAGCTCCAAGGTGGAAATCTACCTGGCCTCCCCGGCTACGGCGGCGGCCACGGCGGCCGCGGGGGTCATTTCCCTGCCGGAAGAATAGAAGAACGATGGGGAAAAGAAAGCCTATCCGGCGGCCATCCAGCCGTTGGAATAGGCTTTCTTGCCTTTTTGTCACTTGCAATGGCAGAATGGCTGTGCTATACTAACGTAGACGCAGAAGGATATAAAAAAATTCTGTGATCCGTATGAGATTTAGGGGAATTGCATGAGAGGTTTGGGCCGGGGAAATATCCCTGGATTGATGGATATCCACTGCCATATCCTGTATGGGGTGGACGATGGCGCGCGGAATGTGCGCGTCACCCGGAAAATGCTGGAAATGGCCTGGGAGGACGGGATCCGCGCCATGATCGCCACGCCCCACTACCGGCCGGACCGCTGGCCGGTTTCCTGGGAACAGCGGGAGGCGGCGCTGGCCAAAACCCGGCGCTTGGCCCAGGAATTGGATCCGGATTTTCGAATTTATACGGGAAATGAGATTTTTTACCGGGAGGACGCGGCAGCCCGGCTGGCGGAGGGGGCGGCTGCTACCCTGGCGGACAGCCGGTATGTGCTGGTGGAGTTCCACCCCCAGGATTCCTATGAGTATCTGCGCCAAGGCCTCCAGAGCCTTCGGATGGAAGGCTACGAGGTGATTTTGGCCCACTGGGAGCGGTACGAGTGCCTGCTCCAGGAGCCGGAGCGGCTGGAAGAGCTGGCCGGCAGCGGCATTGGCATCCAGTCCAACGCAGACGCGGTGCTGGGAGACCGGGGACGGGCGGTAAAAAAACGGACCCGGGACATGCTGGAGGCAGGGCTGGTCCACTATGTGGCCACCGACTGCCATGGCATCCAAGGCCGGACGCCTCAGCTGCGCGGCGCCTACGAATATATCCGAAAAAAAGTGGGGGAGGAAACCGCCTACCGCGTGTGCGTGGAAAACCCCAGGAAAATTATAGAAAGCGCAAGCCAGGGGAATCCCCTGTAAAACGGTGAAAAGGGAAGAGAAAAGGACATGCAGGAAAGAGAAGAGGAAGTAACCATTGATTTGCTGGAGCTGCTGCGGCAGCTCTGGTCGAAGGCATGGCTGCTGGTTTTGATGGCGGTGCTGGGCGGCGCCGCGGCGCTGGGGATTACGGCGGGCCTGATTACCCCGCTGTACCAGTCTACCACCAAAATTTACGTAATGAACCAGCAGAGCGAGGACAACCTAACCTATTCGGATATGCAGCTGGGCACCCAGCTGACCAGCGACTACGCGGTGCTGGTTACCAGCCGCCCGGTGATTGAGGAAACCATCCAGGTATTGGGCCTGAACCGTACCTACGAACAGGCGGCGGATATGGTTCAGGTGTCCAACGAGGACGGCACCCGCATCCTTTCTATTACCGTTACCAGCACCTCCCCCCAGGTGGCCCAGATGATGGCCAACCAGGTGCGGGAGTCGGCGGCGGTGCACATCCAAGAAGTGATGGGTATCGAGGCGGTCAACACGGTGGAGGAAGCCAACTACCCAGAACACCGTTCCAGCCCCAGCTACAGCCGGAACCTGATCCTAGGGGCCATGCTGGGCTTTGTGCTGGCGGCGGCGATTGTGGTAATCCGTTATCTGATGGATGACACCCTCCACAGCCCGGAGGATGTGGAAAAATATCTGGAGCTTAGCGTCCTGGGCACCCTCCCGCTGATTGAGGGAGAAAAGGTAGGCCGGAAAAGCGGGAAGCGGAAAGGCGGTAAGAAAGTATGATCAGCGTAAAAATCCATACCAAGCTGTCCGATAAGGACTTCCGTTCCCAGGAATCCTACAAGGCGCTGCGGACCAACCTGCAGCTGTGCGGGGACGATTACAAGGTGATCGCCGTTACCAGCAGCCTGCCCAACGAGGGAAAAACCACCGTGTCCCTGCAGCTGGCCATTGCCCTGGCGGAAAGCGGAAAAAAGGTGCTGCTGATCGACGCGGACCTGCGGAAATCCGTGCTTATCGGCCAGATCCAGATGGCCAAAGGGGCCAAGGGCCTGTCCCATTACCTGGCGGGCCAGTGCGCGTTTTCCGATATTGTGTGCGCCACCAATTACCCGCAGATGCATCTGATTTTGGCAGGCTCCACGGCGCCCAACCCTTCGGAGCTGCTGGGCAACCGCTATTTTAAGCACCTGATCAAAGGGGTGCGGGAGATTTACGACTACGTGATTGTAGATACGCCCCCCTTGGGCAGCGTAATCGACAGCGTGGTGGCGGCCCAGGAGTGCGACGGCATTATGCTGGTGGTGTCCGCCAACCAGACCAGCCGCAAGCTGGTAAAATCCATTGCCTCCCAGCTGCAGGCCAGCAACTGCCATCTGCTGGGCGTGGTGCTGAACAAGATCCCCATCAAGAAAAATGGGTACTACGGCAAATACTACGGGAAGTATTACGGAAAATATTACGGCAACTATCAATAGTCTGTAGTTTCATGGGGGTGCAGAGCTCCTGTCAGAAGAGGAAGGGGAGAAGACACGTGAGAGAAGGGGAATTGCAAAAGCGCAGGAAGGGCATGTACCACTGGGTGAAGGTGGCGGCCCTGCTGATGGTGTACGACGCGGTGGCGGCCAACCTGGCTTACGGCGCGGCCCTGTGGCTGCGGTTTGACCTGCGGTACTCGGCGATCCCGGCGGATTATTTATTTACTTGGCTTCGGTATATTCCCATCCACACGGCGGTAACCTTAGCGCTGATGCTGGGCATGCGGCTGTACCGGAGCATTTGGCGGTACGTCAGCTTCCATGAGCTGGAGCTGGTGTTTTTTGCGTCTCTTAGTTCCGCCCTGTTCCACGTGGTGGGAACCTGCCTGTTTTTCCAGCGGATGCCGGTTTCCTACTACATTGTAGGCGGCCTGCTGGAGTTCCTGGCCCTTTTGGCCATCCGCTTTTCCTATCGGCTGCTCCGGCTGTTTAAAAGCCGCAGCCTGGGCTCCTCCAGAGGGCGTGGCGTCAATACCCTGCTGATTGGGGCAGGATCCGCCGGCCGGATGCTGGCCCGGGAGATTGTATCCAGCTCCCATGTGCGGATGCGGATCTGCTGCGCGGTGGACGACAATCCCAACAAGCTGGGGCGCTACATGGAAGGAATCCCGGTGGCAGGAAGCCGCCAGGACATTCCCAGCCTGGTTAAAAAATACGAGATCCAAAAAATCCTTCTGGCCATCCCTACCGCCACGGCGCGGCAGAAAAAGGAGATCCTGGACATCTGCAAGGAAACCGGCTGCGAGGTCAAAAGCCTGCCGGGCATGTACCAGCTGGTCAACGGGGACGTAAGCGTCAGCCAGCTGCGGGACGTTTCGGTGGAGGAACTGCTGGGCCGGGAGCCGGTGAAGGTGCAGCTGGATTCGATTATGGAGTACGTCCAGGACAAGGTGATCCTGGTAACCGGCGGAGGCGGCTCCATTGGCAGCGAGCTGTGCCGGCAGCTGGCGGCGCATCATCCGCGCCAGCTGATTATCCTGGATATTTATGAGAACAACGCCTACGACATCCAGCAGGAACTGCGGCACGACTATCCGGAGCTGGATTTGGTGGTGTTGATTGGCTCTGTGCGGGACGCGGCGCGGATGGAGGATGTGTTCCGCGTCTACCGGCCGGCGATTGTGTATCACGCGGCGGCCCACAAGCATGTGCCGCTGATGGAGGACAGCCCCAACGAGGCCATAAAGAACAACGTGTTTGGCACCTTCCAGACCGCGCGGATGGCGGACCGGTACGGAGCCAGCCGCTTTGTGCTGATTTCCACGGACAAGGCGGTGAACCCTACCAACATTATGGGGGCGTCCAAACGGCTGTGCGAGATGATTATCCAGACCATGAACAAAAATTCCCGGACCGAGTTTGTGGCGGTGCGGTTTGGCAATGTGCTGGGAAGCAACGGCAGCGTGATCCCGCTGTTCCGGCGGCAGATTGCCGCGGGAGGACCGGTGACGGTGACCCACAAGGATATTATCCGGTACTTTATGACCATTCCGGAGGCCGTGTCCCTGGTGCTGCAGGCCGGCGCTTACGCCAAGGGCGGAGAAATCTTTGTCCTGGATATGGGTTCGCCGGTGAAGATCGACGACCTGGCCCGGAACCTGATCAAGCTGTCCGGCTTTACGCCGGATGTGGACATCCCCATTGTATACACGGGGCTGCGGCCGGGGGAAAAGCTGTATGAAGAAATGCTGATGGCGGAGGAAGGCCTCCAGGATACGGAAAACGATCTGATCCACATTGGCAAACCGATCGAGATTGTTGACGAGGAGTTGTTCTTCCAGAAGCTGGCTGCTTTAAAGGAGGCCTGCAGCCGGAACGAGGAGGACATCCGTGTCCTGGTAAAGGGGCTGGTGCCTACCTACCGGGAGAACGGGGAGTCTGCCAAGGAAAAGCCGGCTTAAGCAGGAAAAAGGCGGCTTTTTTCTTGTATCCACAAGACTCTGGCGCCGGCCAAATCGTCGCTTCGCCGCGTTTGGAAGGGCCAGACGAGATACGGGCACACAGGGGATCTGCCTGCGGGACGCAGGCGGAATGGCGGAGCCTGCCCTGAAAGGAGGAGACAACCGTGTGGTATGTGATACAGGTGCGAGGCGGATACGAGGAACGGATCCGCCGGCAGTGCGAGAAGGTGATCCCCCAGGGGGCGCTGGAGCGAAGCTTTATCCCCCACTACGAGGAAAAGCGGAAAATCCGCGGCCAGTGGATGCTGCGGAAGCGGGTGCTTTTTCCAGGGTATGTGTTTGTGGTGTCCCAGGATGTGGGGCAGCTGTACACAGACCTTTGGTCTGTGGTGGGCCTTTCCAAGCTGCTGCGGACCGGCCTGGAGTTTATCCCGCTGACGGCGGAGGAGCAGGCCCTGCTGCTGGAGCTGGGCGGGGAGGAGCAGCTGGTGGCCATGTCCGAAGGGATCCTAGAAAACGGACAGGCCCGGATCTACGCAGGCCCTTTGAAGGGGAAAGAAGGTTGGATCCGGAAGATCGACCGGCATAAGCGGAAGGCTTGGATTGAGCTGGAGATGTTTGGAAGGCCCCAGCAGGTGGAAGTGGGGCTGGAGATTGTGGGGAAGATAGGGTAAGGAAAACTGTAGGCGGTAGGGCTTAATTATTACAAAAATAATTTGATAAAATCTGAAAGGAAAAAAGGTGAATAAGAAAATTGCGGTTGCCGGCACCGGATATGTCGGTTTGTCCTTGGCAGTGCTTTTGGCGCAGCATAATCAGGT
>CALWEC010000061.1 GCA_944376945.1 uncultured Lachnospiraceae bacterium | reverse complement strand
TCTTCCACCGGCGTGTTTTTCAAATACAGGTTTCTTTTTCCCATTGTCTCTGCCTTTCCGCCTAAAAGTACCGGTAAACCTGAACGGTCTCGTCTTTTTTCAGGCCTTCCCGCTTCATATCCACCAGAATGTAGCCGTCCGCCTCCGAAAGGATGGTAATCAGCCCGGATTTTCCCAAAATGGGCCGGGCCAGCAGTTCCCCGCCCCGGGGGATCAGCCGCACCGGCAGGCAGGTGGTTTTCCCCGCCGCGCTGGCCAGGTTGGTCTCCATGCGGGCCGGCACCGGAAGCGCCTCCGGCTGCCCGGTTACCTGCCGCCAGAGCCATTGGAACAGCAGGCAGAATACGGTAACCGCCGCCGAGGGATGGCCCGGCAGGCCCGCCAGGATGGTGCCGGTCTGGGGCGCGCAGCCTAAGATCGTCGGTTTCCCCGGCTTTAAAGCCAGCCCATGGGTAAAGACCCCGCCGCCGGAAATCCGATCCAGCAGCTCCATGGTCATGTCCTTCTTTCCCTGGGAACTGCCGCCGGAAACCAGCAGCAGGTCGCAGGCTCCGGCCATGCGCCGGATAGCCTCCTCCAGCGCTTCCTCCTGGTCGGCCAGGAAGCGGGCCTCCGCCACCTCCATGCCGCACTGGGCCACGCAGCCGCAAAGGGCCCAGGTATTAACGTCCCGCACCTGCCCCGGGCCAGGAACCTGCTCCACCGGCACCAGCTCGTCCCCGGTGGAAAGCACCGCCACCTTCCAAGGGCGGTATACCAAAACCTGGGCCACCCCCGCCGCGGCCAGCGCCCCGGCCTGGGCCGGGCCGATCCGGGTCCCCCGGGCCAGCACCTGCGTCCCGGCCGGCATGTCCTCGCCGATGTCTACCATGTATTTTCCGCTGGATACCGCCGCGTTGACCGCCACGTGCTCCGGGTCAAAAAGCTCCGTATACTCCACCATCACCATGGCGTCCGCCCCTTCCGGGATCATGCCGCCGGTGGGGACATAGGCGCAGGTTCCCGGGCGGATGGGGACGGTGGAAGGCTTGCCGATGGAAACTTCCTCTATTATCTCCAAAAAAACCGGGATATTTTCCGTAGCTCCCGCCGTGTCCCCGCTGCGCACCGCGTACCCGTCCACACTGGAGCGGCGGAACGAAGGGATCGGCTCTTCCGTCCGCACATCCTGGGCCAGGATCCGGCCCAAGGAGGCGGCAAGGGGGATGGTCTCCGTCTGCAGCGCCACCTGGCCCGCCGCCTGCAAAAGCTTCTCCCGGGCTTCCTGCAGCGTATCTACCTGAAGCAATTTCATTGTAAAAGTCTCCTCCTAAGCACACAAAAGCCGGCCCCTGTACAGCAGCGCTCCTCCGCTCCGGGTCCGGCCTTCTTTTCCGGCAAATTTCTTTTCCCGCACCGGCCGCCTCGGAAAAAACATCTGGTTCTCCGGCATGCAGGGAGACTTTCCCCACACGCCGGATCAAACAAACGCAACTTCTTTCCGATGCGTCCGCATTGGGACGCGGGAGGCGCCCGGGTTTCCCCTGGCACCCATTGGCCGTCCTTCCACCGGAATCCTTTCCCAAGGCCCCAGACAGGGAGAACGGCTCGAAATCACCTGTTGATGGATTTTTATTTGCTCCGGCGGATGGACTTTCCGCCGGTTCTTGGTACGTCCTCAGTGTATCACAGCCACTTCCAAAAAGCAATGTCCGTTTTGTGAACTTTTTTCTCCTTATTCCAGATAAAACGCCTCCGTGCTGGCCAGGAAGTGCCGGATGGACGGGTGCTCCGGATGCAGCAGGATCTCCTCCGGGGTCCCCTGGGCCACCAGCCGCCCCTTTTCCATAAAATGGACGCAGCCGCAGAGCCTCCGGATATGGATCAGCTGATGGCTGATAATCAGCCAGGTCGCCGGATGCTCCCTCTGCCGCTCCTGGATCATCTCCTCAAAGAGCTCCGTGCTGTCCGGATCCAGGTTGGAGAGGGTTTCGTCCACCAGGATAAACGACGGCCGGAAAATCAGCGCCCGGATAAAGGAAAGCTTCTGCTGCTCCCCGCTGCTCAAAGAACGGGCGTACTGGTTTTTCTTTTCCAGCAGGCCGCAGCGGGACAGCAAGCGGTCCGCCTCCTCCTGGTCCGGCCGGATCCCCCGGACCTTCAGGGGATAAACCAGGTTCTGGTATACGGTGTCGTGGAGCAGGTAAGGCTTTTGGCTGGTCATGGTAAGGTCCCGGGGCGTCAGGCCCTCGTAATCGATCCGGCCGCTGTCCGGCGTCAGGATGCCCAGAATCAGTTTGGACAGCGTGGACTTGCCGCTGCCGTTGGGGCCTATCAGCCCGTGCACCACCCCTGGCTCCAGCTCCATCCGGTGGATCTGAAGGGTAAAGTCCCCCATCTGTTTCCGCAGGTCAAAGATTTTCATCGCCTGTCGCCTCCTTCCGGAACCGGTCCGCCAGCGTCTGCACCACAAAGGCCATCAGCATCAAAATCACGCCCAGGAATACGCCCTCGTAGTAATCCCCCGCCCCCTTCAGGGTGGAGATGGCGGTGGTCATGGTGCGGGTGTTATTCTTGATATTCCCCCCTACCAGAAAGACCGCCCCCACCTCGCTGATGGACCGCCCGTAGCCGGATACAATGGCAAAGTAGATTTCCTGGCGCATCTCCCGCAGCAGCAGCCGGTTGGTCTGACGGCGGCTGGCCCCCATGGTTTTGGCAAAGGCCCGGACCGCCGGGGCCGTCCGGACGGCGTAGGAATACACCATCCCGCAGACAATGGGCGTGATAATCAGCACCTGGGCGAACACCATGCCGGGAATGGTAAAGACCAGGCGCAGATCCCCCAGAGGGCCCTTTTTCCGCAGCAGCATATAGGCCAGGAGGCCGATGACCACCGGCGGCGCCCCCATCAGCGTCCGGTTAACCCGGATCACCGCCCGTTTTCCCGGAAAACGCTTCCGCTCCAGCAGAAGCCCCAGGGAAATGCCCAGCGCCGAGGCGATCAGCGTAGACCAAAAAGACATAATGACGGTGACGCGGATGGAATCCACCACCCCCACCGTGCTGAAAAATTCCGAAAAAAGCTGGTTCAAACCTTCCATCCTGTGTTCCGCTCCGTTTTCCTCCCCTGCGGACATGGGCTTTCCCGCCGACAAAAAGGGAACCGCAAACCTTCCTGAGAAATTTACGGTTCCCTCTGTCCGCCGGCCGGCCTCTGCCGCAGGCGGCTTTTTCATCCTATGTCCGCTTACTGGGCGCTCTCCGTCTCCGAAGCCCCTTCCGAAGCGGCCTCGGCAGATTCCGTCCCTTCGCTCTGCTCCGCGTTCGGGAAGAACAGCGGCTCGCCGTACTCCTCCACTCCGTACTCAGCAATCAGATCCTGCACCTCCGGAGAGCAGATCCAGTCGATAAAGGTAGTGGCGGCGGCGTAGTTCACATCCGGATACTTCTCCGGGTTCACCGCGATGACACCGTACTGGTTCAGCAGATCCTCGCTGCCCTCGCACACGATCTCCATATCCGGGTAATCCGCCTGGCGGGACAGCCAGGTTCCCCGGTCGGACAGGCAGTAGCCGCCCATCTCGTCCGCCATGTTGATGGTATCGCCCATGCCGGCGCCGGCGGACACATAGTTGGGGTTGCTCTCGTAGTCAGCAATCCCCAGGTTCTCCCAGATCCCGGTCTCCTTGTTGTGGGTGCCGGAATTGTCGCCCCGGGAGACAAAGGTCAGCTCCTCCTCCCGGATCTGCTGGAACACCGCACTAATGTCCTCGGTCTTGGCCACCGGGCCGTCCTTCGGCCCAATGATGATAAAGTCGTTGTACATGACCTGGAACCGCTCCACGCCGTAGCCTTCCTCCACGAAAGCATCCTCCTGCTTCCGGGAATGAACCAGGACAATGTCCACTTCCCCGTCCTTGCCCTTCTGGATGGCGTCGCCAGTGCCTACCGCCGTCCACTGCAGATCAATGCCCGTATCCTCCAGGAACAGAGGCTGCAGGTAGTCCAGCAGGCCGGTGTCGTCGGTGCTGGTGGTGGTGGCCATCAGCAGCACGTTGTCGTTTTCCAGCGCTTCCCCAGACGGCTCCGCCTCCGTGGAGCCAGCTGCCTCCGTGGTCTCCGCCGCTTCCGTGGAACCAGCCGCCGTGGTCTCCCCGTCTCCGGAGCAGGCCGCCAGGGAACCGGTCATTGCCACCGCCAGCGCCAGCGCCAGCCATGTCTTTGCTTTTTTCATGTTGCTTTCTCCCTTCAAGAAATGTTTTTGGACATTCCTGAAAAAACAACCTACACGGGAAAGGAACGGGATCGGTTCCTATCGATTCTCCATTTCTTTCCAATGCGCTTTCTTTCCAAACGCGGGAGGCTCCGGCGTTTCCGCCGGAACCCATTGGCCGCCCTCCTTAGCGAAAAAGAAACGCCTTAGGAAGGCCGGCTCGAAATATGAGTTTTTCAGAGATTTATGCCAGGGCCAGTATAGCACAGGGGCTTTCCCCTGTCAATCGTCCCC
>CALWEC010000060.1 GCA_944376945.1 uncultured Lachnospiraceae bacterium | reverse complement strand
ATCCATTTCTTTAAAGGCCTTCCATGCGAATGCAGGAGGGCCTTTGTATAAGGAGCCTATATGAAACACGGTATAATACTAATCCTGTGTCTCACCCTCCTCCTGGCCTCCTGCCAGCCCAATCCGGAGCAGGACGTGGTGGTGGGGAAGAATGAGGGGTGCCGGAATCGGCTATTGCGGAGACAGCCAGCCCGGAAGAAAGCGGAGGCACGGAGGCCCCCAGGACGGAAATGTTCCGCCATACCGGCCAGGGAATGTTTTACGATTCGGATCTGTCCCCCTATTACACCCCGTACACCTTCCTGACCATCCATGCGGTGGACGGCAGTGTGGTGGACGTGTCCCAGGGATATTAACCGGAACGCCCCGGCCTGCTTTTTGTTACAACTTGTATACGTTTCCGTGTTATACTCGGGGAAATCCAGGGGCAGGCATCCTAGGGTGCCTGCCCCTGAAAAAAGAGGGGAGGCCTTTATGAAACCGATCTTTTCCTCCGGCCTCCGCCAGGCCAGCCGGGGCGGAGGCTTTTGGCTGGGCGCGGCCCTGGTGCCGCTGCTGGTTTTTGTGTCCCAGGCGGATGTCCTGGCGGAAGCGTTCCGCCAGCCGGAGGGGCAGGCGGCGGGGTTTGCCCTCCAGTTCCTCATGGACGGGCTGGAAGGGGACAGCCTGGCCTTCTTCCTGCCGCTGATCGCCGCCCTGCCGGCGGCCGCCAGCTTCCTGGACGACTGGAAAACCGGCTACATCAAAGCCATCCTGCCCCGGTGCCGCCGGGGCGGCTACCTGTGGGGGAAGGCCCTGTCCGGCGCCGTATCCGGGGGGCTGGCCCTGCTTTTGGGCCTGCTGCTCACCGCCGGGGCCTGCCTGCTGCTCCTATTGCCTTGGGAGCGGGAGCCCCTGGACCCGGACAGCCTGCGGGCGATGGTGCGGCAGCTGCTGTCCCTGGGCCTGCTGCTGTCCCTGTCCGGCGCCCTGTGGGCGGCCTTCGGCATGGGCTTCTCCGCCGTCACCGGCAGCCGGTACGTGGCCTACCTGTCCCCCTTCATCGGCTATTACCTGCTGGTAATCCTCTATGAGCGGTACTTCCCCTCCCTCTACCTGCTCTATCCCCGGGAGTGGCTGTCCCCCGGGGAGGGCTGGCCCCTGGGGGCCTGGGGCGCCGCCCTGTGGCTGGGGGAGCTGCTGGCCCTGTCCATGGCCCTCTTTGTGGGGGCGGCGGGAAGGAGGCTTGCAAATGTGTAAAAGATTCCGCCAGGCGGGCGCGGTGGCCCGCTACAACTTCCGCCAGTGGAAGGGAAACCCCCGGATCCTTATCACCTTCCTGCTGGCCTTCATCCTCTGCTTCCTGCTGACGGACAAGGCGGTGGGCTTTGCCCGGGAGCATGAGACCGCCATGCAGGTGCTGGAGCCGTTTATCTGGACCTTTGGGGACAGCAACTCCCTCCTCCTGTCCTCCCTGCTCTTGCTGCTGCTGTTTGCGGACATGCCTTTCCTCTCCCCCGGCACCCCGTTCTTCCTGATGCGGATGGACCGGAAGACGTGGATCCTGGGGCAGCTGCTGTACACGGCCCTGGCCGCGGCCCTCTACCTGCTGTTTATCCTGGCGGCCACCAGCCTGGTGTGCATGACCGACGCTTTTTCCGGGAACCTGTGGAGCAAGACGGCGGCCATCCTGGGGTATTCCGGGGAGGGGGAGGCCATCGCCCTGCCGGCGCTGGTCAAGACCCTGGAGATGAGCCGCCCCTATGAGTGCGCGGCCACCATCTTCCTGCTGATGCTGCTGTACACCCTGGCCCTGGTGTTCCTGATGCTGTTTTTCACCATCTGGAAAGGGCAGGCGGCGGGGGTGGCCAGCGTGTTTGTGTTTACGGTGGCAGGCTTCCTCTTGAACCCGGAAAACCTGCGGGACCTGCTCCGGCTGCCGGAGGAGCTGGCCTACAAGGCCCGGGTGTGGGTGGGGTGGCTTTCGCCGCTGAACCAGGCCACCTACCACATGCACAACTTTGGCTACGACCGGCTGCCCCGGCTGTGGCAGACGTACCTAATTTTTGGCGGGCTGCTGCTGGCGCTGGCGCTTTTGAGCCTGTGGGCCATCCGGCGGTACAGCTTCCAGTTCCGGGGGACGGAAAACGGATAAAAGATACCGCCCCGGAAGCCTACCGTCCGGGGAAGCGGACGGGAACCGATGGACAGACAGTAGGGAGGGAAGAAAATGCGGGATGAGAAAACGGACCCGGGGAAAGTTTCCGGCGGGCCGCCGGATGTGGCCATCCGCCTGGAGCACCTAAGCCGTGCCTTTGGGGAGGAGACGGTGCTGAAGGACGTGACCCGGGATTTTGAGCAGGGGAAGATCCACGGGATTGTAGGGAACAATGGCAGCGGCAAGACGGTGATGATGAAGTGCATCTGCGGGTTCCTGGCCCCCACCCGGGGCCGGGTGCTGGTAAACTACCGGCAGGTAGGAAAGGACGTGGACTTCCCGCCGGACATGGGGGTCATCATCGAGACGCCGGGGTTCCTGCCGGGGCTTTCCGGCCAGAAAAACCTGGAGCTTCTGGCCTCCCTCCAGAAAAAGGTGGGCCGGGAGGAGGTGCGGGAGGCCATCCGGCGGGTGGGCCTGGACCCGGACAGCCGGAAGCCGGTGGGCAAGTATTCCCTGGGGATGCGCCAGCGGCTGGGGATTGCCCAGGCCATTATGGAGGACCCGGCCATCCTGGTGCTGGACGAGCCCTTTAATGGTTTGGACAAGCACGGGGCGGCCCAGATGCGGGAGCTGATCCGGGGGCTGCGGGGCCAGGGGAAGACCATCCTGCTGGCCAGCCACAACCAGGTGGATATCGACGAGCTGTGCGACACGGTGTGCGAGATGGACGCCGGGGTTATGTCCCTGGTGCGGTAGAGAGAAAAGGGGGAAGCGTCATGGGAAGCTGGGAGGCCAGGGGGGTCATCCGTTTCTTCCCGCCGGGGCGGCGGGTGTTAAACCGGATCGGCCTGCGGGTGGAGGCCGGGGAGACGGTGCGGGTGCTGGGGCCAAGCGGGGCCGGGAAGACCCTGCTGGCGGAGACCCTTACCGGCCAGGCGCTGCCGGAGGAAGGGCAGGTGTTCCTGGAGGGGACGGAGCTTTCCGCCCTGCCGGAGGGGAAGCGCCGGGCGCTGCGGCGGCAGCGTCTGGGGATCCTGGGCCGGGAGGCCGGGTTCTTTCCCTGGCTTACGGTGGAGGAAAACACCGCCCTGGGCCTGCTGCTTTCCGGCATGGGGCGGAAGGCGGCCCTGGGGAGGGCCCGGGAGGCCCTGGAACGGTTCGGGGCCAGGCAGGCGGCAGGACGCGCGCCGGGGGTCCTAACGCCGGGGGGGGCCTGCCGGGCCCAGCTGGCCCGGGTATCCCTGGGGGAGCCAGGGTTCCTGCTGGCGGACAGCTTTCCCTGGGGGCTTCCCTGGGAGGAGGAACAGGAAATCTGGGGCCTGCTCAAGGGCTTGCAGGACAGCCTCCACGCCGGGCTGCTCCACCTGGCCGGGCAGGCAGGAGGCTGCGGTCCAGCGGACCGGACGCTGCGGCTGGAGCAGGGGCGGCTGATGGAGGTAACTGGCGAGGGGGACGGGCAGATGAAAGAAAGGGACGGAGCGGTATGAGGAAAAGGTACAGGAAAGGCTGGGCGCTGCTGGCAGCGGCCCTGCTGGTATGGGGGGCGGCGGCGTCCGCCCCGGCGGAGGCGGCCCCGGCTGGGGATGGGGATATGCAGGCAGAAACCGGGCGGGAGACCTGGGAAAGCGGCACGGCCGCCGGAGCGGGAATCGCCGCCAGGACCCAGGAGAGCAGTTCCGGGACCCAGGCGAGCAGCCCTGCCGCCGGAGAGGAGGGAGGCAGCGGAAACCAGGGAACCGGCCCCAGCGCTCCGGAGACCGGCCCTGGGTCCCAGGAGACCGGCCCTGGGTCCCAGGAGACCGGCCCAGGGGGCCAGGAGACTGGCCCAGGAGACCAGGAGACGGACCCAGGCGTCCAGGAGACCGGCCCGGACTCCCCGGAGGGGGAGGCCCCCTGGGGCAGCCTGACCTTTGGGATTGACGATTCCCACCGCTATGAGGGTATGGCCCAGAGCTACCGGGACGGCTACCTGCCCACCGTGGAAAATGGCCGGGCCATCCTCATCCTGCCCCTGCTGGCAGACGGGGAGGTGGAAGGGGGGCGGATTACCGTCACGCCGGAGCTGGGGGGCACGGAGAGCTCCCCCTTTGTCTACCGGAACTACCAGCAGACGGTGACGGCCAGCCGGGAGACGCCCCTGGACGGCGGGGAGCCGGTGGAGCTGTACCTGGTGCGCCTGTCCCTGGAGCTGTCCCCGGACCGGTACAACGGGGTCTATCCGGTGGGGGTCACGGTGACGGCCAAAGGGGCGGACGGCCTCCAGGCCAGCCAGGCCTTTACCACCTACGTGACCATCTCGGACGGCAAAAGCACGGAGGTCCCCACGGAGGCGCCGCCGGCGGAGGAAAAGCCCCAGTCCCAGCCCCTGCTCTATGTGGAGCGGTACACGGTCCACCCGGTGACGGTGGAGGCCGGGCAGGAATTTACGGTGACCGCCTACATCCGGAACACCAGCGAAAACCAGGCCGTCCAGAACATGGCCATCCAGGCGGCGGCGGACAGCGACCAGCTGACCCTCCTGGAGGACAGCAGCTTAACCTATTGGGAGCGGCTGGGGGCGGACACCACCCGGGAGCTGACCCTGCGGTACCGGGCGGAGACCGCCATCCCGGTGGGGAAGTACCACATCCAGCTGTCCATGACCTTTGACAACGAGGACGCCATGACCCTTTCGGCCTCCGGGGACCTGGCGGTGACCGTCACCCAGCCCATGCGGGTGGAGGGGGAGTACCCGGTGGTGGCGGACAGCGTCAGCGCCGGGGATACGGTGAGCTTAAGCTTCCAGGCGGTGAACATGGGGAAAAGCGCCGCCTACAACGTCCGCTTTGAATTGGAAGCGCCGGGGCTGATGCCGGGAGGCAGCGCCTACATCGGGAACCTGGAGGCAGGCACCGCCGGCAGCGCGGAAATGCGGGTGTTTGTGGGGGCCAAGAACATGAACAGCGAGCTGCTGGAAGGAGAGGACCCCTACGGCTACAGCAGCGGCGTGATGGCCTTAATCTACGAGGATGAAAACGGGCAGGAATACCGGGAGGAGGAGCATTTCAGCACCAACATCCAGGAGCTGGTTATCGGCAGCGGGGAGGCGTCCGCGGAGCCGGAGGAGAAGGGCTTTGGCCAGTGGTGGCTGGCGGTGGGCGCGGCGGCCCTGGCCCTGGCGGGACTGGGAACCGCGGCCTGGGTAAGAAAGAAGCGGGCCCAGGAGGAGGAAGCATGAGCGGGCCCGCCGCCGGAAGGGGGAAGCCGTCCCCGGCCGGTTCGCGGAAGCCGTCCCCCGCAGGCCCGCGGTTTTCCGTGCGCCTGTTCCTGGCGTTTCGGGGGATGCGGCGGTGGTCCCTGGCCCTGCCGTTGGCGCTGCTGGCCGCCGGGACGGTGCTGCTGGCCCGGGGCGGGCAGCTGCAGGCAGGGCTGGCCCGGGAAAAGGGGGAGCCCTGCGAGCTGACGGCGGAGCTTTCCGGCAGCCTTTCGGAGGAGGCGTTCCAGACGGCCCAGGGGCTGCCGGGCGTGGAGGCGGCCAGCCTTCTTTGGCAGCTGCCGGGGACGCTGGTATACGGGGAATACCAGGCATCCGTAACCCTGTGGGGCCTGGACAGCGGTTGCCTGTCTGGGAGCTGGCTCCAGGGAGGCGCGTACCCGGAAAGCTCCGCCATGGCGTACCTGGTCTTAAACCAGGCGGCCTTGAAGGCCTTCCAGGATGAGCGGCAGCTCCCTTTGGAGGCCCCGGAGGCGGTGGATTGGCAAGCGGCGGCCTTGGCCCTGGGAAGCGGGGCAGGCGGCGGGATGTCTGGAAGCGGTACATCCGGAAGCGGGACATCCGGGAGCGGCGCGGCGGGAGGCTCCGGCGGGACGCCGGTGCGGGTCTGCGGCGTCCTGGAGGACGGTTTGGAGGAGCCCCGGGCGTATCTGAGCGGGGAGCAGGCCCGGGAGCTGCTGGCGGCCCAGGGAAGCCCGGAAACCCAGCCGGTCCTGTGGCTGCGGCTGGAAAACGCCGGCGTCCGCGGCCAGGCGGCGGAAGGGCTGGCCGTCCTGGGGCTTTCCGCGGAGGGGGAGGACGCCCGGGAGGCGGACTGGGCCGTCCGGGAGGAACGGCGGAACCTGTACCTGGGGGCGGGGGCCGCCATCCTTCTCTGCGGCCTCCTGGTGTTTGGGTATCAGGAACGGCTGGAGCGGGAGAAGGAGGCCTTGGCCTGGGCCGCTTTAGAGCGGGCGGGCGATCCGGCCCGCTGGCTGCGCCAGGCGGCCTGCTGCCGGTGGGGGCTTTTGCTGGCCGCCGGGGCGGCGCTGGGAGGCGCGGCGGCCTGGCTCAGCGGGACCTCTTAAAGAAACCTGTGCCTCATGGGCATAGCGCGAAAAAGGGCTGGCCCCGCAGGATTTGGGGCCGGCCCTTTTTCAAGGATCGTGAGCGGCACGCGCCGCAAAATGGCTTCCTTTGCACGGTATCTCCGCAGCTTACAGGTTTTCCTGAATCACCTTCACGCAGTTTTCCTTGGTCAGGCCGTAGGCCTCCTTCAGATATTCCAGGGTGCCTACCTGGCCAAACTGGTCGTTGACGCCCAGCCGTTTCAGCCGCACGCCGCAGCCGGCTTCCGCCATTACCTCCGCCACGGCGCCGCCCAGGCCGCCAATGACGCTGTGATTTTCAAAGGTTACCACCAGCTTTTTGCCGGCGGCTTCCCGGCAGACCAGCTCTGCGTCCAGCGGTTTCACGGTGAACATGTCCACCACTTCCACGGAGATCCCCTGCTGGCCCAGCTCTTCGGCGGCGGCCAGAGCGTCATGGAGCACCTCGCCCATGGCGATCAGCAGCACGTCCGTGCCTTCCCGGAGAATATTGCCCTTGCCGATGGTAAAGGTGGATCCCTCCGCGTACAGGTTGGGGGTGTTTTTCCGGTTGGCCCGGATGTAGTGGACGCCTTTTAAGGGTACCAGCTCCCGGATCAGCCAGGCCAGCTGGGCCCCGTCCGCCGGGTCAAAGACCATGGCCTCCGGGATGGTCCGCATAACAGCCACGTCCTCAAAGGTGGTGTGGGTGCCGCCGTTGGCTGCCACGCAGACGCCGGGATCCGAACCGTAGATGTTCAGGGTGTTCTTGGCGTACGCGCCGGACAGATAAATCTGGTCCAGGGACCGGCGGTCCGCAAAGGGCGCGAAGGTGTGGACAAAGGGGATGTAGCCCCGCATGGACATGCCGGCAGCCGCGCTCATCATATTGGCCTCGGAAATGCCCATGTTCAGGAAATTGTCCGGGTGGGCCTTCTGGATCTTGCCGAACTTGGAGGCGCCGGCCAGATCCGCGTCCATCACAAAAATCTTGGGGTTTTCTTCAATCAGCGCGTTGAGGGTGTCCGCAAACACCGTCCGCAGCTCTTGGTCTTTTCCATCCATCGCTAATTTCCACATGCTTACATCCCTCCGTTCTCTTTCAGCCAGGCTTCCAGGCGGGCAATGTCCTTGTCCGTCTCCGCGTCCGCTTCCGCGTTAAACTTGGGCGCGTGATTGTCCTCCACCGCCTCCCAGTACGGAGAGCCCTGGCCCTTGGTAGTGTTCAGCACTACGCAGACCGCCTGATCCTTTACGCCCTTGACCTCTTGGATGGCGTTGTCAATGGCCTCCTCGCTGGAGCCGTCGCAGCGAACGGTGTAGAAACCGAAGGCCCGCATTTTTTCTGCAATGTCAAAGGGACGGATGATTTTTTCCGTCCAGCCGTCCAGCTGGCGCTTGTTCTCATCGATAAATACAATTACTTCGTTCAAGTTGTGGGAGGCGATAAACTGGAACGCTTCCCAGCACTGGCCCTCGTTCAGCTCGCCATCGCCTACAATCAGGTAGACCTTCTGATCGGACTTCTCCAGGCGGAAGGTGTAGCCCAGGCCGGCGGCAATGGAAGTGCCCTGGCCCAGGGAGCCGGTGGTGGCGTCCACGCCGGGGGTTTTGGTCCGGTCCGGGTGGGAGGGCAGGCAGGTGCCGCCTTCGTTCAGGGTAAAAAGCAGTTCCTTATCAAAATACCCTTCTTCCGCCAGGGTGGCGTAGAGGGCAGGGCCGGCGTGGCCCTTGGAAAGCACCAGATAGTCCCGGCCTTCCCAGGCAGGATCCTTCGGGTTGTGGCGCAGATGGCGGGTGTACAGTACGGACAGCAGCTCGATGATGGACATGGCGCCGCCCAGATGACCGTAGCGTCTCCATTTCAGCATCTTTAGGACGTCCAGCCGCACCTGGGCAGACCGGACTTTGCATGCCTGCAGTTCCTTTTTCTCCATGTTTGACCTCCAGTTTCTTCTATTGGCAAATGCCCTGCGGCAGGTTGGCCCGCAGGCAGTCCAAATCAGATCAAATATACTATAACATGGATTGGCCCGCAGGGAAACCCCTTTTTCTCCTTCCCTTTTCCCCGGAAGCATGGTATAATTCAGTAGCGAAGCGGACATGAAACAGCCGGAGCGGAGGCGCGCGGCGGGAGGAATCCCGGATGGATTATGTGATTTTTGATTTAGAGTGGAATCAATGTCCCCAGGGGAAGGGGAAGGAAAATCCCAAGCTTCCCTTTGAGATTGTGGAGATTGGGGCCATCAAGCTAAACGAGAATAAAGAAGAGATCGGAAGGTTCCAGGAGGTGATCCGCCCGCTGGTCTATCGCCACCTGCACTATAAGACGAAAGAAGTCATACATTTGGAGCAGGAGGAATTGGACCGGGCGCGGACCTTTTCCCCGGTGGTGCGGGATTTCCTGGCTTGGTGCGGGGAGGACTGCAAGTTTGTCACCTGGGGCAGCCTGGATCTCAGCGAGCTGCAGCGGAACATGGATTACTACCACATTCGGAATCCTTTGCCCAACCCGCTGTTTTTTTATGATCTTCAGAAAATGTTCAGCCTGCTTTACGACGATGGAAAAAGCCGCATGTCCCTGGAGCAGGCGGTGGAGTTTTTGCACATCGAAAAGACCATCCCCTTCCACCGGGCCTTTGACGATACCTACTACACGGCGGAGGTTATGAAGCGGATGGACCTGGCCCAGGTGGAGCGGTACGAATCGGTGGATTACCACCGGCTTCCGGCCAGCCGGAAGGAGGAAATCTACCGGGATTTCGGCACCTACACCAAATTTGTGTCCAAGACCTTTGCCAACAAGGAGGAGGCCATGGCGGACAAGGTGGTCACGTCCATGCGTTGCAGCCGGTGCGGCCTGCCGGTGTGGCGGCGGATCCGCTGGTTTTCCGCCGGGCCCAACACTTACCTGTCGCTGGTCCAGTGCCCCCGCCACGGCTATGTGAAGGGGAAAATCCGCATTAAGAAAAGCGGGGACGGGCGGATTTTTGTGGTGAAAACCATGAAGCCGGCAGATGAGGAGGCCGTGAAGAAGCTCCGGGAGAAAAAAGAACAGATCCGCCAGCGGCGGCGGGAGAGAAGAAAACGAGGAAAGAGATAAGGAGAGTGTCAGGATGAAGAAATTGGGAGTGTGGCTGCTGGTATCCATGATGGTCGTGTCTGCCGTGCGGCCCGCAGAGGCAGCCGTGTGGCCCGAGGAGGCCATGGCGCAGGCGGACACGGTGCGGACGGAGGAAGAGGCCTCGGAGATCCTTTCCGTGGAGGTCCAGGCCCGCAGTGGGAGTCCGGTCCAAGACTATGTGACGCGTCTGTATCAGGTGGTTTTGGATCGAACGCCCCGGGCGGATGAGGTGAGCGATTGGGAAAGCCGGCTGGTAAGCGGGGCGAACACCGGCGCGGAGGTGGCGGCCGGCTTTGTGTTCAGCGATGAGTACCAGCGGAAGAACACCTCGGACGAGGCCTACGTGGACATGCTCTACCGGACCCTGCTGGGCCGGGAGCCGGATGCAGGCGGCAAAGCGGACTGGCTGGGCTGGCTTTCGGTGGGCATCAGCCGCAGCGGCGTGTTTGCCGGTTTTGCCAACTCGGCGGAATTCCAGCGGATCTGCGATTCCTACGGTGTGGAGCGGGGCTCCTTTACCTCCGGGGAGATTGTGGACCGGAACTATGACGTGACCGCCTTTGTCAGCCGGATGTACACGGTGGTACTGAACCGCAGCTGGGACCGGGGCGGCCTGTACGACTGGACCGGCCTGCTGCTGAACCATGAGATCAGCGGCCGGGACCTGGCCCGGGGCTTTTTCTTTAGCGCAGAGTTCCAGCGCAAGAATGTTTCCAATGAGGAGTTTGTGCGGATCTGCTACCGGACCTGCCTGAACCGGGAGCCGGACGAGGAGGGCTGGAACACCTGGATGGGCCAGCTGCAGAGCGGCGCCAGCCGGGAGTCGGTGCTGGACGGCTTTATAGGCTCCCGGGAGTACACGGCCCTCTGCCAGGAGTACGGTATTGAGCGGGGCAGCATTCCCTCCGCGGTCAGCTCCCTGCAGCAGCGGGTGGCGGACATTGCGGAGAGCAACAGCGGCACCGTGGCGGCGGTCCATGGCAGGTGCGCGGCCTGGGTCTCCGGCGTCTATGAGGCGGCGGGGGTGGGTTACCCCGGCGGCAACGCCATTGACTACTGGCATTACTGGAAGGACTCCGGCTCCACGGATCTCTCCAACATCCCGGTGGGGGCTGCCGTGGTGGGCAGCGGCTCTACCAGCAGCAGCGGCCGGACCTACGGCCATGTGGGCATCTACCTGGGCGGCGGACGCATTGCCCACAACGTGGGCGGCAACCACGTGACCATCTCCTCCCTGGAGGAGTTTGAGGATTACTACTGTGAGGGGAACCTTTCCCAGTGCCCCTACAGCGCCTATCGGGGGATGCAGGGGATCCTGGGCTGGGTGTGGCCCAACGGGCAGGCGCTGAACTGACCGGTTTCCGGAGCCATCTGTGCCGGAGGTAAAGCTGGAAATCCGGAGCAGTGCCAAGGGGGATACCGGAAAACGCTAAAAACCCGGGCCAGATTCCTCTTGCCAAATTTCCAAAAGTTTGATACACTGAACCCACGTAAGGGAGTAGTCAGCACGGGCGTGCGGCGATGCCAACACACTGGATTGGTTCCTGGCATCACCTTAATTGACGAGACTTATCTGTACAGACAGGTAAGCCTCGTCTTTTTTACTGTGAAAGCCCGGTCTCAAAGCAGAGATGGAACGGGCTGCTCGCAGACCGGGCCGTCTATGCTTTAGAGACGCTAACCTGTATGAGCAAGTAGGCCGAAGGCCGGATTGCGAATGCAGGAAGGATTGCGGGAGTGCGTAGCACGGAGCAATCCGAGGGCTTTCATGGTTGGTGATGCCCGCGCTAGCGGGCATGGGTGTTTGCGCGATAGACCCGGCAGCTCCCGATCAAAAGCGTTGTGGGAGGTTACAGATGAGAATTTGGGAATTGGCATTGATTGCGGTGGGATTGTCCATGGACGCCTTTGCGGTGGCGGTATGTAAGGGCCTCTCCACCCCCAAGGTGGAGGGGAAGCACGCATGTATTGTGGGACTCTATTTTGGAGGCTTTCAGGCGCTGATGCCCCTTCTGGGCTACCTGTTGGGCAGCCGCTTCCGGGTGTGGATTGAGAGTGTAGATCACTGGATTGCCTTCATTCTGCTGGCCATGATCGGCCTGAATATGATCCGGGAATCCCGGGGAGAAGCGGAGCAGGTGGACGCATCCCTTTCCGTGAAGGCCATGGTGCCTCTGGCGGTGGCCACCAGCATAGACGCCCTGGCAGTGGGCATCTCCTTTGCGTTCCTGAATGTGAAGATTGTGCCGGCGGTGCTGCTGATTGGCGTGATCACCTTCGTCCTTTCGGCCCTGGGCGTGAAGCTGGGAAATGTTTTTGGCATGAAGTACAAGTCCAAGGCGGAGCTTTTGGGCGGCGTGGTGCTGATTCTCATGGGACTGAAGATCCTGCTGGAGCACCTGGGCATTCTGGGCTAGGGAAGCGGGTCAAACAGCTTCAGCGGCGGAATTTCCAGCGCCCGGCAGAGGTTGAAGAAGGTCTCCATGGTCAGGCCCCGGACCCGGGTGCGGGATTCCAGAGAGCTGAGAAAGGAGCGGCTGATGTTTGCCCGGTGGGCCAGCTCCTCCTGGCTGAGCCCGGCCTTCTGCCGGTAATATTTGATGTGGGCAAACAGATCCAGGTAGGAGTCTACATTTTCAAAATGGATGGTGCCGCTTTTCTTGGAGGACTGAGGGGATTTGGCCATAGCGCGTTTATCTCCTGTATGATGGGAAAGCTGTATGGATAGGCTACTCCCCTATTGTATTCAAATTTCTAGTTTTCATAAATAAACAGAGCGCACACAAATGTTAACAGAGCGTTACATTTGTTGCGTTTAGCTGCGCTGGGGCTGGAAACGGCCCCGTTTTTGTCGCAAAATTTGCGTAGGATTATCGGTTTTCGTTGCGCAATCCGGGGCCATTCCCCCTATGCGGCAGAATGCGGCCCCTTCTGGTAGGAAAAGAGTGGCGGCCGTGCATAAAGTGTGCTATGGTAGAGAAAGAAAAAAGTGAAGGGGATGGTTTACAAAAACGAGCGGTTCCTTCCTTCTCTCTTATAGAATTTGCAAATTCCAATCAGATTGAAGGAGGAAACCAGTATGAATTATCAACGTGGAGACAAAGGGACCATGATCCGCTGCGCACAGCATGCGCTGCACCTGATGCGGGTCTACCGGATGGACATTGACGATTCCTTCGGCCCGGGCATGGAGCAGGCGATCCTGGACTACCAGGCAGACCGGGAGCTGGAGGAGACAGGAACCCTGAATGACCAGACCTGGGCGTGCCTGAAGTCGGACGTGCTGCCGATCCAGCGGGCACTGAAAAATAAAGGGTATTACAATGGCTCGGTAAACGGGATTGCCCTGACCAGCACCTACGAGGCGTTTCTGGAATTCCAGGAGGATAACGGCCTGGAGGCGGATGGGTTCTTTGGACCGGCCAGCCGCCAGGCCCTGTATGGAAGCAGCAGCGGCAGCTCCAGTGCCAGCGGGGACAATGCCCTTCCCTACGAGAGAGGGGACCGGGGGAGCAACATTCTGGACCTGCAGGCGGGCCTGACCGTCCTGTGCTGCCATCCGGGAGACCTGGACGGCTCCTTTGGCCCCCAGGTGGAGGAAGCGGTACGGGTATTTGAAGGCAAATATGGCCTGGAGGAAGACGGCGTGTTTGCCAACAGCGACCTGCGGGAGATGCAGACCCAGCTGCGCCCCATTCAGCAGGCGCTGGTGGAGGCGGGCTATGAGCTGCGGAATGTCACCGGAGCTCCGGACGAAAGCTTCTACCAGGTCCTGCGGGAGTTCCAGCGTGACCAGGGGCTGGTGGTGGACGGGCAGGCAGGCCCGGCAACCCGGGCGGCCCTGGGCATTGCCAAGGTTTACGGAAACGACGATTTTCCGCTGAGCCGGGGCAGTAAGGGCTACAACATGCTCTGCCTGCAGTACGCCCTGCGGATGGTGCAGATTGACCCCAACGGGTTTGACGGCTCCTTTGGCGGCGGCTGCGAATCGGCAGTGGAGCGCTACCAGGAGCGGAAAGGGCTGGAAACGGACGGCGTGGTGGGCACCAACACCTGGGAGGCTCTGCGCAATGACATCCGGCCCGTCCAGGAGGCCCTGATCAACAAGGGCTATGACATTGGCGGCTCCGCAGACGGCGTTGCCACCCCGGATACCTACAATGCAGTGCTGGCCTTCCAGGAAGACAACGGCCTGGAGGTGGACGGCCTGGTGGGAACCAGCACCAAGGCAGCCCTGGGCATTTCCAGCGATGGAACCGTCAGCAACATCACCTCGGCGGCGCTGCGCCGGGGATCCAAGGGGCAGCTGGTCCGCTATCTGCAGAAGGTGTTCAACTATCTGGGCTATAGCCCCTCCATTGACGGCTCTTACGGCCCCGGCATGGAGGAAGAGGTAAAGCAGTTCCAGAC
>CALWEC010000059.1 GCA_944376945.1 uncultured Lachnospiraceae bacterium | reverse complement strand
TTGCCGGGATGTCTGCGGTTGGGCCGCCTGCGGACACGGCTTAAATGAAGGAAATCCGTTAAAAATCCGTTGGCATTTGTGGAAGGACGGCTAAAATACATATATCCGTTCAAAAAGCCGTTCTTTCTCGCTTTTTGAACGGATAAAAACAAAGAAATCTATTAAAAAGCCGACCTACATCGGTTTCCAAACGGATAAAAAGGAAGGAATTCGTCAAAAAGCCGTCTATATCTGTGTTGTAAACGGTTAAAAATGACAAAATCTGCAAAAAAGCTGTCCGGTTTAAAGGCAAAACGGTTATAACGGAAAGAACTTGTAAAAAAGCGGTCTTATTCTTTTTATGATTGTAGTTTATATGCTTTTCCCGGCAGACTCTATTGGGTTTTACCGATATGTCCACGATTGCCCTTGATCCTGGGAATACAGCCGCACCGTGTCCTGGGGGCCATCGGATTCCGTCCCCTTTCCCACCGTCAGCTCCAGTCCGCCCTCTGCCGGCACCGGCAGCTCCGGAAAGTCGTATGCTTCGTCCTGCGTGGGCAGCTCCACCTCTGCCACCGTCTTTCCGCCGTCCTCAGTCCGGTACAGATGGGCGTAAGACCCGCTGGCGCTCCGGATAACCAGAAAGCCCAGATTCTCATCCAGAAATTCCAGATCCACGCCGCCGCCCGTCGCTCCGGCAAAAGGATCCTCATTCCAAAGCTCCCAGGTTTCTCCTCCGTCGTTGGTCCTTTCCAGCTGAAAGAAACGGCTTCCCGCCGCTGCGTCCGCCACCCGCAGACACCAGCCGGTCTGGGAATCCAAGAAAAAGGCGATGTCCTCCCCGGACTCCACAAAGCTTTCCCCCACCGGCATGTCAGCCGTTCCGTTAGAACCGCCGCCCGGTTTCGTTCCGTCTCCGCTCCCGGCGCCGGTTCCGCTTCCCGTGCCGCTCTCCGGCTCCGCCGCTTGTCCTGCTTCCGCCGCTGCTTCTCCGGTAAGGGCGGCGGTCCCGCTTCCCGCCGCGTCCCAGGCGGCGAAAAACCGCTTGACCTCCGTCCCCTGGGCAATGCCGGCGCTGTCCCGGGGACTTTCCGGATTCCACAGGGAAACCTCATAGCCAAACACCCCTCCCTGGGCCGCCGTCTGGCTGCCGTCCTCTGCCAGCAGGAAGTTCTGCCCTGCTCCGTAGGGGAAATACCGGCTGCCATCGTAGAGCAGCTGCCGGGTTTCCCCCTGCCACCCTGCCGTCTCCCGCTCCAGGTCCAGCCGAGCCGCCAGCTCCAAGAAGGGCTGCAGCCGCTGTTCCGGCTCATAGGAGGCCTCCGCGTAACCGTCCAGCCACACGGTCACCGTTTCCGAGGAGGCCCGCCGGTAGTCCACCAGGTAGGTGCGGGTCTCCCCCTCCTGTTCCCCGTACAGAAACGCATAAATCTCCGTAACGGTGCCATCCTCCTGGAAGTTGATCTCCACCGCCCGGACGCAGTACAGCTCCTCCGGCAGATCCAGCTTTTGATCCAACTCCTCGAACAGAGCTTCCAGCCCATCCTCATACAGGTTGTCCGCTTCCAAGGAAAAGGTTTCCGTGTTCTGCCAGCGGTACACATACCCTCCCAGCTTCGTGGTCATATCCCGGGCGCTTTGGAGGATGTGGAATCCGTAATACCCGGAGAGCGCCACGGCCGCTGCCGCCTCCAATGCCAGCGCCCCGGCCCACAGCCTCCGGCAGCCCCTCCGGGAACGGCCCTTCCGCCGGGCCCACAGGCAGACGCCGGACCAGATCAGCGCCCACGCCAGACAGAGGCCGCCCCACAGGGCCGCCTTCATCCCGTTGCTCCGGAGGCCGCCTGCCCGGCAGAGCCGTTCCAAAAAGAAAAAGGCTCTGGCCAATGCCAACAAAAAGACAGGATTCAGCAGAACCGCCAGCCAAACGGTCCAGCCAAACCCCTTCCGCGCGTTTTCTTTCATGGATTTCCGTCCTTTCTGTTTTCCGGAGTCTCACCTGCGTCCGGCAAGGCTCCTTCCCGCATCCGCCGTTCCCTTTTCTCTCCCTGTCCCCCTTGGTTTAAAGCCTCTCCGGGCACAGACTCCCCAGCAGGGCCTCACAGCCCTCCCGGATGTCCTCATAGGTCCGGACAAAATTCCCGGTAAACCAAGGATCCGCGATATCCCGGGGCCGGTCCGAAAAATCTAACAGCCTCCGGATCTTCCCCTCCGGGTCTCCTCCGGTGATCCGGCGCATGTTCCGCAGATTGGACTCCTCCATGCCGATAAGCCAGTCATACTTTTGGTAGTCTTCCCGGGTCATCTGCCGGGCGTAATGCTCCCCGGCCGGGATTCCCCGGCGGGCCAGTTCCCGGATGGTTCCCGGATGTACGGGATTCCCGATTTCTTCCCGGCTGGTGGCGGCGGAATCCACCTGAAACGCTTCGGCCATACAGCGCCGCTTGGCCAAATCCTGAAGGACAAACTGGGCCATGGGCGAACGGCAAATGTTGCCCAGGCAGACGAATAGCACTCGTATCATATGGCTCCTCCCATTCTACTTTACCGCAGGGATTATCTTCCCCCAATCCTTGGTCTGTTTCCTGATCAGAAAGGGATCCATCAGATAATCAATATAGTTTTTTATCGTTTTCCAGTCAAGTGGTATATCCTATTTTTGTGCTGCAAAATCGATCTCCTTTTGATACAGCCTTCCCACGTATACATCCTATTCCCTGCGGAGCATTTGCCAACACATCGATTTTCAGGGGCATACGGACGGATTTGCCGATCTGCAAAAGATTGGCGCTCTGAAAAACCAATCATCCGTGCCGCAGGCTGCCGGAGGAATCCGACCGGGAGGTTGCCAACCTCCTTGAAATCCGAGACCATTATCCCAAATATGTGGTAACGCTGGACGAGCTGGCCGCAGGAAACATCCATGACGTGAAGATCGTGCATTTGGCCGACTTCCTGCTGCATGGCGAATATGGATCTAGCCGTATCTCAGATTGACGCAGGCGTACACCGTTCTCGGGTTCTGATACGTCATCCTCCAGAAGGGATACTGAATCATACCCGGGGTATTCATCTGATTTCCCCCGTTATCTGGATTCTATTCAGGTTTATGCGTAAGGCTCATGTACAAAAGCGGATAAGGATTTCCCTGTTCGTCAAGGTCTGTCCGTTTGTAAACATGAAAGCCCATGTGTTCATAAAAGCCCTTGGCCCTCGGGTTCTGCTCATTGACTGCAAGCCGCTCCACGGCGCAGCTTGCAATTCCGTATTGGATCAGGCGTTTTCCCAATCCTTTTCCTCTTTCTTCCGGGGTGATGAACAGCATTTCCAGCGTACCGTCCTCAATTCCCATAAAGGCCACGGGCCGGCCTGTCTCATCTTCCGCAATCACCA
>CALWEC010000058.1 GCA_944376945.1 uncultured Lachnospiraceae bacterium | reverse complement strand
GGCCTCCACATCCCGCGCCGCCTGGCCTTCCCCGCAGACATAGAAGCGGAATACGCCCGTCTGGGCGCACAGGGAATCCATCGCCTCCTGGGTCAGGGCGTCCGGGTTTTCGCAGGCCAGGGCCACCGGCACTCCCTGGCTGTCCGAGCCGCCGGCCCGGAACAGCAGGCCGCACAAAAGCGGGATCAAAACCAGCACCGCCAGAAAGGCTGGGCGCTTTAGCTGGCGTTTTCCCAGGAGAAGAAGCCATGTACCGATTTCCTTCACCGGCCGCCCTCCTTCCCCGCCAGCCAAGCAGCCAGCGCCCAGAACAGCGCCCCAAAGGCCAACAGAATCCCCGCCGCCTGCCAGGAAAACTCGCCGGTCAGGAACCCGCCTGCCGCCTCCAGCATCCAGCGGGCCGGCAGGAACCAGGATATAACCTCAAAGCTTTGGGGCAGGAAGGCCGAAGGCACAAATCCCCCGGCCAGAAACAGCAGCGACACGGAGACCAGGAAAATCAGCAAAATGCCGCTTCCCACCGTGGGGGCCGCCTGGTACAGAAAGACCGCCAGCGCGCAGGAGCAGGCCGCCACCGGCAGCAGCATGGGGAGCCTGGCCAGGATCTCCCCTGGCCACCGTCCGCCGGCCGCCGTCCAGACGCCCGCCGCCAGCAGCGCCAGCGCCAGGACGCCTGCCGTCAGGACCCAAAACGCCGTCAGACATTTTCCCAGGGCCCGTTTTCCCCCTCCCACCCCGGCAATCCGCAGCTTGCGGGCCAGGGACAGGGAATCCTTCTCCAGGAAACTGCCGCAGGTCATGCCCCACAGAAGCAGGAACAGTACCGCGCCAGCGGCCATATAGTATTCCATAACCGTCAGCTCCCCGGTAGCCGATACCGTCTCGCCGGCAAAAAGCTCCGTCCGGCTTAGGGCCGCCGTCAGATACCTTTGGTTCAAGGCATCGTATGCCTCCTGCAGCTCCCCCTCCCAGCCACGGCGGCTGTACAGGTCATAGGCGGCGTAGATCCCGGCCTGGGAAGCCCCCAGAGTCCCGGCCCCGGCGGAAGTAACCTCCTCCACCAGCGCGCTGGACACCTCCATGCCGGGGGAGAGGATCACCCGCACCGGGGTGTTGGCGCCGCTGATAATATCCTCCACCATATTGCCCGGCACAATCAGCAGGGCCGCCGCTTCCCCGCGCTCCAGCATCTGCCGCCCTTCCTCCTCATTGGTGTAGGTAAAGCTGCAAAGGCTGGCCACCGTCTCCATGTGCTCCAGGAAGGACAACGCCAGTTCGGTGGTTTCCGAGCTGTCTTCCGCCGCCACCGCGATATGGATCCGGCTGCTCACCGGATCCTGGTACAGCAGCCTCTGCCCGCAAAAAGCGATTGCGCCGACAATGGCTGTCAGCACAACCGCTCCCAGCAGGATTTGAGGCAGCTTCCGGAATGCCCGCTTGCACTCCAGAAGCTGCAGGTTCCAAAAAAACTTCATGGCAACTGCTCCCTTTCGGAAAACGGCTTCCTGCGTCAGAAACCGCCGTTCAAGATGCCCATCAGGCCGCTTAGGTTTTCTTCCATCTCCGCCTGGAGCGCCAAGAATTCCTCCTCGTCCATCTCCAGCAGCATCCGTACCTCCTCCGGTTCTTCCAGATCGCCTACGCCGGCCCCCAGTTCCAGGGTTCCTTCCAGCGCCAAGGTTTCGCCCATGTAGGTCATCCCCACGGAATCAAGGATCACTTCCACCGACTCTCCTTTTTCCACCTGGCCCAGGCTGCCTTCTAAGAACAGCAGCAGCTCCTGCTCCGGAATGCTCACTTCATAAGAAAATGCCTGATCGTCCGCCAGCCAGCTGGTCTCCAGGCTGAGGAATTCCCATTCGCCGGTGGAGGAAGAGCCGATCAGATGGTACTCGGTATACAGGTCGTCTCCGTCCATCTCCGAAGTTTTTTCCAGGATGATCCGATCGTCCCCGTACGGGTTGCCCATCTCCAGCACAAAGGCGTCCCCGGGCATTTCCTCCCCGTGGAAGGTCAGCTCAAAGCTCATTCCGCTCCCTTCGTCCTGAAGCTCCTGCGCATATTCCTTCTCCAGCCAGTGGGTAAAATCGTCCACCCGCACCATGGCCAAGTCCCCGGAGCCAGTCAGATAAACCTCCCATTCCAGTTCCGGCCGCAGCGCTTCTTCCAGCTGCTCCGCCAGCAGATCCATCTGGGCGTCCAAAGCGTCCAGGTCCATTCCATACTGGTAATTTTCCAGAATCTCCTCCATATCCCCCAGCAGATCCCAGTAGGCATCCCAGAAATCCTCCACAAGCGCCACCACGGCGTCCCGGGGGACGATTACGGCGTATCCCTGGCACTCCTGGTCTTTGCCGCCGATGTCGATCTCCTCCGAATCGTCCAGCTTCTCTACCGCAATGGCCTCCTGGAAGGTCTCCAGGCTTTCCGTTAACGCCGTCCGGAACTCCTCGGAAACACCGCCGTCCGGGAAGAATTCCAGCACAAAATCCAGGCTGGCCAGATCCGTCTCGGTAAGCCCCATCTGGTCAAACAAAGGGGAATTTTCCAGCTGCTCCCGCAGATTGCCGGAGGAAATGGCCAGGGCCCCTTCATACAGCTGAGGAATCGAAAGGGCCGCCATCTCTTCATCCAGATAGTAGTCCGCGGATAAGAGATCGCTGCCGCCCATGGCCAGCGCCAGACCCAGGCCCGCCTGCTTGCCAGCCGGATCCACGGCCCCGTCCAGCTTCACGGAAAAGCCGCTTAAAAGGGCCGCGTCGATACCCGCTGTAGAGGGCAGCTCCCGAAGGGAAAATTCCCCGCTGAAATATCCGGCCTCCTGCACCGCGGCTTTCAGATCCGCCCAGCCGATCTCCTCCGCCATGGGGGAGGAAGCGCTGCTGGGAAGAGCCTTTACGGCGTCCATCACCTGGTCGTAAGGGTCGGCGAACAGCTTGGGCACAAAAACCACCGCCAGGGCCACTGCTGCCACCGCCACCGTGCCGCCAGCCACCCAGGGAATCCATTTTTTCTTCCGGGGCGCCGGCGACATTTCCCCGCCGCCGGGCTGGTAAGGGTTCCCCTGCTGGTATTGTCCGCCTGGCTGGTACGCATTCCCTTGCTGGTACTGCCCGCCCGGCTGGTACCCATTCCCTTGCTGATACTGCCCGCCTGGCTGGTACGCATTCCCTTGCTGGTATTGTCCGCCTGGCTGGTACCCATTTCCCTGCTGATACTGCCCGCCTGGCTGGTACCCATTCCCCTGCTGGTACTGTCCGCCCGGCTGGTACGTATTCCCTTGCTGGTATTGTCCGCCCGGCTGGTAAGGGCCTCCGGGGCCCGGATTTCCGTTTCCGTTCATAGGTTTTCCCTCCTCGTCTCTATATCTCAAAACTTCCCATAAAATCACACAATGCCCCGTCCGATGCCGCCCTATACGAAGGCCCGCACCAGGCTTTTCCCCCGGAGCCCAGGATCCTCCTCAAACAGACGGCCCTTCCGCAGGATAAACAGCCGGCTGCACAGATCCAGCTCCGCTTCTTCGTGCGTGGTAATCAATACCGTGCCGCCGCTTCTCCGGAACCATTGCAGATACCCTCGGATGTCCTCCTTGCAGATCAGGTCCAGCGCCGCGCTGGGCTCATCCAGGATCAAAACCGGTGGGTGGGCCGCCAGGGCGCAGCCGATGCTGACCCGCTTTTTCATGCCGCCGGAAAGCTTGGAGACCGTCAGCGGCAGCATTTCCTCCAGCTTCAGCACGGACAGGATCCCGCTTTTTAAATCCTCGTCCATAGAAAAAGGGCTGCCGCTGTACCACAGCCGCAGGTTATCCCGCACGGAAAGCTCCTCCAGCAGCGGATTATCCTGAGGCACGTAGCCCAGCATCCGCCGGAACACCCGGGAGTCCTTCCGGGGATCCTGGCCCCCATAGCGGAGCTCCCCTTTCTGCAGACGCATGGCGCCGGCCAGCAGGGAAAGCAGAGTGGATTTTCCACACCCGTTGGCGCCGGCAATGGCTGCGCAATCGCCCTTTTCCACATGGAAGGAAACATCCTCCAGCACCTTTTTTCTGCCATATGAATAGAAAATGCCCGCCGCGTCAATCATCCTTCCACGCCCCCGTTCTGGTATCATTCTAGCAGAGAAGCGGATACTTTGCAACGGACATCTGGTCCCCTCCGGCAAAACCCGCCCCCGTTCCCATATTATTTGGGAAAAAGAGGGGCATGGCCCAGCCCTTCCCGGCCAGCCTATGCCCCTCCTGATTTCTTCTTTCCGTCCTTACGCTTTTTCCACGCGCCGTTTTTCCGGCTCCACGGCAAAGCTTTTGATGACGACGCTGACCCGCTTGTACAGCAGCATGGTCACCGCGGACACCACAATCCCCTTAAACAGGTTGAAAGGCGCTACGCAGAGCAGCACAAAGCCCATAACCGTCCCTGCACCGGCGTGGAGCTGGGCCCCGATCTCCAGGATACCGGCCATGCCCCCGGCTCCCGCGAAAAAGTGGTTGGCATACCAGGGGAGCAGCACGTAGGCGTTGATCAGGCTGCCGGCCGCCACCATCAGGATGGTCCCCAGCACCATCCCGGCCAGCGCCCGCCCCCGGGTCTTCCGGCTCCGGTACAGCAGGCCCGCCGGAACGATTAAGGCGCAGCCGATGACAAAATTGGCCACCTCCCCCACATAAGCGGTGCTGGTCCCCCGCAGCAGCGTGTGGAGCAGGATTTTTAGGAATTCAATGGCCACCCCTGCGGCCGGCCCCATGGCAAAGGTGCCGATGAGCACCGGGACCTCGCTGAAATCCATCTCGTAAAAAGCCGGGGCGATAAAAGGGATGGGGAATTCCAGGTACATAAGGATAAAGGCGATGGCCCCCAGCATGGCCACCAATACCATATTCCGTAGGTTTCCGTTTCTTGTCTGCATAGGATTGCCTCCTTTTCTTTTCCGCGGCGTCTGGCCGCCGCCAGAGGTTCTTCGTGTCCATACGCAAAACTCAGAAAAAAGCCCCGGAATCCATGATTCCGGGGCAACATACGATCCGTATCCTGCGTATTTCTTCTCTCATCCAGACTATACTGTCGGTTTTGGAATTTCACCAAATCGGCCGCCGGAGCGGTTCGCGGACTATACCGCCGGTAGGGAATCGCACCCTGCCCCGAAGAACGTATGAAGTTGCAAAGCCGTCCAACGGCTTACATAGAAACTATAGTGCTTTCCGCGCCGCTTGTCAAGCCTTTGGAAGAGGAAAAGCAGAGACCCGCTTATTTCAGATACCGGTCCAAGAAAGCAATCATCACCTGCTTCACCGAATCCTGGAAAAATTCCTGGCTTCCATGCCCTCCGTGCCGGACAATATAAAATTCCGTCTGATCTTCCCTCCCAGCCTCCACCAGCTTTTGGTAGAACGGTTCACTGGAAACCTCCACCGGCACCACCGGATCGCTGTCTCCGTGAAGGATCTGAATGGGGCACATGCCCGGGTTGATGTAGTGGATGGGGCTGGACTCCCGGGCCCGCTCGTACATGGTGGCCGGGTCGCCGCCCAGCAGCTTCCCACCATGGGTGTCTTCCAGCCGGTGCCAACGGAAGTTCGGATCGCTGAGGCGAGGGATCTCCCGATCCATGGTGCCCTGCATATCTACCGGGCCAAACAGATCGATGCAGGCCTGCACGCGGGACGAATATCCGCTCCATTCCTCCCCGTCAAAGCCATCCAGGTTCATGGCGGCAAAGGCCGCCAGATGGCCGCCGGCGGAACGGCCGAACACGCCTATGCGCTCCGGGTCGATCTCATACAAATCCGCGTGCGCCCGCAGGAAGCGGATGGCCGTCTTGACATCCTGAAGCTGCGCCGGGAAATGTCCCTCCTCCGAGCTGCGGTACTGGATGGACGCCACCACGTAGCCAGCCCGGGCAAATTCCACCATCTCCCCCAGCATCAGATTGGTATCCCGCTTGTTCCACCCGTTGCCAGGGATCCACACCAGCGCCGGCTTGGGAGCATGGGCGTCCGCCGCCGGCACCGCCTTAGTCAGGCTGTTGTCATTGGGCATTAGAATGGACAGATCCAGGTCCAAGGGCCTTCCCTCCAGGTCTGTCACATGAGAATAGATAATGCGGTCACGGACCATCACTTCCTTCCGGGCTGAGCCGGGGTTTAAATACGCTTTCATAGGTTTCCTCCCTTGTCTTTTCTGGCCTTTCTTTATTTTCTGGCCTCTTTTTGCAGTGCTTCCATATTTTCTGGCCTTCCTTTACAGTGCTTCCATACAGTGCTGCTCTGCCCTCAAAGCATGCCGGTTATGGCGCCGCCGCGGCCTGTTGGCTTACAGGTAAAATACCATCTTTTCTCGAACGCAAACCGGCCCGGGCAGAGTGTCCGCTCTGCAGACATTCTGCCATGTGCTTCGCCCATGCTATGTTGATGCGTGCTTCACACGTGGCATCCCCCCGGTATGCTTGGCAGTCATTGTACCATGTGTTCCACACATGGCATCCCCTGGGCTGCTTAACCTTGGGCCGTTGGCCACGGCTCAACGGCTTTTTCAGCGAAAATGGAAGAAAAAGCCGTGTGTCCGGATGTCCGGACGGCTTTTTAGGAAGAAATCTCCAAAAAAGCCGGAAATTTCCCCAGCGCACACCGCTTTTTTGGCAGAAACGGCAGAAAAAGCCGTACGTCCGCGTGTCGGACCGGCTTTTTAGGTGGAAATCTCAAAAAAAGCCGGAAATTTTCCCAGCGCACACCGCTTTTTCAGCAGGAATGGCAGAAAAAGCCGTGTGCCCGGACATCCCGGACGGCTTTTTAGGAAGAAGGCTGCAAAAAAGCGGTGAATTTCCTGAGGAAAAGCCAATCCTGGGGGGGAGCGCACGGCGCGGACAGGGCTTTTGTTCTCGCTTCGCTCGATCCCGCGCCGGCGCGGCCAGAATGTCCGCTCTGCGGACATTCTACCCTGTGCTTCGCACATGGTAGGTTTATGCGCACGGTTCGCTTTGGAAGCTTGTCCTCCCTTCGGTCGGACGCGAACCGGCGCAGGCAGAATGTCCGCTCTGCGGACATTCTACCATATTTCCCCTGACAGCTGAAGCCCTTTTTCTTTCTGACAGTTGTGCCGGGGTGACATCGAATAGGAAGAAATTCCTCTGGTTAAGGAATTTCCGACCTATCACACCACCGGTCATGCAGTTCCGCAAGCGGCGGTTCAATCCGCTTCACATATAACACGCCTTTCGTCGTAGTAATTACTCATGGAGACTAGCCCAAATACGGTTAGTCTTTCATTTCTTATCGCTTTATGTACCCAGCCGTTATGCGCAAGTCCTGCATAGCGGTCTCCACAAGTTGCTCCAGCTACGAAGCGGAACGTACTTCAACGGATTGTTTGCCCACAGCTTCCTTGTAGTATCCGAACGAATCTGTGACGGGTCACAGGCAAGAAAAATGAAATGAAAAAGGCGGAAAAGAAGGTTCCTTCTAAAACCCCTCCTCCGCGCGTTCAAAGAACACCGCCACCCGGGTCTCTCCGCCCAGGGTGCAGGTGCACAGCACTAGATCATATCCGCTGTTCAAAACAGCGTCTACATCCTCCGGCTCTATGGTTTCCCGCTTTTCTACACGATACGTATTGGCTACTCCATTCATATCCGTAAAGATCACGGTATCGCCTGCTTCTAGATTCTTCAGGCCTCCAAACTGGCTTTTGTAATTATGGGCGGCTATAACCAGGTCGTCGGTATAGGAGGAGCCGGCCTGCCGGCAGGGAGCAATCTTCAGCCTTTCATAATCCCATTGGGACATAACCGGCAATTCCCGTTCCAGCGCCGGGATCTCCACATAACCAATATACCCGTATCCGTCCACCACCTTCACAGGAAGCTCTTTTTCTCCGGCCTGCTCCCCCTCACCTTCCGGCTCCGCAGCCTCCGCCGTCTCCCTGCCCTGCGTTTCCAGCGCCGATTCCAGTTGGGACAGGACATAGGCCGCCTCCCGCCCTGCCCAGGCATCCTCACGCCGGTTAGAAAGCCAAAGGAGCAATGCCGAAAGTATCAGCATTGCCCCCAATACTAGGACAGCAATCCCTGTTTTCTTAGACATTGCTGTGTTTCTTCTTTAGAATAACGGCTCCGCCGAACACCACCAGAACAATGCCCGCGCCGCCCAGGAACAGGATCGGCCAGTTCAGCTGCCCAGTCTGGATCAGACGGTGGGTATTGGTGATAGTCACCACACCGTCTGCAACGCGGTAGGACGGTGTATAGCCGCCAGGGATGTTGGTTTCCGCTACCTGCCAGTCGCCCAGAGCATCCGGATCCTCCCAGTGGTACGTCCAGTTATTCTGCTCGCTCAGGACCACCGTATCGTAAACGCTTCCGCCATCGTACAGCGTGACCGTAACAGAAGACGGGCGCTGGCTGGCGCTGTCGTTGCTCCAGACCTTCCGCACGGTCAGATCCAGAGGAACCTCGTCCACCGGAGCCGGTTCCTCCTTGGTATTGACAATGGTCACGGCTGTCCCTTCTGTCTCATAGCTTACGGTGTAGCCCTCCGGAACCGCTGCTTCCTCCACGGTCCAGGTATGGCCCTCTACCAGACGGTCAAAGGTGTAGGCCCAGCCGTTCTCCGCATTCAGGACAGCGGTGGTTTCCACCTCTCCGTCCTTCAGCAAATTGACGGTAACCGCTTCCCCGGCATGGCCGGCGCTGCCGTCCGACCAAACCTTGCGGACGGAAAGCTGGCTCTCATTGTAGGCCTCCACGTGAAAGACCCAGTCCACCTCGCCCACCCGGTTGGCGTACTCGTTGCCCAGGTCCATGGGGACGCTCAATTCCACTGTCAGGGTAGCGGTATCCCCCTGGCGGAAGGTTCCCAGCAGGACATTCTCCCGCAGGCCGTCCAGCTCATCCGGGGAAGCGGAATAGATCACCTCCGAACCGTTATAGACCTTCATGGACAGCTGCGAAAGGAATTCCATCATGGTGACGGCTGCCTCATCGTGGGGCACAGCCCGCATATACAGATGAACAAAATCACAGTCTGCGGCGTTATTGGTAAAGGTAATGGTTTCCGTCCGCACATCGCCGGGCATAACGTCCTTGAAATTGCCAAACAGGTCTGTCTCCGTATACTCGCTGCCAGGCTGAAAATCAAAACCCTGGGAGAAACCGTCAAAGGTGATCGCGGGATCGGCCGCAAAGGCGGTCCCGCTCAGGCTCAGAGCGGTCACAGCTGCCAGCAGGAGGGAGACGATGTACCGTATTGTCTTTTTCATTCTCCTGCACCTCCTTGTGTCTGATAGGCAGTGACGTCATCCAGGGATATGGATACGCCCCAGGCTTCACCTGCCGCCTCGGCGGGAACGCTCTGGATGGCCTCCGCCATCACCTCGATCACCTGCTTGCCGCCATCGGCATCCTCATACAAATCCACAAGAGGGATGCCAGGGCTGCCGATCAGGGCATCCTCCGGCTGCCCGCCGGGCGCCACTGGCTGCGTGTAGTAGTAATAACCCTCATGCAGAACCCAGCCGGAACCAGGTGTGAAATCCGGGATCTCAGCTGTGCCGCCAATGTGCTCCCCCGCCTCGTTCACCCGGTAGGTCACCAGCTTGACACGCACATAGGCGTCAATGTCTCCGGTGTTGGTTACATTAACCTGGGACTTGGTCGCCCCGTCAAATTCCTCCGTCACCGTGATGGTCACCTGGGAGGGCTGGAAGGTGTTCTTCACCGGATCGGTTTTGGTCAGCAGATAAGCCAGTGTACCCCCTGCTGCCAGGATGGCAATCAGCAGAAGGGAGAGGAGCAGCGTTCCGGTTTTCTTGCTTCTCTTGCGTCTGCTTTTCGGACGCTCCGCTTCCGTTTTTCCGTGATACATTTTTGTCCCCCTCCTTTCCTAGTTGGTCTCGCTCTCTACACCATAGACATTCTGAACCGCCGGGCTGTAGCCGTTGAGCCAGGTTTCCTCTTCCTTTTCATTGGTGCAGGAAATGATTCCTTGGGGCTGTTCCGGGCTCAGGGCTACCGCTTCCCCTTCCGTGCCGTTGTAACGCCAGCTCCAGTCTTCGTCTTCCTCTATCGAGTAGCGGCCTACCGGCAGTTCCACAATATCCTGGCTGCCACTGCCCGTAATGGTAACACTGGTGTACTCCTCACCATCCTTGTATACGGTGAATACATACGGCTCGCCGGCTACATCGCCCTCCTTCTTGATGGTCAGCTGGCAGGTCTTCACATGGAGCCAGAATGCGCCGTTGTCAGGCTTACCGCATGTTTGGCCTGCACAGTCCGTATGCTGGAAGGTGGTGTGGCTTGTCACATCCGTATCACCAATCTGCACCGTCACGTCTACGGCAATGTCCTCTTTGGTGTTGATCTTGCCATCAACAATCTTTCCTGACTCTGGTTCACAACCTAGGTTCAAAACAGGTTCTTCGCCCACCATGGTTACCGAACTTGCCTCCGTTTCCCCATGAAGCCATCTGACGGTAGTTTGATTCTCTTCCAATTCCGCGTCCGTGGGGACGGTTCCGCCATACCAAGCCTCGCTGTCTTTAAAGGTCAGCTCCGGTTTGTAAACGTTAATCGCGCCCTTGTCAAGATAGGACTTGCCTGTCGTTTCATTGGCTTTTCCTGCACTGGCAGTATCCGCCACTTCTTTGGGCTTCACCGTTACCTGAACCGTATAGGTGGTATCTCCTTGAAGATCCTGCAAATCTGTGAATGTCTTTCCATCTGCATCCGTATACGTTACCTGAATGTCCACGTAAGCAGCCTGCCATGATTCCAGACCATAGTTTTCTTCCGCAAGATTCAGCGTCACATTCCCGCACAGGGCGGTGCCGCCGGAGCGGATCTGCTCCGCCGTAAGATCCCCCAGCAGGTATACGTTCTTGTCCGCCGCCGTGACGGTCACCTCTCCAATGGGTACATTGGCCTCCGGCACCGGGAAGGTAAACACCGGATCCTCTGCCTCCTCGTTTTCATAGACTCCCGCGCTGGTGTTGGTGGGCACGTTGTTTCCGCCCAGGAAGCCGTCCTTGGGTTCTACTGTAAAAGAAATGACAAGCTTATTGCCGCGGTAAACCGTTTCACCGTTTGTTTCCTCTGTACCGCACCAGTTTTCTGCAAAGTCAAAGCCGGTAACGCTTACGGTGCCGCCTTGGATCGATGCCGTGGCACCTATTGCCGGATTCTCTCCGGTGTTTTTCGTCCATTTTCCGCCTTCGCCATAGGCATAGGTTTCCAATGTGATAGCCGAAGCCTCCGTCCCTTCTGGCAGCTGGAACGAGGGGGCAATGATGTCCTTGATCACAGCCTCTTCATCCAGCGTGGTAGAAGCCCCTCCCTGCTCGATCTGGTCGGAGATCTGCTGGAAGATGCTGTTTAAAGTGTCTGCATCCGCAGCGGAAAGGTAGTATCCATCTCCGGTTTTATTGCCGCCAGTTCGCATATTCTGTGCGTTTAAATAGTTGGATGAGGTATAATGCATGTAGCGGTTTGCCGCAACCAACTGCCGGCTTGTATTTGTTGAATCATAAAAGAAGTTTGAATCAATATCGCTGTTTGGATTGGCTCCATCAAAAATCCCCACCGTATATACCGTTGCGCCATATGTATGCTTGCTCGTATATGCTTGGGAGATCGTTGCATCACACCATTGATAATTAATGTTATCCGTTCCGCGACCGGCCGGATAACCATCCGTAAATAGGACAATAACCCGGTTCCGCTTTTCGCCTGGCGCAATCGGATTAGAGGCAAAAATATTGTTTGCCGCCTCTATGCCATGCTGCGGATCGGTATTCCCATTGGCCATTAAACGGTTTATTGCATTTTTTACAGTCTGTGCCCCCTGACTATTTTGCATCGAAATCAGGCCATCCGTCAGGTTATACGCCTCATCAGCAAATTCAACAACCGCTACACGATGGTCTACCTGATCCTCTTGTGCCTTTTCGGCAACCGTGTCGGCAAAATTTCCAGCTGCCGTCTTCAATGCCTCTAGGCGGGAAACAGAGCCAGATGTATACCGTTCATAAAACGTCTTATCCGGTACAGCATCAGCGCCCACCCACTCTCCGATCCTCTGAGACTGTCCGGAAGAATCTGTGTACGTATAGGTATACCTATTTTGAGCTTCATCGATGGAGGCAAGATACAGTACATCATCCTCAATGCCTGTAAACTGCGGTTCACCATCGTTCCCGTCACTGCGGGCAATTACGGTTCCATTAGGAAGTGTATATGTATATGTGTAGCCCGCGATCCAATTGCCACTTCGAGTAATTGTCACCTTCTGATATGTACCATTTACTTTCGCATAAAGATTATTTCGATTATCGTAATAATTAATATAGGAACTACCCCAACCGCCAGAACTATTATTTCTTCCGTCCGTTATTTCTTCATACGTCATCCCGCCTGGCGTCATTTCCACAGAAACCGATACATAACTCCCATTATCCAAGCGATACCACAGGTTTTCGTCTCCGCCATTATGCCGGACATCATAATAATCTTGGTTTCGAGTATGATATTCCGTCCCCCACCAGTCCTGTTCGTCCTCATATTCGCGAAAAGCGATTTGGGACATATTGTTGCTCATTGAAGTGGATGTATCCAATACAAGAACAATGTCTGCCGGTACGTCCCGGTATACCTCCGTGACAATTTTCTCCCCCGTGGCATACGCCTCCAGCGTGATGGTATACGTGCCATCCTCATTGGCGCTGACTGTTTTATTGATCTCCATGCCTTCCTTTTCCGGCTCTTCCGCAGCCGCAACGGGCTGGGACAGGGTGCCGGGAAGAACAAGGGCGGCCAGCAATGCCAGAGAAAGCAGCCGTGTAAATATTTTGGATCGTCTCATGTTCCGCCTCCTTTCTCTCAGCCTTCAACCGGAGCGCCAAAGGGCGCCACATTGCTGAAATTCACCGTAGGGTACACAATCTCGCTGGGTACCGGCTCGTCAGAAGATTCTTCCAAGGTCACCGCCGGAAGCGGTTCCGGCTCCCATGCAGCAAGCTTTTCTTCAATCTGGGCATTCTGCTCTTCCGTCAAGGACAGCAGCTGCTCCTCCGGGGTGTTCTCCGCCAGGGCATACAGCTCTTCCGGGGTCTCGCAGGCCATCAGCCGGTCAAACAGGTGGCAAGGGCAAAGGCAGGCTTCGTCCTGGCAGCTGTCCCAGCAATTCTCTCTGTGAGCGGTCCCTTCCTCCTCTTCCGGGACAGAAGATACATCCGCTGCCTCCATGTGGGAGAGATCCACAGTCAGCGTCATGCTGCCCTCCGGCTTGGAAGGATTGGAATCCGCTGCCGCGCTGGTTTCTTCACCGGCAGCCGCCGTTGTTTCCGCTTCCGTTTCCACATCGGCCGGGCTGACGGACGCCTCCTCCTCACGTTCCGTCTCCGGAACCGGGGTGCTGCTCTCCGGCTCTTCTGGCAGCGTTTCCTCCGGGGTCGTTTCTTCCAGAGAAAGATTTTCCTCGGAAAGCGCCGTCTCCGCCACCGTCCCGGCTGTGGTTTCCGGCTCTGTTTCGGTGGCGGTTACCGCCAGCTTTCCGGAAACGCAAAGGGCCAGGAACAGCGCCATACTCAACAACATTCCCACGGATTTTTTCATTGTGCCACCTCCTCATTTTCCGGCCAGCCCTGAGCTTCCCATACGTTTTCCCCATTGTTGGCGCTCTGTACCGCCTGGGCGGCAATCACGATATTGGCGGTGCAGCCCTGGTATTCGTTGCCCATTTCCGGGGAAAAGGCCACCGCGTCAAACAAGAGTTCCGTGGACTCGCCGGAAGCTACCGGCAGGGTATAGTAATAGTACCCATCCTCCCCCTGGATCCAGTTCGCCCCCACCTCATAGGTCATAACAGGGCCCGCTTCCGGAATGGCCAGCGGCAGCGCCGCTCCCTCCGTATCCCGGATCGAAGACTCCACCCAAAGGCGGATCCAAGCTTCGCTGGCTCCCGTGTTTTCCACGCTGACCAGCTTGCTCACATCCGTGCCGGGCATGACGCCAGTGATCCCCTCCTCCGGGAAATCCACCAGAACGCCATCGTCCCTCCGGGTTTTCTCCACCACTTCAATGTTGACGCTGCCGGAGGTAATAACGTTGTGGGCCGTGTCCTCAGATGTAAAATAGGCCATGGTGCCCGACGCGGTGATCGCAACACACACAAAAGCCGCCGCCACAAGCAAGATCTTTTTCTTCATATACTCTCCTCCCTGCATACAACCGCACTGTCCCCAGTGACCGGTTATCGGATTTTCTGGCATTGCGCGCCATATGAGAATATCCGAAGCAGGCTGCTTCGGGTACTCTCACATGGCCTCTCCCCCTTGCGGGGGAGATAACCAGGGATAAAAGACTGGTTGGATGTTTACTCCATGCAGGTAGCAAACCAGGCCTGGATCTCCTCCAGGGTCATCTGCTGCACCGCGGAGAAGCTGGGCTTAGCGCCCTGGGCCTGCACCGCCTCCGCCGTTACCACCACATTGTACTCGGTATCGGTTGCGTCATTGGTCAAGTCAGCAGGGACAACGATCTGGTCAAACAGCGCATCGGTAGTTTCATCTACATCCAAAACCTGAGTATAGTAGAAGTAGCCGTCGTCACCGGCAACCCAGCCCTCGCCCAGCGCTCCGGCCACATAGTCCGTGCGGTACTCCATCTCGCCAATGGTATCATCCCACTCTACCTGCACGCGGACAAAGCAGGGGTTTGCGCCCACATTGGTCACAGTGGGATCCTTGGCCAGAGGCTCGCCCGGATAAGCGTCCTCCGCATCCTTGCTTCCGGACTCATCCCAGTTGGGTTCCGTCAGGGTAATGTCCACATTTCCTACCGTGAGGACGTTGGTCTTTTCCTCTGTGTCCGTAAAGTAGGCCAGCGTGCCGCCAATGACAGCCGTAGCAGCCAGCGCCGCCACCAGGATTGTGCTGATGATCTTCTTTTTCATGTTTTTCTGGTTCCTTTCTTTGAGATATTATGTAACCGGCCTCCACCGGCAGTTACCATAGGGAACGGGCTTACTCCGCCACGGGCTGCACATTTGTCCAGGCTTCCGCAGAGGTAAAGCGATCCATATTGTTCTTATACTGCTGAGAAGCGTATGCAGTGACGGTCAGGGTAGGGTAGGCTTCTTCTGTCAGAGCATTCATCTGCTCCTTGGTGACCGTTTCCTTCACTAACACCTGATTATCCTGCAGGACTGAGAACACCTGATCTTCCTCTTTGGCCTCAACCACACGGTAATAAACGCCTGCCACGCCTTCCAGCGCACCCCATCCCTCTGCCACCTCATAAGTCATGAAAGCGTCAAAGTTATCCGACTTTTCCAGCTTTACAAACAGATAGCAGGCCTCGCTGCCCGCTTCCACGGTGACGGCGGGATCCTTGTGGATGCTCCAACCAGGGATCATCTTGTATTTTTCCTCCGTCTCGTTCAGGGTGATCTCAATATCACTGGTGGTAAAGGTGTTTTTTACCTCTTCCGTGGTATCCGTCAGCCAGGCCAGCGTCCCCCCGACTGCGCAGCCCAGCGTCAGCGTCAGGGCGGCCAGCAGCGCTACGGTTCTCTTCTTCATATTGGATCTCTCCTTTCCTAATTTGCAGGTCATTCTCCCCGGAACAGCGGGAACCAATCCCGTCCGCCCCGGGAAGGTTATAGGATGTTATGCGCCAAACCAGCGGCAGTCCAAATGTCACCAGCAGTCTGACCTTCAAAGCCTTCTGCCTGGATGGTATAAGCGGTAACCGTGATGGTCTTCTCTTCATAGAAAGCCAGTGTTTCGTTATTTACCGTGCCATCGATGGTGAAGTTTTCAAAAACAGTCACATCGCTTTCAGCAGTAACAACAGCGGGGGCTCCCTCCGCCGTGTAGACATAAAGACCTTCCTCATCTCCAACAGCCACCCAGCCTTTTTCAGACATCTGGCTGGCAATCGTTTTCGCACCTTCAATGCCGGCAATCTCATTCTCCACCTTCACAAACAGGTAGCAGTCCTCGCTGTCCGCATCTACATGAACAGTCGGATCCTTGGTATAGGTACTGCCGGGCATCAGCTTATACGCATTCTCCTGGACGCGGTCTCCCTCTGGATTGTCCACATCCTGCTCATCCAGGGTGATGGCAACCTTGCCCACAGTAAAGGTGTTGACTACCTCATCGCTGCTCGTCAGGTAGGCCATGGTGCCCAGTACAGACGCCCCGACCAGCGCTGCCGCACAAAGGCTCGTGATAAAAGCTTTACTTGTTTTCTTCATGGCAGAAAACCTCCTCCTAAAAAATTATATAGGGTTATATATAGGGAGCCTTGCGGCATTGCCCTCGCACAGATTCCGCCCAATGGCGGGTAAAAGGCGGCCCTTGCCTTTCCGCCGCCTGTCCGGCCCGTTTTCAGCCTTCCCGGGGCGGCCTGCGATGGCTCCATTTTTGGTCTGATTTTTTCTGAGATGGCTCGGAGAAAAGCAGATCCGGCAGAAAGACCAACAGCAGCAGGATAGCCCCGGCGGAAATCGCAATGTACATTCCCGGCGGATTCTGGATAAAGTGGGCCACATAGCCCAGCCATGGGATGGTAAACACCGGCGTACCAATCACATTTTTATAATGAACAAGGCTTCCGTCCTCCGCCTTATTGGCATCTCCCTTGGTGCGGAAGCGGAGCACCGCAGAGTCCTCCACATCCGGAACCACCTCCACAATCCGGTGGGTGGCTACTGTGTCTTCATTTAACAGGAACGTAATAACGTCCCCCACTTCCAGCTGGGTATAATCCACGCTCTTGACATAGATCAGAGCCCCCACATGGTAGGCAGGTTCCATACTGCCGGACAGCACGGTAAACACCTGCAGGCCCACCACTCTTGCGCCAACCAGAAGGACCGCCAGCACCGCAACCATGGCTACCAGCACGGTGGTACAGATATTCCAAATTTTCCTGATTTTTCTTCTCATCTTTCCGGCCCATTTTCCTGATACAGCCAGGCCGCGTCTTCCGCCTGTCCGCCTTCTTTTTCCTCCGCACCCATACCGTTTCACTCTCCCATCCTGCCCATTTTGCTGACTTTTCCGCCGATCCTTTCTTTCTGCTCCCGTAGGTAATCGTCCAGCAGATACAGCAGCTCCAGGGCACTGCGGAAAAATACTTTCTCCTGGTCTTCTCGATAGATATATCCCTGCCAGCTGTTGTGCTGGCGGTATTGGGTGCATACGCACAGGGCCGCTTTCCCGCGGCTGGGTTCCGGGTCCCGCCAAGCGTCCCGCACGCGCCAGGAATCTCCCTGGCTCCAGGCCGCCGCTTCCCGCTCCGGCTCCCGCAGGATCTGGTCCCGGTATCGGGCCAGCCGCCTCATCTGCCGGGCCGCCTGGGGCTGGTTCAGCAGGTTATAGATCCGGTCCATTTTCAAAAACAGGTCCGCGCACCCGCGGAAGGGAATGGGGGATGGCAGCTCTGGGCTTCGGATCAGCCCTTCGGAGGACATGCCGTCCAGCTTTTGAAATATCAGCAGCAGCATTTTCCTTCCCTCCTTCCGGATCCTTTTCCGTCTGAAACCTTTCCGCCCGCTGGCGCGGACGCCAGAAAGCCCATGCCGCCTATGCTTTGCGGCCCGGCTTTCGCAGCAAACTACATAATTTTTATTGTGTGGCATTCCAAGGGATCCCCTGGGGATTTTTACGCAAGATTGGAAGAAATGCGGTTTGATCCTGGTGTTTTCGCGCCGCCGGTCCTGCGGGGGCGCTGTTTTCCATGTCCGGGGAAACGCTGCCGGAGGGCATAAGAAAAAAGAGGGAGATGCCTTCTGACAATTTTTTACTAATTTTCTCGTCAAAAGTTTTGGTTTGCTTGACATCCCCTTCTGAATTTGCTATGATATTTATCGCAGAAGGCATTATGTAAGAATTTTTTACCACATAATAAAAATTATGTGGTAATTTTTTATGGAATCCGAAACGGCCCGGCTTCTTCCTGCCCCTTAGGCCAGCAGGCCCAGCCCCTCCAGCTGCTTTCGGTGTTCCTGCCCGGTGGAGATAATATACAGCCGCGTGGTATTGATGCTGCTGTGCCCCAGCACGTCCGCCAGCTTGGCAATGTCCTTGCCAGCCTCATAGAAGCAGCGGGCAAACAGATGCCTTAAATTGTGCGGGAAAACCTTTCCTGCCGGTACGGCGGCCATCTGGCCCAGGCGCTTCATCCGTTTCCAAATGTTGCTCCGGTCCAACGGTTTGCCGTTCCGGGTCACAAACACCGGCCCGTGGGAGATGCCCCGGCGGCGCAGGTATTTCCGCAGCAATCTTCGCAGCTTTTCCGGCAGCAGCACCACCCGGGACTTTCCCTTCAGGCGCACCACCGCCTCCCCGTCCTCCACCGCCTCCGCCGTGATAAACGGCAGCTCCGAAATCCGGATCCCGGTGGCGCAGACGGTTTGAAGCAGCGTCCACATCCTGCCGTCCCCTGCCGCCTTGGCCGCCGCTACCAGGCGCTGGTAATCGTTCCTTCCCAGCTGCCGGTCCCCAGGGCAGTAGGCGCTTCGCTGGATCCGCAGCAGCTTCACCTTCATTTCCCCGTGCTCCTCAAATCCCAGGAAACCGTTGACCGCCGCCAGCTTGGCGTTGACGCTGGCCGGCTTGTAGGAGCCTGCCAGTTTCTCCTTGTATAGGATTACGTACTCCTTGGCCAGCCGCCTGGCCCCCAGCCATTCCAGGAACCGGCCTGCCTCCCGCACATACTGCCGCCGGGTAGAAAGGCTTTTTTCCTCCTGAGCCAGCCAGTCCCCGTAAGCCTGCAGGCGTTCTGCCACCCGGAGGCATTCGGTCTGCTTTTTGTATCCTTTTTCCATGCTGTAAGCACCTCCTTCCCCCTTATCTTACCCACAAAGCGTCACATCTAAAACACAGGGGAAGGCCGGAAAGAGGAAGCCGCTGGTAAGCCGCCTGGCGCGCCTGCACAAAAAGCCCCGGCACAGCCAAGTCTTCCTGGCTGTGCCGGGGCTTTTTTCCTATACTTGATGGATGGGGTTCCCTTCCAGGAAGCTCCGCAGGTTTTCCGCCGCCGTATCCATCAGCCGCCGCCGCGCTTCCTGGGAAGCCCAGGCAATGTGGGGCGTTAGGATACAGTTTTTTGCCCCCAGCAGCGGGCTGTCCGGCTGGATGGGCTCGGTGGCAGCCACGTCCATCCCGGCGGCGTATACCTTGACGCTCTCCAAGGCCTCCCGCAGGTCCGCCTCCTGGATCAGCGGGCCCCGGGCCATATTCAGCAGGATCACCCCGTCCTTCATCTGCCGGATGGTCTCCCGGTTTACAATCCCCCGGGTCTCCTCCGTCAGCGGGCAGTGGAAGGTAATCACATCCGAGGCGGTCAGCAGCGGTTCCCAGCGGACCATCGTGACCCCCTCCTCCTCCGGCCGGGGCGTCCGGGAGACCGCCAGCACCTTCATGCCAAAGGCCCGGGCCAGGCGGCCTACGGCCCGGCCAATCCGGCCGTAGCCCATAATCCCCAGGGTTTTTCCGGCCAGCTCCATCTGGGGCGTATCCCAGAAGCAAAAGTCCGGGCAGCGGCTCCAGCGCCCCTGCTGCACCTCCTGGTTATGATGGCCGATGCGGTGGCAGATTTCCAGCAGCATGGCCATGGTAAACTGGGCCACCGTATCCGTGCCGTAATCCGGGATGTTGGTCACCACAATCCCCCGGCGGTGGGCCGCCTCCACGTCCACCACATTGTAGCCGGTGGCCAGCACGCCAATGTACCGCAGCGCCGGGCAGGCCGCCAGCACCGCCTCCGGCAGCGGCGTCTTATTGGTAAAGGCAATCTCCGCCGTCCCAATCCGCTCCGCCGCCTGCTCCGGCGGCGTCCGGTCATACACCGTCAACTCCCCCTGGCAGGCCAAAGGCTCCCAGCTTAAATCCCCTGGGTTTTCCGTGAAGCCGTCTAAAACCACGATTTTCATATCCGTTCCTCCTTCGCCTGCCCCAGGCGCCCCGGCAAGCCCTAGCCCTGGATCTTCATGGTCAGGGAAATCCGCTTCTTGGCCAGATCCACCGCCAGCACCTGCACGTCCACCACATCCCCTACGCTTACCGCCTCCAGGGGGTGCTTAATATACCGCTGGCAGATCTGGGAGATGTGCACCAGGCCGTCCTGGTGTACGCCAATGTCCACAAAGGCTCCAAAGTCCACAATGTTCCGCACCGTGCCTTTCAGCACCATGCCAGGCTTTAGGTCCTTCATCTCCATAACGTCCGTCCGCAGCACCGGCCGGGGCATTTCTTCCCGGGGATCCCGGCCAGGCTTTTCCAGCTCCGCCAGGATGTCCGCCAGGGTCAGGGCCCCGATTCCCAGATGCTCCGCCATCCGCTCCGGATCCTGGACTTTTTTCCGGATTCCCGGGATGCCCCCGGAGCGCAGGTCCTGGCTGCTAAAGCCCAGCTCCTTCAACAGGGCTTCCGTGGCCGGATAGCTTTCCGGGTGCACCGCCGTCCGATCCAGCGGGTTCTTTCCGCCCCGGACCCGCAGGAAGCCAGCGCACTGCTCAAAGGCCTTGGGGCCCAGCTTCGGCACCTTCAGCAGCTGCCGCCGGTCCCCGAAGGCGCCGTTCTCCTCCCGGTAGGCCACAATATTCTTGGCCACCGTCTTGGAGACCCCGGCCACGTACTCCAGCAGGGAGGCGGAGGCGGTGTTCAGGTCCACCCCCACCCGGTTCACGCAGTTTTCTACCACCCCGTGGAGGGCCTCCCCCAGCTTCTTCTGGTTCATATCGTTCTGGTACTGGCCCACGCCAATGCTCTTGGGGTCAATCTTCACCAGCTCCGCCAGCGGGTCCTGGAGCCGTCTGGCAATGGAGGCGGCGCTGCGCTGGCCCACGTCAAACTCCGGGAACTCCTCGGTGGCCAGCTTGCTGGCCGAGTACACGGAGGCCCCAGCCTCGTTGACGATCACATACTGGACGCCCTTCTCCGGAATCTCCTTCAGCAGCTCCACAATCACCTGCTCCGACTCCCGGGAGGCGGTGCCGTTGCCCACGGAGATCAGGGTGATGCCGTATTTATCGATGAGGCGCTTCACCACCCGCTTGGACTCCTCCACCTTGTTCTGGGGCGCGGTGGGGAAGATCACCGTGGTGTCCAGCACCTTCCCGGTGGCGTCCACCACCGCCAGCTTGCAGCCGGTGCGGAAGGCCGGGTCCCAGCCCAGCACCACCCTCCCCTCAATGGGCGGCTGCAGCAGCAGCTGCTCCAGGTTCTTGCCAAAGACCCGGATGGCGCCGTTCTCCGCAATCTCCGTCATCTGGTTCCGGATCTCCCGGTAGATGGCCGGCTCCACCAGCCGCGTGTAGCTGTCCCGGATGGTCTCCCGCAGCAGCGGGGCGGTGTAGGGATTTTCCCGGGTGATCACCTTCTTCTCCAGGTAGCGGAGGATGGTCTCCTCCGGGGCCTGGATCTTCACGTTGAGGACCCCTTCCTTTTCCCCCCGGTTCAGGGCCAGAATCCGGTGGCCCGCCAGCTTAGGCACCGGCTCCTGATAGTGGTAATACGGATCGTAGACGGTGGAAACCTCCGGGTTTTTGGCCTCC
>CALWEC010000057.1 GCA_944376945.1 uncultured Lachnospiraceae bacterium | reverse complement strand
CGGCAGTTCCGCCTTCCCGACACGGAGCATATTTTCCAAAGGGATCTGCCGAAAAATGCTTTTTTTTTTTTTTTGTAATAGCGACTCCGCCCGCTGCTTCGGCGGCGATACCATATAAGCCGCATACAGGATATGGGCCGCCAATTCTTTCAAATGGATGGAAGCAATCCCCTCTCCCACAAGCTCCTCCAGCTCCATATCCAAAGCCTCATCCTCATCGTTCTCCACGGTCACTCCTGTATCCAGCAGGCATTCCGCCAACTTCTCTGCTTCCGGGTAAAGGCCATCGTTGACACACTGCTCCAGAAGCAGGCTGGCCTCCTCATAGATTTCTCCAATTCCCTGGTCATCCTGGTAGTCCCACTCCCAGTCCGAATCCCAGTACGCCTCCTGCTCCACTTCATAACTCTCTGCCGTCAGGAATAATTCTCCCGCCTGGATCTGGCGAAACAGCTCCAACAGCCGCTCATATTCCTGGCGTATGCCGCAGGCCGCTGCTGTCTCCGCCGGATGCGCATCTCCCTCCCGGTTCCCTAGCCGCAAAAGCGCCAGAAATTCCTTCCGATCCTTCTCCGGCACCTTTCGGGCAAAATTGTGCAGGAATCCCTGTAATGCTTCTTGGGACAGGACCTTGGCACAGCTGTCCACTTGTTCCGTGAATTCTTTCAAGTTCATTTTTCTTCTTTCTCCATTGACACCTGGTATTTCTTTTTATAGCAGGCGATACCATATTTCAAGACTGTATGGCAGCCATAGTTCCGCAACTTTTTCCCGCAATCCATTCGTTGAATTCTTTGACAGACTTGCACACAAAGCCCGTACACTCCTTTCCTTGCTTGTGCCGCGTTTCTCACGGCATACAGGTATACCCGGAGGGTGTTTCCGTATAAAGAGCTATCCTTAGCATAACACAGGCCTTTGTTGTGAGCAACGCCAACCGGTTCTTTTCTGTCCAAGGGCCCAACCGCAAAACCCATAACCATCCAGCTCTCCTCCGTATAGAGAGTCCACACTCTCCCCGGTGTATGGCCGCCAAATCCGGTCCAGGGTACGAAAAAGAAATATGGCTTTCATAAAAAGGACCTGCATCCGCAGGCCCCAGTCCGGCAAATATATGATTTTTTTTACAATCAATTTTCCTGCTAAAAAAGGCGGGCTGGCCGGTGTGTAAGACACCGTTCCGTCCGCCTTTTCCCATCTCTACTTATACCCCCAAAACCCGTAGGCCCTTCTCCACCTGGTTCAGGATCTCGCAGCCATCCTCCGTGACGATCACCAGGTCTTCAATCCGCACGCCCATCCGGCCCGGAAGATAGATGCCCGGCTCAATGGAAAAGACCATGCCTGCCTGGGCCGGCTTGGGATTCATCTGGCTGACGTCGCCTTTTTCGTGATCCTCCATGCCGATAAAATGGCCCAGCCGGTGGGTGAAATACTCCCCATACCCGGCGGCGGCAATCACATCCCGGGCGGCCCGGTCGATTTCCTGCAAAGGCACTCCGGCCTTCACCAGCGCCTCCGCCCGGGCATTGGCCTCCCGCACCACCTCATAGACCTTCCGGTATTCCGGATCCACCGTTTTCCAGAAGAAGGTACGGGTCATATCCGAGCAGTAGTGGTCTTTTTTGCAGCCGATGTCGATCACAATGCAGTCGCCCTCTTTTACCACCGTGCCGTCCGGGGAATGGTGCGGATCCGCCGCGTTGGCCCCAAAGGAAACAATCCCGTCAAAGGACTGGCCCTCGCAGCCGTATTCCTCGTAGCAAGACACCAGGTATTTCGCGCATTCCTTCTCCGTAACCCCTTCGTGGATAAAGGCCGCCAGCTTCTCCATGCAGGCGTCGTTGATCTGGGAGGAACGGCGCATCCGCTCCTTCTCCTCCTCGTCCTTGATGGCCCGCACGTTGTCTACGCAGTCGGAGCCCAGCACCATCCGGGTGTCCGGGCAGGCCGCCTGAATGGGAAGCAGGAACCGGGCCGTCATCACCTTGTCTACCCCCAGGGTCCCCGGACGGATGTGAGGGGCTGCCAGCGCCGCCACATCCGCATTGTCGTCAAAGGAGATGGTGGGCATTCCTGTGTCGCCTAGGGCAAACAGAAGATTGGCGAACAGAAGATTTTCCCCCTCTGCCCGCACCAGATACGCCCAAAAACGCTCCATCGGGATCACATCGATCCCGGTCAGGTAGTAAATACTCAGGTGGTCGGTGACCAGCAGCTGATCCAGCCCTGCCTGTGCCATTTCCTTCCGCACCCGTTCGATCCGTTCCTTGAAAATGTCCATGCCTGCCTCCTCGCCGCAAAAGCTTTTTGTTTTTATTATACCACAGGTGGAAAAAGAGGGCAAGGCTTCCGTCCTATTTTTCCTCTTCCTTAGAAAAATCCGGCACTGCTTCCAAAAGACGGCGGGTATAGGCCTCCCGAGGGTGCCGGAGCAGTTCCCGGGTCTCGCCCATCTCCACAATCTTCCCCTGGTACATTACCGCGGCCCGGGAGCAAAACCCGCCCACCAGGGCGATGTCGTGGGAAATAAAGAGAATGGAAAGGCCCAGCTCCCGGCGCAGGCGATTTAACAGCTCCATTATCTGCGCCTGGACGGAGACATCCAGGGCGCTGGTCACCTCATCGCAGATCAACAGCTCCGGCCGGATCAGGATCGCCCGGGCGATGGTGGCCCGCTGGCATTCGCCGCCGGACAATTCCCGGCTCCGGCGGCCGGCATAGCTTTGGGGCAGGCGCACCAGCTCCATGGCCTCCAGGGCCTGCCGGCGGATCTGCTCCCGGCTCCGGCCGCCGCTTTCATACAGAAGCCCTTCTTCAATACTTTGGAGCACCGTCATCCGAGGATCCAGAGCCCGCATAGGATCCTGGAAAACCATCTGCCGGTGCCGCCCGTAAAAGCGGATTTCCCCGGCGTCCGGGCGCAAAAGCCCTGCCGCCATGCGGGCGGTGGTAGATTTGCCGCTGCCGCTTTCCCCGATCAGCCCCAGGCTTTCCCCTTTGGCCACGGAAAAGCTGACGCCGTCCACCGCCGCAAAGGTTTCCCCGCCGCCCCGGAACCGGTCTTTTCCCCGTTCTTCTTTTTCCCGGTTTCGCTTCCGGAAGGTTTTTTTCAGATTTTCCACTTCCAGGATCGGTTCACTCATCGCTTTGTCCCTCCGGCCGGGCCGCCGCCCGGTCTAAGCGGGGCACTGCCCGCAGCAGTTCCTGGGTATACGGATGCTCCGGAAAGCGGAGCACCTGGGCCGCCGGCCCCCATTCCACCAGCCGCCCCTTCCGCATAACCCCCACCGTATCCGCCAGATTCCCCACGGCCCCCAGGTTGTGGGAAACCATCAGCACCGCCGTGCCAAACCGTTCTCTGGTTTTTTTTATGGTTTCCAGCACCTGCTTCTGCACCGTCACATCCAGCGCGCTGGTGGGCTCGTCCGCCAGCAGCAGCGCCGGCCGGTTCAGCATGGCCGCGGCGATGGCCGCCCGCTGGCACTCTCCGCCGGACAGTTCAAAGGGATAGGCGGCCAGAATCCGCTCCGGGTCCGGGAAATCCAGCGTCTCCAGGATTTCACGCCCCTGCCGCCGGGCCTCCTGCCGGGAAATCCGCCGGTGGGCCCGGAGGCTTTCGTAAAACAGGTTTTGGATGGTGCACAGCGGATCCATGGACAGGTTGGGGTGCTGAAAGATCATGCCAATCTCCTGCCCCCGGATCTGCCGGAGCCGGGCCGGGGAGGCCTTCCGAAGATCTTCCCCCCGGTACAGCACCGCCCCAGCCTCCCGGGCCCGCGGCCCCAGCAGCCCCAGGATGCTTTTCAGCAGCGTGCTTTTCCCGCTGCCGCTTTCCCCTACGATTCCCACAATCTCTCCCGCCTGCACCGAAAGGCTGACGCCCTGCACCGCCTCGGTGTCCTCATAGGAGGCGAAAAGTTCTTGTACCTCCAGCAGCCGTTCCGCCATCTTCAATCCTCCTGCTCCAGGAAATCCCGGCCTGCGTCCCCGGCCAGGTTGAACAGTACCACCGACACAAACAGCGCCAGGCTGGGAAACAGGATACACCAGGGGGCCGTCTGCAGATACGCCCGCCCGTTGCTGATCATCAGCCCCCATTCCGCCGAAGGCGCCTCCACCCCCAGCCCCAGGAAGGACAGGCCCGCCAGGCTTAGGATCACGTTGCCAATGTCGGATACCGCCGTTACCAGCATGGAGGAAACCATATTGGGCAGAATGTGCCGCGCCAGGATCTGCCGCCGGGAGGCGCCGCACAGCCGCGCCGCCTGGATATACGGCTCCTCCTTCAGCCGCAGCGCCAGGCTCCGGGCCAGCCGGGCGTAGGTAGTCCAGTACATGGCCATCAGGGACAGGAGGGCGTTGCCCAGTCCCGGCCCCAGCATGCCGGCCACCGCCACCGCCAGGATAAAGCTGGGAAAAGCCTGGAAAACCATGGTAAGCTTCATCAGCGCCTGATCCACCCAGCCGCCCAGGTAACCGGCGGCCAGCCCCACCGCCGTGCCAAAGACCGACACCACCGCCACCACCGCCAAAGCCGAAAAAAGCGAGGCGGAGGCCCCAGCCAGCACCCGGGACAGCAGGCACCGGCCCAGGTTGTCGGTGCCAAAGGGGTACTGGGCCGAAGGCGGCTGCAGGGCCTGGGACAGGCTGGCCTTGTACGGGTCGTGGGGCGCCAGAAACCGGCCGGCCGCCGCCAAGGCCAGCAGTGCCAGAACCAGAAGCAGGCAGCATACCATCCTCCTGCGGGAGGCCGGCCGGGTCTTTCCCCGATGCCATTTCCCGTTTCTTCTCACTTTCCCGCCCCCCTTCGCACCCGGGGATCGATAAGCCCATAGGACAGATCCACCAGAAAATTCACCACCAGGAAGGCCAGGGCCATCCAAACCACATAGCCCTGGATCACCGGGTAATCCCGCGCCGTAATGGCCTCCAGGGCCAGCCGCCCCAAGCCACGGATGGAGAAGATATTCTCCACAATGGTGGTGCCGCCCAGCATGGAGGCCAGGGAAATCCCGGCCAGGGTCAGGATGGGCAGCAGGGAGTTTTTCAGCACATGGGCAAAAAGGATCCGGCGTTCGGACACGCCCCGGGCCCGGGCCCCCTCGATATACCCCTGGGACAGTTCCGTCCGCACAACGCCCCGCACCTGGCGGATGTACCAGGCGCTGAGGGACAGGGAAAGCACCGCCACCGGCATCACATAGCCCTCCGCGCCTGGGGCGGCCAGCACCGTAAACCACCCTAGCCGCACGCTGAATACATACAGGGCCGCCAGCGCCAGGAAAAACGACGGCAGGGAGGAAAAGAAATACGTCAGGAAGCGCACGCCTCCGTCCAGAAGGCGGTTGGGGAACCGGGCGCAGAGGATTCCCAGGGGGAGGGACACCAGCAGCACCACCGCCATGGAAGCCGCCGTCAAAATAGCGGTGGGCGGCAGGGCCTGCAGCAATTCCTGGGCCACCGGCTGCCCGTTCCGCAGGGAGACGCCCATCTGGCCGGTGAGAAGGCCGGACAGCCAGTCTCCATAGCGAACCAGGAGGGGACGGTTCAGGCCCATCTCCTCCCTGGTCTGCTCCAGCAGCTCCTCCGTGGGAGCCACGCCGGTTTTATTCAGTTGGATCTCCGCCGGATCGCTGGGGGAAAGATACGTCAGGCTAAAGGACAAAAACGTAATGCCTATGAATATCAGAAGAAACAATCCCAGCTTCCGCAGAAGGAAACGAATCATGCCTGCCCCTCCCTCTGCCAAAAAGTTCCTGCGTCCAGGCCGCCCGGCCGGTTCCGCGGTTTCCGCCCTACCGCTGGATGTCCGTGTGGACGTCCAGCAGGTAATACTCCGAAGGGTGGGTGGCGTATCCGCTTACCGCCGAGGAATAAATGTTTACCATTTTCTGGTGGTTGAAGACCGTCAGCGCGTTATCGTCCAAAAGCATCTGGACCATCTGCCGGATCAGGGAATCCCGCTCCCCCTCGTCCGCTGTAACCGCCAGCGTACCCGCCAGGCTGTCCAACTCCGGATTGGAGTAGTAGGAATAGTTGGAGCTGCCTCCGGTGACCGCCATCATGTTAAAGAAATACTGGGCGTTGCCGGTAGGCACCATCACCCCGGTTTCGCAGTCCAGGTCAAAATCCCCGGAATTCTGTACGTCCGCCGTGTTTTCCATTACGTCTACCTTCAGGTCGATGCCAATCCCCAAAAGTTCTGCCTGCAGCAGCTCCAGCACCTGGCTCAATTCCTTCCGGGACGCAAAGGTAATGGCCCGCAGGGAAAGCTCCACCCCGTCTTTATCCAGGATCCCGTTGCCGTTGGTATCCGCCCAGCCAGCCTCCGCCAGCACCTGGGCCGCCCCCTCCGGGTCGTAGCCATCCACGGTCAAAACCAGCCCTTCCGTGCCGCCGTAGGACAGGAAATCCGGGAAAATCCCATAGGAAGGGGTGGCCATGCCGTGGTAGATGCTCTGGGCAATCCCTTCCCGGTCCAGGCACATGGCGATGGCCTGGCGCACCGCCGGATCCTGCATAGCCGGCCGCTGCATGTTGTAGTACATCCGGCTGCCCCGGGAGGTGGTCACCGCGTCCACCACAAAAGCCGGGTTATTTTCAAACAGGGAGATGGCGGAGGTCGGCATGGCCACCGCCATGTCGATTTCCCCGTTCTGCAGGGCCATGGACAAGGCTTCCGTATCGCTGATGGTAATCAGCCGGGCCGAATCCAGCTTAGGCTCCCCGCCCCAATAGCCCTCGTACTTTACCACTACGGTTTCCACAAAGGGTTCAAATTCCGTGATCCGGTACGGCCCTGTGCCGTACACCGCCGTGGCGTAATCGCTGTTCTCCGTGTCGTACACGCTCCAAAGGGGATCCGTCAGGTCGGACATCAGGGTCACGTTTTCCCCCTGGAGGCGGATGGTCAGGGTCTGTCCTTCCGCTTCTATGGATGCCAGGGCAATCTGCTCCTGGGCCCGGACGCTGGTCTCGTACGTCCGTTCCAGGCAGGCCTTTACCGCCTCCCCGGTCATAGGCGCGCCGCTCTGGAAGGTCACATCCTCCCGTAGCTTCAGGGTCCAGGTGATATAGTCGCTGCTCTCGCAGGAAAGGGCCAGGGCCGGCTCCGGCTCCATGTTTTCGTCCAGCTTGAAGAGAGTCTCCAGGGCCCCGTCAAAGGTCATATACCAGCCATCCCAGCCATTGGCCGGATCCAGGGTTTCCGCCGCAAAGTAGCCGGTGGAGCCAAAACGCATCTCCTTGGCCCCCTCTCCGGACGCCGCCGCAGAGCCTGCCTCGGAGCTTCCCGCCGCGGTGGAACCCGCCTCGGTGGAACCCGCCTCGGAGCTTCCTGCCGCCGTGCCCTCTCCCGGCCCGCCGCAGGCCGCAAGCCCAAGAGCCAGCGCCGCCGCCAGAACCCCCGCCAGCCACCGTCTTCCCTTGGTTGTCTTTTTCTGTGTGCCTGTGTTCCGCATATGCCGCGCTCCTTCCTGCCAATGGCCAGATCCTTCTTTTTGTCGTGGAACAGCATACCAGAAATTCCACCCGCCCACAAGCCCCCATGGGGGATATGAACGGAGGCTTATGGGCTCTGCCCGGCTCGCGGCAGTTTGCCGCCCTCCTCCATACAGGGCATACCTACGCCGTACCGGACAGGTTTCTTGCGCATACGCTATAACAGGTGGCAGAAAACCGCCGAAAACCAGGAGGTGCTATATGGTAGATGTGCTGTCGGTCCGCGATTTGCGGAAGCTGACCTTCCACCGGCACCGCCGGCTGCTGGATCTGCGAGACCCGGAAGATTTCGCCGCCGGGCACTATCCCGGGGCGGAAAACTATCCCTACGGGGCCATAGAAAACTGGAAACGGCGCCTTCCCCGAAACGCAGAGTACATCCTGCTCTGCGAACATGGAAGCACCGCGCTGCGGGCAGCCGCGGAACTGGAGCGCCTGGGCTACCAGGCGTCCGCCGTAGTGGGAGGCTATTCCTATTTACAATAAAATACCATACCGGTTGTAAACCGGAAAAGCCAAAGGGAGAGCGCTTCCCTGTGAAGCCTCTCCCTTCTGGAAGATGGTTTTTTGTTGTTTTTCTTCTATCTTCTCCGGGGCCGCAATAGGAATACATCTATGGCTATTATCCGTGAGCAAAGCAAAAAATTGACATTCTACGGAAATAATGTTATAACCATCCTATATTTCTTGTACTGTTCCTTCACAGGCAAAAACCCAAATACAAAGAAAATCCAGGAGGTCGCAATTTTATGATGACGCCACGCCAGAACGCCATGGCGGTATTAAACCGCCAACAGCCCGATTATTACGGGGATTTTATGCCTACGCTGCAGTTTGTCATGGATCCGGTCTTTCTGCGGGACCGCATTCCCCAGGACGGCAAGATCCACCAGGATTCCTGGGGAACTTCCTATGTCTATCTTCCCACCGCACCGGGCCCTCATCCGGTGGTCAACGACCAAAACGCGGTGATAAAAGAGATTGAGCGCTGGGAAGAGCAGCTGAAAGTCCCCACGCTGGAGAATCTGGACTGGAGCGCAGCCGCCCAGCAGGCCTCCCAGGTAAACCGGGAAGAATATTTCTGCGCCATCTTCTGTTCCGGCGGGCTGTTTGAGCGGACGCACCACCTGATGGGCATGCAGAACGCTCTGGTCAACTATATGGAATACCCGGAAGAAATGGCCGGTATCCTTCGGAAAATCGCCGACTTTAAGATCGAATATTTAAAACTGGCGGCCAAATATCTGAAGCCGGACATTGTTTTTTTCCACGATGATTGGGGCACCAAGCAAAATGTGTTTCTTCCGCCCCGCGTATGGCGGGAGCTGATCAAGCCTCTCCATACCGAGATTGTAAAAACCGCCCACGACTGCGGCATCCTGTTCATGCACCATGCCGACTGTATCTGCCAGCCCCTGGTGCTGGACATGGTAGAAATGGGGATTGACCTTTGGCAGGGGACCATCCCTCAGAACGATATTGTCGAAATCCAGCGTATTACCCAAGGGAAGCTTCCTATGATCGGAGGCATAGACGGGCCGAAGATCGATATTGAGAACATCACGGAGGAGGAAATCCGGGCGGAGGTGCGGCGCGCTTTTGATACATATTGCCCGGGCGGCCCCTTCTTCCCCTCCATTGCCAACGGCTGCTGCTTCCGGAAATGGAACAACGATATTTATCTGGACGAGTTGGCCTCCTACGGCCGGAAATACGCCCAGGAACATAAAATCGGATAATTTGCCGGATCGGGTTCAACGCCTGCTAGGAAAGCGCAGGACTGAGAAAGAGCGAGGAGGATGGCTTCCGCCGTCCTCCTCGTTTTTTTGGTGCGCTGGCCGCGTCCTCCAGCTGTCTTCGGCGCGCGGCGGTATCGGTTTTCCTTGACATTTCCTTCCCTTTGTGCTATTTTATTCCTACAGCCATCGGCGGCCGTTCGGCCTGCCGGGTTTCCCAGCCGCAAGGCTTCTTATCTTTTCGGATGTTCTCTCCGGAACACCTACCCCAAGCCATTATTTTTTTAACAAGGAGGCAATGTGTATGAACCATGGATTGCAGCGGTATTTTCCTACCATCCGTACCCGCGGGGAGGTCCTGGCGGACATCTCCGAAAACCCGAAGCTCTTGGCACGCTACCAAAGCTGGAACCCCGAACAGCAGGAGCTCTTCTTAGACTACTGCACCGGCCAGAAGGGGGTAAAAGTCCTTTACGACCCGGTCTTTAAGGAAATCCTGAACCCGGAGGCCACCCCGGAACGGGTGGAGGAGCTTCTCTCCCTTCTCCTAGATCAAAAGGTGCGGATCCTCCATGTGCTGTCTCCCGACTCCCCGCGGATGAGAGACGTCCACTCCCTGGTCATCCTGGACCTGGTGGTGGAGTTGGAAGGCGGCCGTATCGTCAACCTGGAGGTCCAGCGCATGGGCTACCGCTTTCCTGGGCAGCGGGCTGCCTGCTACTCTGCGGACCTGCTCCTGCGTCAGTACCAGCGGGTCCACAGCCAAAAAGGGAAATCCTTCAGCTACCGGGACATCCAAAAGGTCTGCACCATCGTTTTATACGACAGAAGCCCGGAGGTATTCCACCAATTTCCGGAGGACTACCGGCACCATTTTTCCCAGCAATCGGATACCGGCCTGGAGATGGACCTGCTGCAGGAATACTGGTTTGTCCCTCTTGACATTTTCCGGGAAATTCTGCACAATGTAGGTATCCGGGGGCCGCTGGAGGCGTGGCTGACCTTTCTCGGCACCGACGACCCGGAGACCATCGAGACACGGATCAACGCCTACCCGGCATTCAGGCCTTATTACCAAGAGATCTACGACCTGTGCCGGAACACGGAAAGGGTGATGGAGATGTTTTCCAAGGAATTGCAGGAACTGGATCAGAACACGGTGCAGTACATGATCGACGAAATGCAGGAGACGCTGGAGGAGCAGAAACGGCTTCTGGCGCAAAGTCAGGAGATTCGGGAACAACAGCAGGACACCATCCGACAGCAGCAGGACACCATCGACCACCAGCGGAAGCAGTTGAAAGAACAGGCCGATGCCTTTCAGCAGGAAATCCGCCACCTGAAGGCCCTGCTGGATGAAAAGCGCTAATCGGTATGCGGCGCCCCGGGAATCCGGGGCGCCGTTTCCTTGTTCTCCCGGAAAATTCCGCTTATCCCTCTTGACAAACCGAATCTACGGTAGTACAATGAGCACAAGTTAGTTTTAGCTAACTTAAAAAAGAAACTTCTGTTTCCGCCAAAAGGGAGGAAGAGCCCTGTGGAAGTACACCGTCGAGGTAAACGGAATGATGTGCGGAATGTGCGAGGCGCATGTAAATGAAGCGGTGCGAAAAGCGTTCCCGGTCAAAAAGGTAACCTCTTCCCACGCCAAAAAGCAGACCGTAATTCTTTCCGAAACGGAACTGGACACGGCGGCCTTGGCGGAGGCCATCCGCAGTACAGGATACCAGGTAGGCGCCACGCAAAAGGAGCCTTACAAAAAGAAGGGGTTATTCGGTTAACCCTGGGATCCCTGCGCCGGTCTATTTTTTTGATTTGTAGTTAGTATTAACTAACCATCGAGATACGGTCCAAATAACGAAATATGGTGTTTTTCACGGAGGGAAGGTGCCCATGTCCGAAGATTTTCTTATCCGCCATTGCTCCCCTACTCTGGCGGGGATCAAAACCGGGAATCTGTTTTCCTGCGATTGCCCGGACAAAGGAAGCCTGACAAAAGCCCTGTCCGGTTTCAACCGAAAATTGGTTCCCAAGGGAATCCGGATCCTGCCGCTTCGGGTCGGAAAAGGCCGCGCCCTGATCTACGTCTACCGGCCCCATGCGCTGGAGAACGATCTGGCGGATCCTCACGCCAGGGAGCTGCTGCTTTCCTACGGCTATCGGCCGGAAAACCGAAACGCCTGCGTGATCCATCTGATCCGCCGTCTCCGGTCCGCGGAGGAATTCCCCCATGAGATCGGCCTGTTTTTAAGCTATCCTCCGGAGGACGTCCTGGGGTTCATCCGCAACAGAGCCTGCGGCCATAAGTGCCAAGGCTGCTGGAAGGTCTATGGGGATGAGCAGAAGGCAAAGAGCACCTTTGAGCAATACAGCCAATGCAGCAAAATTTATTTTCAGCAGTGGAAACAAGGGAAGTCCATCGAGCAGCTTACGGTAGCTGGCTGATGTTTCTGCCATAAAAAAACAGAAAGGAACGATTGTCTTATGAGTAAAATTGCCGTTGTCTATTGGAGCGGTACCGGAAACACCGAGGCCATGGCCTCTGCTGTGGCGGAAGGCGCAAAGGAAAAGGGGGCGGACGTAACCCTGCTCACCGCCTCCCAGTTTTCCGCCGGACAGCTGAGCAACTATGACGCCATCGCCTTTGGCTGCCCTTCCATGGGAGCGGAAGAGCTGGAGGAAAGCGAGTTTGACCCCATGTTCACCGCCTGCGAGGGGAACCTGCGCGGAAAAACTATCGCCCTGTTTGGTTCCTACGGCTGGGGCGACGGGGAATGGATGCGCAGCTGGGAGGCGCGCTGCGGCGACGACGGGGCGAACCTGGCCTGCGAAAGCGTCATCTGCTGCGAGGCTCCGGACGACGAGGCCCTGGCGGCGTGCCGCGGACTAGGCGCGGCCCTGGCATAATCGAAAACAAAAGCAGCCCAGGTAGGGGGACAAACCGGCACCTCTCTGCCTGGGCGCTTATGTTCTCCTGCCAGGGGTAACCGGCGTATGGGAAAGAATCCTTAGCTCATCCAACATGGAATTTCCTTCTATATGCTGGAACAACAAGATGCCAGGATCACCGGGCATTTCAACAATATTTCAACACCCCTTTCGTTATTATCGTTATCTTGTGCAGTTTTTTGCATATTTTTTATATTTTCTCATGTTTTCATTGATTCTCCTGTTATGTTATGTCAAAATATCCTCAGTTGGCCGAAAAATGCCAGGCCGATGCCGGACACCCTCTGCTCTGCCGGAGCAAATATCATGTTGGGAGGATCCTCTATGGAACGTCTGACCCAGGCCATCCGGCGCAAAGGAGACCTCCGGGAGGCCCGTTCCTGCTTTGAAATGGGACAGCTGATCTCCCTGTATGATGCCTTTCTCAAAAAAATCTGCCGTTCCTTTGCCCGCAGCATCCCCCGGGAAGACCGGCTGCAGCTGGCTCGGGAAGCCTTTGTCAACGCGTTTTTCTCCCACAAACCCAACCTGGAAAATTTGACGATTACCTAAAGAAAGAAGTGCGCTCCCATCTGCAGTCCCGGCTTAGAGACCATGCGGGATACTACCGGGAACCCCATCCCCTGACCCAGACCGGAGAGGATGGTTCCGAATATGAAGTGTATGGAGATCCCGCTTCGGAAAGGGAATATGAGAGGGTCCGGACCAAGCTGGATCTATCCCGCGTCCTGTCGCCCTTGGAACAGGAAGTCTACGCGCTGCAGCTCCAAGGCTATATCCGCAAGGAAATCTGCCGCATAAAACGTATCAATGTCTGCGTTTACAACAAAGCCGCCGACCTTTTGTTCGCGTCCGCTTGCCAATTTATCGATGAGCAAACATTATCGGTGCCGTTCCTTTGGCATCCAATCCGCCGTCTGAGCGCCGCTCTCCCGCAGGAACTCCCCGTCATGGGTAATCACCACCACGCACAGCCCCTGTTTTGCCAGCTCCCGGAGGAGCCTGCTCACCTCCAGCATATGGGCGTAGTCCAAACCGCTGGTGGGTTCGTCAATTAACTTGGGTATATCTCTCAAAACCATTGACATAACTGGCCTTAACGGTATGCACAAATGTGTTTCATGTCCACTTCCCGTTTCCATTGTAGGCAAAAAAGGAATGCACAGTCAATTCA
>CALWEC010000056.1 GCA_944376945.1 uncultured Lachnospiraceae bacterium | reverse complement strand
ATCTGCGGGTTGGCGGCAATCCCCTTCCACATATAGTGTTCCGCCAGCCCATGAAGATTTTTCTGGAAACGGTACAGCCGGAGGCCTGCGTCGTAATCCTCCCGGCTCTCGCAGTCCGAAGCCGCTTCCCCGGCCGCCGCCTGGGTCAGCCGCTGGATTTCCTCCGGGCCGTAGCCCATGGCCGAAAGCCCCGCCGGGTCGGCCGCCAGCTGCCGGATCCGGGGCAAATCCCCTTCCGCCACCGCCTGCTCCATCCCATTCAAGGGCGGCACGTCCTCCAGTTTCCCCAGCCGTTCCTCCATGGACTGGACCTCCTCCGGCCCGAAGGTTCCGGCCGGCAGGTCCCGCAGAAGGGAAAGGCTGTCCTTCCGGTAAAACAGATAGGGACGTCCCTGGGCGTACGCGGCGGCCTGCGCCGGGTCCTCCTGGCCCAAAAGGGACAGATAATACACCTGATCCTCCAGGCTGCCGGCGGCGTCCGACCATTTCCAAACCTTCCGGAAGGCGTCTGGCCGCCCTTCCTTCCGGTACAACTCCAGGAGCGCCGTATCGCAGCCTTTCTCCTGGGAAACCATTCCTAGAAGCCCGTAGGCTTCCGCCAAGGGGCTTCCGCTTCCTTCCGCCCGTCTCAGCCGCTCCGCCGCGGCCCGGCAGGTCCGGGCCCGGGACAGGGAGCGGTCCTCCGCCAGCGCCCGGTTTTCCGGCGTGGCCAGGGGATCCTCCGGGTGCGCTTCCAGATACGACCGGAATCCTTCCAAGTCCCCCAGCACCAGCCGCCGCTCCGCCTCCCGGTCCGGATAGACGCACTGGGCCCACTCCAAGACGGATACCGCGCCGGCGTCCTGCTCCGAAAGCTTTTCCAGCAGCTCCGCCGCCGTCATAGGCGTCCGCTGGGCCGGTTCCGCTTCCGCAGACGGAGCCGCCGTCAGGGAACGGCAGTCCCGCAGCTGTTCTTCTATGGCGTCCAGCTGCCCCAGGTAGGCCCGCCCGGCCTCCTCGTATTCGATCAGGGTCCGCACCGCGTTGCGGTAGGAACTAAGCTCCGGGAAATGGGGCACTAAAACGGTCTCAACGGCCTCTCCCAGCTCATCCGAAACTGCCGTCGCCTCCATCAGGCGGCGCAGCACCTGGTAAGGCCGCAGGGTTTCCTGAAACAGGCCCAGATCCGGTTCTCCCTCCGGCGCGCCGTATTGCCGCCGGAGGGCCTCCCGGTCCTTCCGGGGCGAAGGCTCCTCCCCCAGCGGCAGGCGGTTCCGGGCAAACAGCTCTTCCGTCTGCTCCGCCACCGCGTCAAACAGCTCCACCGCGCTTTTCAGCCGCTGCAGGGCCGCCGTCTTTCCGCCCACCTGCTCGGCCACCTGCCGCAGATCCGCCTCCGCCGGGTACGGCTGGTTCCACACCTGCCGGTACAGCTCCCGCAGCCGTTCCGCCTGCTCCTCAAAGGAAGCCAGTTCCCCGGCCGCCTCCTGCTCCGGCAGCCGCCCCTGGGACAGAAGCTCCACATACCGGCCCAGCAGCGGCAGGATCTCCTCCCGCTTCCGGTCCAGCTGGCGCACCTGCTCCTCCAGGACAGCGAAACCGGCGGAAGGCCGCTCCGCGGTTACCTGGTGATCCCGCAGCCACTGGCCCAGGGCGGTCTCGTCCTCCGGGCAGGCAAAATCCAGCATCATCCAGCGCAGCCGCCCCTCCTCCGCGTCCTGGGGGTTGGGGATCAGCACACAGTAGATCGGGGAACCGGCGCGGCTTTTGAGCCCCGTATCAAAGGCAATCCGGCTTTCCTCCTCCCGCGCAGCGTCGATGAGCCCTTGCCGCTCCCCCAGAAAGACGGCGGTCATCCGGTGGGCCACCCTCTTTTTCAGCTGGTTTTCCTCGGTCAGCTTCTCGTTGTAGGCCTTCAGCCGCTTGGCGTTGTTGTTCCACCAATTCATAAAGGCGGTGCTGTGCATTTTCTGGATCTCCGCCAGCTCGTCCGGGGAGAGGGAGGGCTCCGGGGAAACGGGCGCTTCTGCGCTTCCCGCCGCGTCCGCGCCGCCCGCTGCCGGGACCGGAGCGGCAGCCACCTGGCTGCGGTCCATGCAGGGCGTCACCCCTTTCTGACGGTACAGAAAGCGGTTGTCCTCCGTCACCCCAAACTCCGGGAAAACGGCAGGCAGCCAGTTGGTCAGCTTTTTGCTCCCGGCATAGTCCTTGTAATTGATATGGGCCGGCTCAAAATGGTACTTGGGAAGCTGGGCGATCAGCACCTGCCCGTTCTGCTCCACCGCCTCGTCCAGGACGCGGTAGACGGCCGCCATGGGCTCCTTGGCGTCCCAGACCGTCTCCTTCCCGTTGCTGCCCACGATAACAAATTCCGGGAAACACTCCTGGATCCAGCGCTTGGGCCCCAGGGCCGCGTACAGGCCCCGATCCAGGCCCGCCGCGTCAAATACCCCTTTGATGCCCGCCAGCCGGAAAAAGCCGTTTTCCCGAATCCGTTTGGAAAATGCCTCCACTACAGCCGCCCGTTCCTGTGCCGTCATATCCGTTCCTCCTTGTCCCGGTATCCCCGAATTTTCCGCCAGCCGCCCCGGCTCCTACAACCGGCTCCAGAGCATCCGCCCGCCTTCAAAAAGCGGCTCCGCCTGGCCCTGGTTCCGCAGCCAGGCCAAGTAGGAGCGGACGGTGCTGCCTACCAGCCCATACTGCTGGAAGTCCATGGTAAGCCCGTAGCCCTCAAACAGCTGCCGCAGAATCTCCTCAAAGGGGGACGGCTCCCGGCAAATCCCCAGGATCCGCTCCCCAATCTCCGCCACCTTGTCCAGGTTTTTCTGGGCCAGGCCGGAAACCTCCTCCGCGGCCTCCGCATGGGCCGGCACAAACCAGGCCGCCTGCATCCCCCGGACCTTCTCCAGGGTGGCCACGTATTCCGCCACGTCGTAGACAAAGTGGATCTGGTACTTTTCCAAGGTCTCCGCGCTGGAAAGGCTGTCCGCCAGATACACCACATCGTCCGCCGTCCGGAAGCCCATCATATTCCAGGAATGGCCCGGCAGGGGGATCCACTGCCATCCTTCCGGGAGCTCCGCCTCCGCCAGCGGCTCCGCCTGGCTGGGCTGGGCCATCAGGAATTTATGCCGCAGGTCCTGGGGCGGGTATCCGCCGTAAAGGATCATAGGCTCCAGCACCGGATGGTTGACAAAATCGCACTCCAGCTCTGGGGCGTACACCCGGCAGCCGGTCTGCTGCTGCAGGTACCGGTTTCCCCCTATGTGGTCCGCGTGAGAGTGGGTGTTGTAGATGGCCCGCAGCTTCCAGCCGTTTTCGTCCAAAAGCTTCCGGACCCGGCGGCCCGCGTCCTTATCGCTGCCGCTGTCGATGAGGCAGGCCTCCGTGTCCGAAACCCGGACCAGGCCGATTTTGGCAGGGCTTTGGATGTAGTAGCTGTTTGTCCCAACCTGGCGCAATTCGTACATAGCTTCCTCCTAAGAAAAGGCCGCCCTGCTTTCCCAAAGCAGGGCGGCGCAGGATGTGCTCCTTATTTCACCACAAAGTTGATAATCTTTCCGGGGACAAAAATCTCCTTGACAATCTGGCCGGTAAGCCGGGAAGCCACCGCCTCCTGGCCGGCCTTCAGGGCGTCCGCCTTGGACACGTCCGCCGGCAGGCTGATGACGCAGCGGGTCTTGCCGTTGACCTGCACCGGAATCTCCACCTCGTCGTCCTTCATCATCTCCTCGTCGCAGGACGGCCAGCCCTTCTCCTGGTGGAACACGCTGTCCGTGTGGCCCAGCTGCTCCCACAGCTCCTCGGCCACGTGGGGGGCAAAGGGCGAAAGCATGATCACGGCAGTCTCCAGGGTCTCCCGGTCCATGCCGCCTTCCTTCTTGGCCAAGTCGATCATCTTGTTGTTGTACTCCATGAAGCCGCTGATGACCGTATTCAGGCTGAAGCTTTCCAGACGGCTGGTGATGTCGCTGACCATCCGGTGGCGCAGCTTCTCCATCTCCTTGGTGGCCGGGGTATTCTTGTCCTTATTGTCCATGACCAGGTTCCAGAACCGGGTCATAAACCGGTACACGCCGTCAATGCCTCTCTCATCCCACTCGGAATCCAGCTCCGGCGGACCCACAAACAGCTCGTACATCCGCAGG
>CALWEC010000055.1 GCA_944376945.1 uncultured Lachnospiraceae bacterium | reverse complement strand
GCGGCTTTAGGATGGAGCCCTCTGTAATGGAAGGGGGCGCGGAATTCGTCTTTTTCATGGAATCTCCTCCTCGTCAGTCCAGTATAGCAAAGCTCTCTCCAAAAGCAAATAGAAAAAAAGAGAAAATAAAAGAAAACACCGTAGAAAGAACGGTGTTTTGCACAGGCGCGAAGTTGCTTTTCCAAGGGAAATATGCTATATTGAACCGATACCGGAGTAGGTGGATCCGGGGTGAGGAGGAAAGCTTTATGAACATTGGGTTGATTGGGACCGGTATTATCGGCAGCGCGGTAGTGACCGGCTTTTGCGAAAGCGGAAGCCCGGTGTCCGTCTGTGTGTCGCCCAGAACACGGGAAAAGGCGGAAAAACTCCGCGATACTTATCCGGATAAGGTGCGGATTGGAGTGGATAACCAGCAGGTGGTGGATGAATCGGAATGGATTTTTTTGGCGGTGCTTCCCCAGCAGGCCATGGATGTGCTGGGGGGCCTGCGGTTTACGCCGGAGAAAAAGCTGATCAGCCTGGTGCCGGGGCTGGATCTGGAGGAAACCGTCCGGCGGGTGGGGCCTTTGGCGGTGTGCGTAGATGTGGTTCCGCTTCCGTTTGCCGCCCGGCGGATTGGGCCGGTGGTGCTGTGTCCGCCCCATCCGGAGGTGCGGGAACTGCTGTCCCTGCTGGGAACCGTGGTAGAGGCGGAAACGCCGGAACAGATGTCCGTGCTCCGCACCACCACCGCGCTGATGAGCCCCTATTATATGCTGTTGGCGAAAGTGGTAGCCTGGTGCCGGGAAAAGGGGCTGGGAGAGGAACAGGCCCGCACCTACCTGACTTCCTATTGGGGCGCTTTGGGGCAGATGGCAGCCGTGTTTCCGGGCCCGCTGGAGGAACTGGCTATGGAGATGACGCCAGGCGGCCTTAACTGGCAGGCTTTCAATCAACTGGAGGATACTGGCGCCTTACAGGAATGGAAAAGCGCGCTGGAAACAATATGGGAGCGGGTAAGGTCCATGTAAAAATGGCTGGAAAGAGTCTCGGGAAATAGATTCCCGGGACTTTTTTGTCCACAAGCCTTAAGGCAGCAGCTCCAAAATGTGGCTGTCCTTATAGGAGGAGGCCGCCTGGATAAAGCACCGCATGTCCTCCGAAATAAATTTGTGCCGGTGGTACGCCAGGCTGAAATTCCTTTCCCAGACCCCGCCTGGCACCCGGAGGGAGCAAAGCTTTCCGCCCCGGAGCTCTTCCTCCACCAGGCGGACGGAGATTACGGAAATTCCTTGGTTGTCCATGACGGCGGACTTAATGGTTCCGGCGTTGGTGCATTCCCAGCGCACATCCAGGGGATAGCCCCGCTCGGCCATAAAGCTTTCAAACAGGGCGCGGGTGCCGCTGCCCTGTTCCCGCAGGATAAACGGCTGGGCGGCCAGCTCCTCCAGGGAAACCGTATCCCGGCGGGCCAGCGGGTGCTCCGGGCAGCAGACCGGGATCAGATAATCCCGAATGACCGGCTGGACAGACAGGTCGGGGCTTTGCACGGCGCCTTCTACCAGGGCAATGTCCAGCTGCCCTTCCAGAAGGCGCTCCTCTATGGCCTGGGTATTGTTGACGTAAATCCGGGGATCTGCCTGGGGGGCCTCCTGCCGGAACCGGCGCAGGATCGGGTGGATGACGCAGGCCCCTACCGTAACGGTAGCGCCGATATGCAAAGGCAGCACCCGGAAAGGGGAAAGCATGGTTTCGTTCAGCTTTTGATAGGAGGAGATCACTTCCTGGGCCAGCTCCCGCAGGACCCGGCCGGATTCGGTAAGCACCAGCCCCTTGGGATAGCGCTCAAACAACTTGGTGTGGTAAAATTTCTCCAATTCGGAAATGGTCTGGCTGACTGTAGGCTGGGAAATAAACAGGCGGGAAGCGGCCAGGCTCATTTTCCCGCAGGCGGCGGTTTCCAAAAAGATCTGCAGATGGCGAAGGGTCATAGGGGCCTCCTTGGACAAACGGTATGGATTTACTATACACGGAAACCGGCAGGCTGGCAAGAAAAAACTATTGAAAAACACAAAGAGAATGCAGGGTTGCCATCAGGTTTACTTATAGTGCCCATTGGATAATATGAATTTACGCGGAAGGAAAAAAGATTTATACTGTATAAAAAGACGCGGAAAAGAAGGAGGAGCAGGCATGAAAGTAATCATCATCGGCGGCGTGGCGGCGGGCACCAAGACGGCGGCCAAGCTGAAGCGGGAGCATAGGGATTGGGAGGTTACCATCCTGACCAAGGGCGCGGATATCTCCTACGCAGGCTGCGGGCTTCCCTACTATGTGGGAAACGTCATCCACGAGAAGGCGGAACTGATCGTCAACACGCCGGAGTCCTTTTCCAAGCTGACGGATGTGGAGATAAAGGTCCGCACGGAGGCCACCAAGGTGGACCGGGCGGCCAAGACTGTGACCGCCGTGGATCTGGAATCCGGCCAGGAAACGGTCTATCCCTACGATAAGCTGGTGATCGCCGTAGGCGCGGATCCGGTGAAGCCGCCGCTGCCGGGGGTGGATCTGGAAGGCGTCTACTTTATGCGGACCCCGGCGGATGCCATTGCCCTCCGGGAAGCCATGGAGGCAGGCAAGGTAAAGCGCGCCGTAATCGTAGGCGGCGGCTTTATCGGCCTGGAGGTGGCGGAAAACCTGCTGGCCCAGGGGGTGCGGGTTTCGGTAATCGATATGGCGCCTCAGGTGCTGCCGGGCTTTGACCCGGAATTTGCCGGTTACGTGGAGGACCGGCTGGCGGATGCGGGCATTGCGGCTTTTACCAATACCAAGCTGGCCGGCCTGGAAGGGGAAAACGGCCATGTGACCAAGGTGCTCACCGAGCGGCGTCCCATGAAGGCGGACACGGTAATCCTGTCCATGGGCATCCGGCCCAACACCGCTTTCCTGGCGGATGCCGGCCTGGAGATGTTTAAGGGAACGCTGGTGGTGGATGAGCAGCTGCGCACCAACGACCCGGATATTTACGCGGTGGGCGACTGCGCCTATACCCGCAACCGGCAGACTGGGGAAAAGGCCTGGTCCCCCATGGGCTCCTCCGCCAACATGGAAGGACGGGTGGCGGCCCGGGTCATCGCTGGGGAGGAAGCCTCCTACCAGGGGGTGTTTGGGACCGGCGTGGCCAAGCTGCCGGGGATTAATGTGGGCCGCACCGGCCTGACGGAGACGGCGGCCCGGGAGCAGGGGCTGGACGTGGTCAGCGTTACGGCGGCCCTGGACGATAAGGCCCACTATTACCCGGGGGCCGGCAACTTTCTGATCAAGTTGGTGGCGGAAAAGGGCACCTGCCGTTTCCTGGGCGTGCAGGTGCTGGGCGGCGGCCAGGTGGACAAGGTGGTGGACATCTGTGTGATGGCCATTGCCATGAAGGCCACCCTCCACGATATGGAAAACCTGGACTTTGCCTATGCGCCGCCGTTCTCCACAGCCATCCATCCGCTGGTGACGGCCGTCAATATCCTGCTGAACAAAATCGCCGGCGGGCTGGATTCCATAACGCCGGCAGAATACCAGGCAGGGGCGGCGGAGGGCTATCAGGTGATCGATGTGTCCAAGACGCCGGCCATTGAAGGGGCTCCGTTCTTTGATGTGAAGAGCATCCGGGACGGCCTGCCGGGCTTTGACAAGGACGCCAAGCTGCTGCTGGTCTGCACCAAAGGCCGCCAGGCGTATCTGGCCCAGAATAAGCTGCGGGCGGCAGGCTACACCCACACCAAGGTGCTGGAAGGCGGCACCATGTTTAACGGGAACCAATTCCCGCAGGCGTAACACAGCCGCGCCCAGCGCGGCAAACCGGCGGACGAAGGCCGGGGGAACGGAACAAAATGCCGCGGAAGCCGCGGCCAAAACAGAGAGGAGATACAAGATATGCCGGTAAGCGCGGAAGACATCAAGAGAGTAAAAGCCATGGGCTTTCTGAACAACAAGGGAACGGACAATTTCTCCGCCCGGGTGATTACGGTCAACGGCCGCATGACGGCGGAGCAGACCCGCTGTATTACGGAGGCGGCGGAAAAATTCGGGGACGGCCATGTGACCCTGACCACCCGGCTGACGGTGGAGGTGCCGGGGATCCCCTATGAAAAGATTGAGGAATTCCAGGCGTACATTGCCCAGGCCGGGCTGGTTACCGGCGGCACCGGCTCCAAGGTGCGCCCGGTGGTGGCCTGCAAGGGAACCACCTGCCAGTACGGCCTGCTGGATTCCTTCGCCCTGTCGGAGGAGATCCATCACCGGTTTTACGAGGGCTACCGGGAGGTCCGCCTGCCCCACAAATTTAAAATCGCCGTAGGCGGCTGCCCCAACAACTGTGTCAAGCCGGATCTGAACGATCTGGGCGTGGTGGGCCAGCGGATCCCTATTTTTGAGGAGGATTACTGCAACGGCTGCAAAAAGTGCTCCGTGGAGGCGGCATGTCCCATCGGCGCGGCCAAGGTGGTGGATGGGATCCTGGAAATTGACCGGGAGGCCTGCAACAACTGCGGCCGCTGCATTGGCCACTGCCATTTTGACGCCATGGAGGACGGCACCTACGGCTACAAGATTTATCTGGGAGGACGCTGGGGCAAGCATGTGGCCCAGGGCCGGCCCATGAAGAAGATTTTCACGGACAAAGAGGAAGTGATGGAGGTCATCGAAAAGGCCCTGCTTTTGTACCGGGAGCAGGGGAAGACCGGCGAGCGGTTCGCGGACACCATTGCCCGCCTGGGCTTTGACGCGGTAGAGGAACAGCTGCTGGGCCAGGATCTCCTGGAACGGAAGCAGGAGATCCTGGAAGCCCAGCTGCATCTGACCGGCGGGGCTACCTGCTGACCGGCAGAACGGTTTATTCTGTCCGTTCCTTCTTCCAGCAGGCTACCCGCTCCGGCTCCGGGCGCTGTTCCAGCCGGATCGCGGCGTCCAGCCGCAGGGTTACAGGATGTTCCGCTGTGTAGGGCTCCCAATGGGGGATTTCCGGTTTCCGGTCCCCGTTGGGGGCCCCTGTTTTGGCAAAATTGGCCCAGTAGGTATTGCAGGCGTAGGCCAGCATGTAATCCTCCGCCTCCCAAGGCCGCCAGGCCCGCATTAGGGTGCGGAACACATACCACAGGTCGGCGGCGTGAAATGCGCCTTTGCCGTCCCCAGGCAGCTGCCGCTCCAGGCAGTACACGTAGGTGTCTCCCTTGCCCTGGCGTTCCCGCAGCTCCGCCCAGGCTTCCGCGGCTCCCTGGAGGAATTCGGTGGCCATGGAAGCCCGGTAGGCGTCAAATTCCGGCCCATCCTGGGGGCAGAGGGAAAGGTATTCCGCGCCGCGGCGGGGCAGCGTCTGGGGGATCATTTCCTCCAGCTGCCGCCGGTCCTTGGCAAAAGCCAGCCCTTCCTGGGCGGTGTAGCCGATCATACAGGGCATGGCCGGGGTGTGCCCGTTCCGGCAGCATTGGGAGATCCGCTCCGTCAGCACGTAGCCGTCCACCACCGGCGTGTGGAGGATGGCCGGGCCCGGCATGGTCTTTTTCCAGCGCTCCAACAGCTCCTCCCCGGAAAGGGCGCGGGCTTCGGCGAGGGAGGAAACCCCCAGGGCGGCCAAATCCGTCTGGGCTTCCGCCTCCTTTAAAAGAGGGAAATCCATGTCCGGGAAGGGGGAAGGGCCGCCGCCGCTTTGGAGGATGGCCTTGGCGTACAGCCCCCTGGCTAACGGCGAGCAGATTAGGGACTGGACGCAGGCCGCGCCGGCGGACTGGCCGGCAATGGTAATGTTTTCCGGATCCCCGCCAAAGGCGGCGATGTTCCGGCGCACCCACTGGAGGGCGGCAATCTGGTCCAGCAGGCCGTAGTTGCCGGAGACGCCCTCCGGGCTTTCCGCGTCCAGCTCCGGGTGCACCATCCAGCCGAAGATATTCAGCCGGTAATTGATGGTCACCAGGATGACGCCCTGGCGGGCAAAGTGCTCCCCGTCAAAGTGGGCGGAGTGGCCGTAACCGGTCATAAAAGCGCCGCCGTGGATCCAGAACAGGACCGGAAGCCGTTCCTCCGGGGACTGGGCCGGTGTCCAAACGTTCAGATACAGGCAGTCTTCGCTCATTTCTTCCTCACAGGGGTAAAACTCCTTTTCATAGAAGGAACCCTTTCCCACCCCCAGCTGCCAGCATTTGGCGGAGGCCCGGGCGCAGTCCCGGACGCCCTCCCAATCCGCCGCCGGCTGCGGGGCCTTCCAGCGCAGGTTCCCTACCGGCGGGGCGGCGTAGGGAATGCCGTAATAGGCGGTGATGCTGGGCCACCCGCAGGGAATGCCGCGGACCTTTCCGTTTTCTACTGTTGTCTCTCTCATAAGCTGCTCCTTCCTGACGGTCCGCCCCTCCCGAAGAAGGGCTGCCGCCGTTCCCTTTTATTCTAACATGGGGCCGCAGGGTTTGACAAACGGAAATGAATGTGAGATACTACCTTAGGCGGAACGGCGGGAAAGCCGTCCCGGCCAAAGGAGGAAAGAAAATGAAAAAGAGATGGCTTCAGAAAGCCTTAGGGGCGGCCCTCTCCCTGAGCCTGGTGCTGGCCGCCGGCTGCGGAAGCGCCGGACAGGAAAGCACAGCCGCAGAGAGCGCGGCGGCGGAGAGTACGGCGGCGGAAAGCATGGCGGCAGAGAGTACAGCCGCGGAGAGCACGGCCGCAGAGAGCACGGCGGCGGGAGCGGAGGAAACCCAGTACCCGCTGACCATTACAGACGACCTGGGCACTTCGGTGACCATCGAGGCGGAGCCGGAGCGGGTGGTATCCCTTTCCCCGGCCAACACGGAGACGCTGTTTGCCCTGGGAGCCGGGGAGATGGTGGTAGGCCGGACCGACTACTGCAACTATCCGCCGGAGGCGGCGGACGTCCCCTCCATCGGGACCTACACCTCCCCCAACACGGAGCTGGTGATTTCCATGGAGCCGGATGTGATTTTCGCCTCCGACTATATCGACGATTCCATCCGCAGCCAGGTAGAGGAGGCTGGAGCCAAGGTGATTGTGTTTGCCGCCAGCGACCTGGAAGGGGTGGAGAAAAACATCCAGCTGGCAGGGCAGGTGCTGAACCGGAATGAGGAAGCGGCCGCCCTGGTGGAGGGAATGGAAGCGGAGATGGCGGAGCTGGAGGAAATCCTGTCCGCCGGTCACGAAGAAAAATCCGCCTTCATCGACCTGGGAGGCTACTACAGCGCCGGCCCCGGTTCCCTTCTGGGCAACATGCTGGAGGACATTGGCGTGCGCAACGTGGCGGCGGAGACAGGGGAAATGTGGCCGCAGCTTTCGGTGGAGACTATTATAGAAAGCAACCCGGACGTGTATATTTCCCTGTACAGCACGCCGGAGGAGCTGCGGCAGGTGGCCGGCCTTTCGGAGCTGGCCTGCATCCAGAGCGACGATACCCTGATCTTCTACGACGGCCTTTCCCCTGAGGCGGACCGGATCCAGCGGGCAGGCCCCCGCCTGGCGGAAGGGACCCGGCTGCTGGCGGAGCAGGTGTATCCGGAACTGTTTCAATGAGCGGACGTAAATTTCACGGGAGGCGGCTGGCATTGGTTTTGGCCATAGCAGGCTGCCTCCTGCTGGTTTATCTGTGTACGGTCCTGGGGGCGGCCTCCATCTCCCTGGGGGAGGTAAACCGGATCCTGCTCCACGAGATCTTCCATCTGCCGGTGAGCCTGGAGGGGATTCCCTCCGGCAGCATCGCCATCATCCGGGACGTGCGGCTGCCCCGGGTCATCCTGGGCTTCCTTACCGGGGCCTCCCTGGCGGTGTGCGGGGCCAGCTACCAGGGGATCTTCCAGAATCCTATGGCGGATCCGTACATCCTGGGCATTTCCTCCGGCGCGGCCCTGGGGGCGGCTTTGGGGATTGTGCTCCATTTTTCCGGCGGCTTTGCCGGCCTTTCCGGCACAACCTTCCTGGCCTTTGCCGGGGCGCTTTTGACGGTGTTCCTGGTGTACGCCATCTCCCGGGCAGGGCGGCGGGTGCCTATTTCCAGCCTGCTGCTGTCCGGCATCGCGGTTAACCAGAGCCTTTCCGCGTTCCTGTCCCTGATGATGCTGTTCAACCAGCAGAGCATGGACCAGATCCTGTTTTGGACCATGGGGAGCCTTAACGGGAAGGGCTGGAACCAGATCCTGATTATCCTTCCCTACGCGGCGGTGGGGATCTTCCTGCTGCTGACCTCCGCCCGGGAGCTGGACATTATGCTGATGGGGGAGGAGACGGCGGTCCAGCTGGGGGTCCAGGTGGAGAGGGTCAAGAAAAAAGTGATGGTGGTGTCCAGCATTGTCACGGCGGCGGTGGTTTCCGCCACCGGCATCATCGGCTTCGTAGGCCTGCTGGTGCCCCATGTGGTGCGGCTTTTTACCGGCCCCCGGCACCGGGTGCTGATGCCGGTTTCCCTGGTGTTCGGAGGCACCTTCCTGATCCTCTGCGACACGGTGGCCCGCAGCGCCATCACCCAGGAGATCCCGGTGGGCATTATCACCGCAGCCTGCGGCGGCCCGTTTTTCCTGTATCTGCTGCGGAAATCCCGGCGGGGAGGTGAAGGGCGATGAGGGAAACCATGCTGGAACTTCAGGATGTGTGCGCCGGGTACGGAGAAAAAAAGGTGCTGCAGGGGGTCAGCGCGTCCATCGGGCAGGGGGAGTTTGTGGCTCTCATTGGCTCCAACGGCGCAGGCAAATCCACCCTGTTAAAATGCGTCTCCGGCCTGCTGCCCCTGACAGGCGGGCGCATGGAGGTCTGCGGCCGGGACAACCGGGGCCTCAAGAACCGGGAACGGGCCCGGCTGGTGGCGGTGGTGCCCCAGTCCTACTCGGTGGACTACGCCTTTACGGTGGAGGATATTGTGGCCATGGGCCGGTACGCCTATCAAAGCTTTGGGAAGAAGGAAAGCCGGGAGGACGCCCAGGCCATCCGGAAAGCCATGGAGGTGACCAACACCCTGGAATTCCGGAAACGGCTGTACAACCAACTGAGCGGCGGGGAGCGGCAGCGGGTGGTGCTGGCCCGGGCCTTGGCCCAGTCGCCTCGGATCCTTTTGCTGGACGAGCCTACCTCCGCCCTGGATATCCATCATCAGACAGAGGTGATGGAGCTGATTACCCGGCTGAACCAGGAAGAAGGCCTGACGGTGCTGGCGGTGCTCCACGATGTGAATATGGCTTCCCGGTACTGCGGCCGGATGATCCTGCTGCGGGACGGCCAGGTGGCGGCGGACGGGGAACCGGCGGCTATTGTCACCAAAAAGAATATGGAAGCCCTTTACCAGATGAAGCTTTTGATCCGGGAAAACCCGCTGTTCCACAAGCCGGAGATGGTTCCCATCCGGGTGCTGCGGGGAGAGCGGGCGGAGCGTCCCCTGCGGATCCACGTGATCTGCGGCGGGGACGGGGCCGGGCGGATCCTGGAGGAGCTGGACGACCGGGGCCATCAGCTGACGGCGGGGGTGGTCAACCAGGGAAGCACCGACTGCGAAATCTGCCGCTACCTGGGGATCCCCCATGTGGAAATCCCGCCTTTTACCCCGGTGACCCCGGAGGCCCAGAAGGAAAATCTGGCCATGATGGCGGACGCGGACGTGATTTTGACGGCGGACATGCCCTTTGGCGTCAACAACCTGGCCAACCTGGACGGCCTGGAGCAGGTGAAGGGGATCCTGTTTTTCCATAAGAACGCTTTAAGCGGGGATTATACCGGCGGAAAGCTGGTCCAGCGCCTGCAGGAGCTGGGAGAGAAGAAAAAGATTGTGTACTTTGGCGATCACGACGAGTTTTTGGAGCGGCTCCGGGAGTGGGCGGTTGGCCGAAAGGAGAAAAGCGATGCGGATCGGAACGCTGCCGGCGGGTGACCCCATCCATCGGTATGAAAAATGTATTGTGGTGCCCTTTGCGGGTAAGCGCCGGGTGTTAAGCACCTGCGCCTGGAACGGCGGCTACCGGGAGGATCTGACCGCCGTTTTCAACAACGACATCAATCCGGGAGCCGGCATGGAGTGCCGGCTCTGCGCCCCCACCTATGAGGAGCATCTGGCCCGGACCGCGGAGGCCCTGGGCTTGGATCCGGAGACGGCGGCGGGCATGTCCACCGCCGCCAGCATGGAAAACGTGGCCCTGGCGGCGGAAAGCTGGGGCGATACCCAGGTGATGGCGGCGGTAACCGGCGGCATCGAGGTCAACGGGGCCCGGGCCGGGGATCCGGCCTCCTGGGACGAGACGGCGGCTCCCCCGGCGGGGACCATCAACATCCTGCTGGCGGTCAATGTGGATCTGACGCCAGGGGCCATGGCCCGGGCCCTGGGCCTGTGCGGGGAGGCCAAGGCGGCGGCCCTTCAGGAGCTCCAGGCCCCCAGCCGCTTTTCCAGCGGCATCGCCACCGGCTCCGGGACAGACGGCACCGTGGTGGTCTGCAACGCCGAAGCCCCGGTGCGGCTGACGGACGCAGGCCAGCACAGCAAGCTAGGAGAGTTGGTGGGGAAAGCGGTGAAACAGGCGGTAAAGGAGGCCCTGCGGCTTCAGACCGGCCTTTCCCCGGAAAGCCAGCGCCACGGGCTGCGGCGGCTGGAGCGCTGGGGGATTACGGAGCAGTCCCTGTGGGAGCGGTACCGGGAAACCCGGGACGCCCAGGACCCTCCGCTTAGCCGGGCGGAGTTTTCCGAGGGGCTGGACGCCTTCTGCCGGGAAGGGCAGGTGGAGGCGGCCCTTTCCCTGTACGCCCATCTGCGGGACCAGCGGGAGTGGGGGCTTTTGGAGGCCGCGGACGCCCTTTGGGCCGGGGAGCGGCTGATGGAGTGGCTGAAGGAGCCGGGCGGTTCGGAGATTTATCAGGATTTATTAAGATTTGCAGCCTTGATTCCCCTGGGAACGGATGGTAGAATAAGGGAAGCAAACCGGAGAAATTTGACAGAATAAGGGGGATGCAACATGGATTATCAGTATAGAGGGAGCAACCGGCGGGAAAGCCGGCGGCGGGCCCGGAGGCGGCGGGCCATCCGGAACCGGATTATTGTAACCGTCATCCTGATCCTCATCCTGGCGGGAGCCATCTTCGCGGCCCTTCATTTCCTGGGCGGATCCAAGGACGATGATTCGGTAACATTCCCGTCCCAGTCCGCTTCTTCCACGGAAGGCGGGGAAACCGCCGGGGCGGAAAGCTCGGAGGCGGCGCCTTCGGACGCGGATTCGGTGCTGGCCCAGGCGGAGCGGCTGGCGGCCTCCTACGATTACGACGGGGCCATCGCCCTGCTGCAGGAGGTGCCGGGCTACGAGTCCAACACGGCCATCACGGAGGCCATTGCCGGCTACGAGGAGACCAAGTCCACGCTGGTGAAGGCGGATATTACCCAGATCCCGCACATTTTCTTCCACTCCCTGATTGTGGATACAGATCTGGCGTTTGGCTCCAACATGGCGGACGGCTACAACCAGGTGATGACCACGGTGGACGAGTTTAACAAGATCATCGAGGAAATGTACGAGCGGGGCTATGTGCTGGTGAAGATTCACGACATGGCCTACGAGCAGGACGGGGAGATGGTCAAGGGCTCTATCATGCTGCCGGAGGGCAAGAAGCCTTTCGTCCTTTCCATCGACGATGTTTCCTACTATGAGTATATGAAGGGCCACGGCTTTGCCACCAAGATCGTCATCGGGGAGGACGGCTACCCGACCTGCGAGATGCAGATGGAGGACGGGACCGTGCAGACCGGCGCCTTCGACGTGGTGCCGCTGCTGGAGCAGTTTATCGCCGAGCACCCGGATTTCTCCTACCAGGGGGCCCGGGGGATTATCGCCCTCACCGGCTACGACGGAATCCTGGGATACCGCACCGCGCCTAAGTACGGCGACCCCAGCGATGAGAACTATAAGCCGGAGTACGCCTCCCTGGACGTGGACCAGGAGCGGGAGCAGGCTTCGGCCGTGGCGGCCCGCATGGAGGAGCTGGGCTGGGAGTTTGCTTCCCACAGCTGGGGCCACCGGGATATGGGGGAGGCCACCCTGGAAAATATGAAGACGGACATGGAAAAATGGCTGGATCAGGTGAACCCGCTTTTGGGCGGGGATACGGACATCCTGATTTTCCCCAAGGGGACGGACATCGGAAGCTGGCGCAACTACGACAACAACGAGAAGTTCGACTACCTAAAGAGCGTGGGCTTTGACTACTACTGCAACGTGGACGCCAACCAGCCGTGGGTGCAGTTCTCCTCCCAGTACCTGCGCCAGGCCCGGATCAACGCGGACGGATACGAGATGTACTACCACGCGGATAAGCTGAGCCAGTTCTTTGACGCGGACCAGGTCTTTGACCCGGCGCGGCCTACGCCGGTGCCGGAGATGTAGCGAGGCAGGCGCGGCGGAAGGCCGGACAGCCGGAAAACAGAAAGAGAAAACAGAAAAAATTGGCAAAAGCTGCTGTGTCTTT